>JBJEJD010000026.1:0-5738 GCA_051877705.1 Coprococcus sp. | reverse complement strand
ATATTCTAAATGACAAATCCCAAATTGTCAAGCTTTTTTTTAATTTTTTTTATTTTTATATGTAACAGATTGAAATATGAATTTCTCCTTTTCTGTCTACATCCACCATTGCATACGAAGGACGCCGATTATCCTGACGCGGAAGGGAAATGCTGCCCGGATTAACTACAGTTACATCCTCATCCATATCATAAACGGGACGATGGATATGACCGAAAAAAACGAAATCACATCCATTCTGCCGGGCCGCCTCCCTTAATCTCTCATTTCCATAATTTACATAATGATTATGTCCATGAGTCATAAAAATCTTATGTTTTCCAAGCTGAATAACCTTCTCCCGCGGAAGCCTTGAAAAGAAATCATTGTTTCCTGCCACCATCTCTACAGGGCAGGGTGATATGGTCTCCAGATAACCTTCACTTCCTTCAAGATCACCCAGATGAATCAGCAAGTCAATCGGGCTGACTTTACGTATAACCTTTTCCATATTCTGATTTCTTCCGTGTGAATCACTGACAAGAAGTACTCTCATTTCTTCGCCTCTGCTTATTAATTATCCTCATGTTCAGCCAGATAATGACCTATCACCGTTTTTATCATCTGCAATGCCTTCCCTCTGTGACTGATGGCATTCTTCTTCTCTGGCGGAAGTGAAGCCGTCGTACAACCATATTCCGGAAGATAAAAGATCGGGTCATATCCGAAACCATTGTTTCCTTCCTCGTGATATCCGATTCTTCCTTCTATAGTGCCCCGCACTGTCACTGTTTCACGATCCGGAAAAGCTGCTGCAACAGCGCAGACAAATCTTGCAGTTCTTCTTTCATCCGGCACGCCTTCCAGCCTTTGAATAAGATTCATATTTTTAACATGATACGATGTATCTTCTCCCATATATCTTGCTGAATAAACCCCCGGTTCTTTATTTAAATAATCGATCTCCAAACCGGAATCGTCAGCCAGTACAATAGCTCCTGTTACCTTTTCAATTGTTTCTGCTTTAATAACAGCATTTTCTTCAAATGTAGTACCATTTTCAATAATATCCACATTGATACCGGCATCCTTCATGGATATGATTTCTACAGGAAAATCTGACATAATCTCTTTGATTTCTCTCATTTTATCCTGATTTGACGTTGCAAAAATAAGCTTCTGCATAATACTTCTCCTCTATTCCACAAAATCCACATAAACTTTCAAACATGCATTGCATTCCGACGCGGCCTCCATATGACTCCACATTTTTCCATTATAACTCATATAACTCTCTCCGTCAGAAATATCTACTCCGGCTGTCAGATTATTGGAAGCATATTCTATGGCTATCGGATGCATTGAATCCTTTGTATAAATATCAACAATAACCGAAAACCGTTCATCGGCCTCCAGTTCCTGCGGCTGCTCCAAATCAATAGTGTAAAATCCCTTATCCTGAATATAACCGCTCTGAACGATCTGCCTGCGATCCATATCCTCTATAGAATCAAAATTATGAACTACATAAATATCATAATACGTATCCGCATCTGTTGCATAGAAACCGACAGCTCTCATACTGCTGTCTCGCTCAGTCTCATAGACACTTGCGAACCATGCATTAGGCTCATTGTAGCCAATGGATCCTGTCCATCCCAGCAGATCTGACTGAAAAAGCCGGTCATAATTGCCTGCCGGTTCCACATTCGTATATGCTACTCCATATATACCTATGTTTCTGTCATAATAGGAAATATAAAAATATCCGTCCTGCCCAAAATCTGCTCCCCAACTATTCTTGCAGATAAAAGCGCCATCGCCTTCCGGCTGAGTTGTAAAATTCTCTTTTGGATAATTATCATCCCATCCGATAATGACGATATCATGATTACATTCCATACTGTCCGGATAATAGTAGGCCGCATTCTCTTCACTGTAATACTCGCTTAATTCACTTATATCCGGCTGCGAATAAATAGCTGATTGTACAGCACCATAACGGCAGATCAATGACTTAATCTGATCATAATCCCGTTCATTAATAATAACGGCTTCCTGAAGGTGAACAGCAGCCTCCAATCCAGGAACAGACTGTCCATCTCCATAAGGATCTTCATCTTCCTTCACCGGTCCCTTCCAACCGGTCAGATACGCCAATGCCATATTATAATCACCGCCTTCAGCCACATTAGCCTGAAAGCCGTTTTCCAGTACCAGATGATCCACAGAAAACTGCCATTTTTCCTCGGGCAGCAATGAAGATTCCAGCGCAGATAAAGATGCAAAAGCCCAACAGGTTCCCCAGCTTCCCTGATCACGGACATCTGAAACCTTATTATAATCACGCAGATCATATTTTTCCGGCAAATTTAGCTTCTCTGAAATTGCTGAAGTTATATGTGCCGTATTTGTCTCTTCATCCCAGCTATAAGTATATCCAAAGAAATCTGCCAGTAAATTTGCAGAAAGGCAAAGTTGTCCATTATCATCTTGCTTTGCCTCATCTATATCTATCCACTTCTGATCTTTAGTCAGCCGTATTACATCATTGTCCAGCCATGCTGCTTCACACTGAAACAGATCATTAACCATGACATCCGGAATCATCAACGACAGTTCATCAGACATCCATATTTTTCTATCTCTGTCGGGCTCTGCCGGTTGCCCGTCAAGGTATAATAAAATCTCTTTACTATTGATATCTTCCGCCTTGATTGCATTGTAATGCTGTGTCAAAGCCTGCGAATCCTGTCCCCGGAAATGGGTAACAGGGGCTTTATACCAGAGTATACCTCCGATTCCCAACACCAGTGCAAAAAGAATGAAACGCTTTAAGTGTTTCAATTGAACCTCCTATTTTCCAGGTTTCTTGGCGGCTTCGGGCCCATAAACTGATAAAAATATGTTTTTATCATACCATTATATATCTTACGATTTTTATCTGCTTTTCTGCCAATATAACGTTCTGCATCTTCATAAGAAGTCAAAACATAATATGACCAGCTGTCCAACATCCGAAAAGCCTGGCCGATTTCTGTATATAACGCAGGTAATGCAGCTTTATCCTCGAGTCGCTCCCCATACGGAGGATTCGTAATGATAAAACCATATTTTTTTGGGTGACGCAATTCACTTACCGGTCTCTGCTGAAAATGAATCAAATGATCAACACCTGCCATTCTTGCATTGGCCATAGCAACACGCACAACTTCTCCATCTATATCATATCCCTGTATACGCAGATCAATATCATTCTCCATCAGATCATTTGCCTCAGTTATGGCATCATACCATCCCTTTTTAGGCAAAAGATGCTTCCAGGCTTCCGCTGTAAATGATCGATTCATGCCAGGTGCAATATTGGCTCCAATCATCGCAGCTTCAATAGGGAAAGTCCCGCTGCCACAAAAAGGATCAACCAGAATCCTGTCTTTGTTCCAAGGTGTCAGCATAATCAGAGCAGCTGCCAGTGTTTCTGATACAGGTGCCTTCCCAGTCAGCTTCCTGTATCCTCTTTTATGCAGAGATTCACCGGTTGTATCCAAAGCAATCGTCACTTCATCCTTCAATATAAAAACCCTAAGAGGAAATTCATCGCCATCCTCTTTAAACCAGTCCACCCTATATGTCAACTTCAGACGTTCAACAATCGCTTTTTTCACTATTGACTGAATATCTGAACTGCTAAATAACTGACTCTTTGCTGTTGAAGCTTTTTTTACCCAGAATTTCCCATCTACAGGGATGTAATCTCCCCATGGAATTGCTTTGGTTGCCTCAAAGAGTTCATCAAACGTTCTGGCTTTAAATCTACCGACACAAAGTAAAATCCTTTCTGCCGTTCTCAAAAAAATATTCGCCCGGGCAATGGCTGTGGCATCCCCATGAAAGGTAACTCTGCCGTCCGCCACACTGGCAATATCATAACCAAGCGCTATTATCTCTCTTTTTAATACGGCTTCCATGCCAAAATGACATGGCACAACATATTCAAATGTACTTTTTTCCATGTTTTTTCTCCTCTATCTGGTCCGCTTCATCTTTTAGTATATACTTTTTACAAAAAACAGGCAAGACACGCCTGCCTGAATTTCGCAATTTTTACTTTTTATACAAATAAGCTGCCGCGATATGATGAAATTCCACCACTTATACTTAAAACATCGTATCCTGCTTCATCCATTCTTTTTCCGGCCAGCATGCTGATGGATCCATAATTACAATACAAAATATATGTCTTTTCCCGCGGAAGTTTCTCTATAAATTTATCATAATATGCATAAGGAAGATTCTGTGCTCCCCGGATATGTCCTGCAGCATATTCTTCATGATTTCTCAGATCCAGAATAATATATGGGCTTTTATTGATATAAGAATCTAAATTTTTACCTGCTATTAATTGGAAACTCATCCTATCACCGAAAAGGTTTTATTCTATACATATGCTGCCAGATGATCAACGGCCCCTGAAATTGTAAAATTTCATATATTCCTATTCGGATATATGTAAAGGCCGCGGATTCCGCGGCCCCTTCTGTCATACAGCTTATTATCTCTTTGCCGAATTCTTCGAAGAATAGTTCTGAGAAGACTCGCTATTGGCATTATAGCTATTCTTTGAGGAATCACTGCTGCCGTTATAGCTGTTTTTTGAAGATTCGTTATTTGCATTATTACTATTCTTACTGTCACTGCAATTCGATGTTTTATTGCTGTAATTCTGAGTCTTTGCCATACTATCAACCTCCTTTATATGGTGCAGTAGATAGTATGGCTTTTTTTTATTGTTTTATACACGTAGATTAATAACTCTTTTTAACTCTCAGTAAATATTTAATATAGCGATAGGTTTCTTCCTCGCCCTTCACAGCCAGCATCTTGATGAGATGTTCCAGCATACGGCGTGTTTCCGGGTGTATGGTAATATAATCTTTTGTTCTTTTATAGTATTCCCATGAACTGCGGTCTGTATACTTATCCTTCTGGTAAATTTTACATGCTGACACACGATCTACAAACATCTCGGCAACATATCGCAGCGGCATTTTCACTCCTACGATCCCAAGACTTTTATCCTTTGTCACATCTGTCCAATATTCATAATGATGCTTATTTCGCCCTTTATGATGCAGCCATGCCTCAGAATATCCTTTTTCATCCCTTTCTGCAGCATTCGGGCTTTTATTTCCTTGAAAATACTGGATACCTATTTTAAATTCTGTCGGAGAATATTTGGATAGATCATGCACTAATCCCTGCCAATACAATCCAAGCCGAAAACATCCTTTCATAACCAGTATCTTATGCTGTGTAATTGTTTTAAAATGACACCATGCAGCATATAACCTATTCATTCAACAATCTCCCTTCATTATTTTTTACACAGATCGAACCCGTTCGAGTCCGACTGGATCATTCGTGCGTGAGAGGGCACTAGGCGCCAGTGGCGCCTGTCCAGTGCCGACCGGAGCGGCAGCGGAGAACTAGGTGCCAGTGGCACCTGTTCAGCACCGACCGTTGCTGTGTGCCGGTGGCACACGTTTAGCAACGACCGAAACGGAGTGTAGACCCGGAGACGAGAGTTCGAACCCGTGATCAGTATCACGGGTTTGAATGATCCGCCTCGGCTCGTAACAAAAAAGGATAGAACTAAAAGTTCTATCCTTTTTCTGTTATGAACGTGCGTGAGAGGATTCGAACCCCCGACACCTTGGTCCGTAGCCAAGTGCTCTATCCAGCTGAGCTACACACACATA
>JBJEJD010000025.1:0-5795 GCA_051877705.1 Coprococcus sp. | reverse complement strand
ATTATATCACAGAAGAATTATGACGGCTATGGGAATTAAAAAAATAAGGACAAAAAAGGCTGATGCAAAAGATCGTGCATCAGTCATTGGATCGGTTATGGATTTTCAGTTTTTTTTGCCGGTTCCGGCTCAAAGGGATAAATATCATTCAGGTTGTCAATTTCTTCGTCAGTCAGCAGGCCGGTGTAGACCATACCTGTACAGTCAGTTGCAGAAGCGGCTGTCTGGAGATAATCCAGATGGTCCTTTTTTTCATTTTCTCTGGTGATTGATTTCTTTTTCATGAAAGAGCTCCTGTTCATTTTTTAATATAGAAATTATGTTGATAATATTGTGTGCATTGTGAGAATCCTTATGCATGGAAAAATGACAGTAAAATTTACAGCGGAGGATTTAGTGTATCAGGAATTTTCTGACATGAGTTATTATATGACGAAAAGTTCATAAGCAATGTTCATAAATGAATTTAATTATATTAATTTTATTAATAAAATAATTTGTGTTATAGTTAAGATGTAATTATATCATCAGTGGATAAGAGTCTGTATGTTCTTGTCCGCCGACGCTAACCGATACAGGGGAGGTCATTATGAGCAACGTTAGAAGAATTTATGTGGAAAAGAAACCGGCTTATGCCGTTGCTGCCAAAGATCTGTTTGAAAATATCCGCAATTATCTTGGCATCCACACAGTGACAGGTGTCCGTGTACTTATTCGTTACGATATTGAAAATATTTCTGATAAAACCTATGAGGAGGCAAAGATTACAATCTTTTCCGAGCCTCCGGTGGATGTTTTATATGAGGAAGAGCTTCCGCTGCAGGAGGGTGAAACTGTTTTCGCCGTGGAAGCACTGCCGGGTCAGTTTGATCAGCGTGCTGATTCCGCAGAACAGTGTGTGAAGCTGTTAAATGAAAATGAAGAACCGGTGATTCGTTCTGCGATAACCTATGTCATTGCAGGAACCTGTACAGAAGAAGAATTGGAACATATTAAGAATTTCTGTATCAATCCGGTGGATTCCAGAGAGAACAATGCGGCAAAACCGGAGACTTTGGTGACAGAATATGAAGAGCCGGCCGATGTGAAGATTTTTGATGGCTTTATGACCATGCCGGAGACAGAACTGAAGGAGTTATATGATTCTCTGGGACTGGCTATGACGTTTAAAGATTTCCAGTTTATCCAGACTTATTTTGCAGGGGAAGAGAAGAGAGATCCTTCCATGACAGAGATCAGAGTGCTGGATACCTACTGGTCTGATCACTGTCGTCATACAACCTTCCAGACAGAGCTGAAGAACGTCACATTTGAAGACGGTGATTACAGGGCTCCAATGGAAGCCACCTACAATTTGTACCAGGAGCATCGTGCAGAGATTTTTGCAGGACGCAAGGATAAATATGTATCCCTTATGGATATTGCCCTGATGGCCATGCGCAAGTTAAAAAAGGACGGTAAGCTTGACGATCAGGAGGAAACAGACGAGATCAATGCCTGCAGTATCATTGTGCCTGTTGAGATTGACGGTGTGACTGAGGAATGGCTCATCAACTTTAAAAATGAAACGCACAATCATCCGACAGAAATCGAGCCTTTCGGTGGTGCGGCCACATGTCTGGGCGGCGCCATCAGAGACCCTCTGTCAGGACGTACTTATGTCTATCAGGCTATGCGTGTTACAGGTGCTGCGGATCCGACAGCACCGATGGAAGCTACTCTTGAGGGTAAGCTGCCTCAGAGAAAGCTGGTGACAGGCGCAGCCAGCGGTTACAGTTCCTATGGTAACCAGATCGGTCTGGCAACAGGTCTGGTCAATGAAATCTATCATCCGGATTATGTAGCAAAGCGTATGGAGATCGGCGCGGTTATGGCTGCTGCTCCAAGGAAGAATGTCATCAGAGAGACATCCGATCCGGGCGATATTATTATTCTCCTTGGCGGACGTACGGGTCGTGACGGCTGCGGCGGTGCAACAGGTTCCTCCAAGGCTCATAATTCCCAGTCTATTGACACCTGCGGCGCCGAGGTTCAGAAGGGTAATGCCCCGACTGAGAGAAAGCTTCAGCGTCTGTTCAGACGTCAGGAGGTGTCCAGTCTGATCAAGAAATGTAACGACTTTGGTGCCGGCGGCGTGTCCGTTGCCATCGGTGAGCTGGCAGCAGGTCTTCAGATCCAGCTGGATAAGGTTCCGAAGAAATATGCAGGTCTTGACGGTACAGAGCTGGCAATCTCCGAATCCCAGGAGCGTATGGCTGTAGTTATTGATCCGAAGGATGTGGAGAAATTTATGGCTTATGCAGATGAGGAGAATCTGGAGGCCACCTGCGTGGCTGAGGTTACAGAAGAACCTCGTCTTGTTATGCACTGGAGAGGCAAAGAAATCGTTAATATTTCCAGAGCTTTCCTTGATACCAACGGTGCTCATCAGGAGACGGATGTTATTGTCGGCTCCGCTTCAAAGGCAGACAGCTATTTTGATAAAAAGACGGATGTCAGTGATGTGAAGGCTGCATGGCTGAAGGACCTGGCAGACCTCAATGTATGCTCCCAGAAAGGTCTTGTGGAAATGTTTGATGCTTCCATCGGTGCAGGCAGTGTATACATGCCTTACGGCGGACGCTATCAGCTGACACCTACCCAGTCCATGGTGGCCAAGCTTCCTGTGCTGAAGGGTAAGACAGATACCGTAACCATGATGAGCTATGGTTTCAATCCGTATCTCTCCAACTGGAGTCCATATCACGGTGCCGCCTATGCCGTTGTGGAATCTGTTGCCAAGATCGTTGCAGCGGGCGGTGATTACAGCAAGATCCGTTTCACCTTCCAGGAATACTTCAAACGCATGACAGAGGATGCAAAAGGCTGGGGCGAGCCAATGAGCGCGCTGCTTGGCGCCTATACAGCACAGATCGGCTTCGGTCTGCCGTCCATCGGAGGTAAGGATTCCATGTCCGGTTCCTTTAATGAGATCCATGTACCTGCAACGCTGGTTTCTTTCGCGGTGGATGTGGCAAAGCAGCAGGATATCATTACACCGGAATTCAAGAAGGCCGGCAGTAAGATTGTTAAATTTGACATTGCAAAGGATGCTTATGATATGCCGGATTATGAGCAGGCGAAGGCCATGTATGCGGCTATCCATGAGCTGATTCAGAATAAAGTCATTGTATCTGCCTATACGTTAGGTTTTGGCGGTATTGCGGCTGCAGTATCCAAGATGGCATTCGGCAACAAGCTGGGAGTGACCATTGATGGCACCATGAAAGCGGAAGACCTGTTCAGATCCGGTGAGTACGGCAGCATCATTGCTGAAGTAGCTACTGAGGATGTGGCTAAGATCGATGTCGCCTACACTGTTGTCGGTGAAGTGACGGACGATGGCTGTTTCAGATATGGCGATGCAGTTGTAACCATGGATGAGGCGCTGTCTGCATGGACAGGTACTCTGGAAAAGGTATTCCCGACCCGCTCCGGTGTTGAACAGAAGAAGATCGATACACCGGTCTACAAGAACGGCAGCATCGTTATCTGCAATCACAAGATCGCGCAGCCGAAGGTATTTATCCCTGTATTCCCGGGCACCAACTGTGAATATGATTCCCTGAAGGCATTTGAAAAAGCCGGTGCGAAGGTTCAGACACAGGTATTCAGAAACCTGAGTGCTGATGGCATCAGAGAATCCGTAGATGCATTTGTTAAAGGTATCAGTGACGCTCAGATTCTCATGTTCCCTGGCGGTTTCTCAGCCGGTGATGAACCTGATGGTTCCGGTAAATTTATCGCCACAGCTTTCAGAAATGAGAAGATCAAGGAAGCGGTTATGAAGCTCCTGAAGGAACGCGACGGTCTGGCACTTGGTATCTGCAATGGTTTCCAGGCACTGATCAAGCTGGGTCTTGTACCTTACGGCGAGATCACACCGCAGCAGCCGGATTCTCCGACTCTGACAACGAATAATATCGGCCGCCATATTTCAAAGGTTGCTTATACAAAGGTTGTATCCAACAAATCCCCATGGCTCTCCAAGGCTGTTCCGGGTGAGGTATATTCAATTCCGATTTCCCATGGCGAGGGACGTTTTGTAGCCAGTGACGCATGGATTGAGAAGCTGTTCGCAGAGGGCTGCGTTGCAACACAGTATGTGGATATTGACGGCAATCCGACCATGGATGAAGACTTCAATCCGAATGCATCCTATGCAGCTATTGAAGGTATTACAAGTCCTGACGGACGTATCCTTGGTAAGATGGGACATTCCGAGCGAATCGGAGAAGCCGTTGCCAAGAACATTTACGGCAACCCGGATCAGATGATCTTTGAGTCCGGTGTGGCATATTTTAAATAAATGATAAGGTGATCAGAAGCCTCCTTCAGATTTGCGGATATCATTTCCGCAGTTTGCAGGGGGCTTTATTTTTGCCACGATTTTTAACAGATGAGCAGAGTTTTGGTTAAGGAGGGTTGGTGGAGCAGATGTCATTTCTTTGCTATAATATGTTAAAAAATATGGCAAAGGTGGAATAAATATGAGAAAATACTATATAGACAATATTCGCTGGATGACAATTGTGCTGGTGGTCGTTTATCATGTGATCTATATGTTTAACGGAATCATTGTGGAAGGCGTGATCGGACCTATTACTGAAGTCCGCTGTCAGGATGCAGTGCAGTACCTGCTGTATCCATGGTTTATGGTCATTTTATTTATCATCAGCGGAATGTGTGCAAAATATTATCTTGATGATCACAGCGACAGAGAATTCATCCGGGTGAGAACGAGAAAGCTTCTGGTTCCGTCAACCATCGGGCTGTTGGTGTTCGGATGGATTCAGGGATATTTTAATATGGCAGTCAGCAATGCTTTTGATACCATGTCGGATACAATGCCGGGGATTGTCATGTATCTGATCATGGTGGCTTCGGGCACCGGCGTTTTATGGACCATTCAGGTCATGTGGATACTGTCCATGGTTCTGATTCTTGTCCGCAGAATGGAGAAGGGACGTCTTGGCAGGTTAGGGGAAAAAACCAATATGGCAGTACTAATCGCACTGGTGCTCCCGGTGTGGGGAGCGGCACAGATACTGAATACACCTGTCATCTGTGTTTACCGGTTTGGCATTTACGGGTTCTGCTTTCTGCTGGGATATTATGTGTTCTCTCATGATACGGTCATCAGTCAGCTTGAAAAATATCGTATACCACTGCTTATTGCAGCAGCTTTTGCCGGTCTGTTCTATACATATTGCTATTATGGAGAAGATTACGCCCAGTCTCCGGTTGTCAATTGTCCGCTGGCCATTCTGTATGCCTGGCTGGCCTGCCTGGCAGTCATCGGCTGTGTCAGATACTGGGGAGACCGGACAGGTGTTCTGGCACAATTCATGAAAAAGAAGAGTTTTGGTCTATATGTGTTCCATTACCTGCCATTGTCAGCTTCCGCTTATTTTCTGACAAAGTATACGCAGCTGAATGGTGCAGGAATTTATGCTTTGACAACGATAGCAGCTTTCGGGGGTGGGCTGCTCTTATATGAGATCATTTCCAGAATACCGGTTTTGCGGTGGTGTGTACTGGGTATAAGAAAGGAGTCGTCAAATGTTTCGGGATAATCTTGTTTTGCTTAGAAAAATCAATCATTTATCACAGGAGGAGCTGGCGGATAAATTGAATATCAGCCGCCAGACTCTGTCAAAATATGAAACTGGTGAATCACTGCCGGATATTGAGAAGTGTAAGGCAATGGCAGAAGTATTCGGTGTTTCACTGGATGATCTGGTCAATTATGAGAG
>JBJEJD010000024.1:0-5812 GCA_051877705.1 Coprococcus sp. | reverse complement strand
CCGGTGATACATTGATTTTTTTAGCCAGTTCTTTTGCTGAGATGTTCATAGTTGTCAATCCTTCTCCTTTTCTATTTACTAGTCATATTAAATTCTATCACTAAATTCTCAATAAATCAAATAAATAATCAAAAACACAAGAAAATATTGAAAAGACGTTAATATCTGAGAAAAAGCTTGTGCGAATTGAACATAAATAAATGATTAGATAATAATTTTTTATTAAAATTCAATTGACAACAGCACCACAGTTTAGTAAAATATACTTAATTTAAATTGAATATTCAATATGTATTCAATGAAATTTAATTAAATTTAGAAGGAGGCATCTTATGAAAAAAATCAAAATAGGTTTTGTGCCTACAAGAAGAAGTATTTTCAGTGCGCCGGATGCGGTGAAATATGCCAATCTGACGAGAAAGAAGCTGGAGGAACTGGATATTGAATTTGTGGATATCACAGATATCAATGAAGAAGGCCTGTTTTATGACGAAGCGGACAGAGAAAAGATCGCGAAGAAGTTCAAAGAGAATGATGTGAAGGGGCTTTTCTTCCCGCATTGTAACTTTGGAACGGAGTATGTCTGCGCAAGACTGGCAAGGGAAATGAATTTGCCGGTACTTCTGTGGGGACCAAGAGATGAACGTCCGGATGAGAAGGGTATTCGTCTTCGTGACAGTCAGTGTGGTCTGTTTGCAACGGGTAAGGTGCTCAGAAGATTTCGTGTGCCTTTTACATATATGACAAACTGCAGGCTGGAAGATGAAGCTTTTTCAAGAGGTATTTTCAATTTTCTGGCAGTCTGCAATGTTGTTGATACATTCAGACATACCCGGATCCTTCAGATTGGACCGAGACCTTTTGATTTCTGGTCTACGATGTGCAATGAAGGAGAACTGCTGGAGAAATTTAATATCCAGTTATCACCGGTCCCGATTTCAGAGCTGACATCCATGATGAAAAAAGTAAAGGCTGAGTGTGCGGATGAGGTACAGGCTGTCGTTGATTATTGTAATTGCAATATGAACGTTTGTGTAAAACCTGAGGAACTTCAGACAGTGGCGGCATTAAAGGTGGCCATGAGAAAGCTGGCTGCTCAGTATGGGTGTAATGCGGGTGCTATTCAGTGCTGGAATGCATTGCAGACAGAAATTGGCATTATGCCGTGTGCTGCCAATTCACTTCTGAATGAAGAGGGATTTCCTGTGGTCTGCGAAACGGATATACATGGTGCCATTACAGCGGTACTTGTGGAGGCTGCCAGCCTGAATGATACCAGAAGCTTCTTTGCTGACTGGACGGTTCGTCATCCGGATAATGAAAACGGAGAGCTTTTACAGCATTGCGGGCCTTGGCCGATTTCTGTTGCTCAGGAAAAACCGACTCTTGGCTATCCGCTGGCATTTGATCATCCGGGTGCTGTGGAGGCACAGGCTAAGTTTGGAGATATCACACTGGCCAGGTTTGATGGTGATAATGGCGAATATTCCATGCTGCTCGGTAATGCCAGGGGCATACCGGGACCATACACAAAGGGCACTTATCTGTGGGTAGAGGTTGAAAACCTGAAGCGTCTGGAAGCAAAGCTGGTGGAGGGACCTTATATTCACCATTGCGTCGGTATTCATGAAAATGTGGTACCTGTTTTATATGAGGCATGCAAATACATAGGTGTTGTTCCGGATCTTTATGATCCTGTTGAAGAGGATGTTAAAGCTTATTTAAGGGGTGAGTGATTTGTATAGCAATAAAGAACTGGCCAGACTGGCATTTAAATTACGTAAAGACGCTGTGGATATTATCATGGCAGGAAAAGCAGGACATATCGGCGGTGACATGAGTGTTATGGATGTTCTTGTTCAGCTTTATTTTAAACAGATGAATATTTCACCTGAAAATATGGATGATGAAGACAGAGATCGATTTGTCCTGAGCAAGGGGCATTCTGTCGAAGCATATTATGCAGTGCTTGCGGAGAAAGGATTCTTCCCTCTGTCGGAAGTCCTGGAGAAGTTCTCAAGATTCAACACTAAATTTATCGGTCATCCGAATAATAAACTGCCGGGTATTGAGATGAATTCCGGATCTCTCGGACATGGCCTGCCGGTATGTGTCGGTATGGCATTAGCTGGTAAAATGAACAAAAAGGACTACCGCGTTTATACCGTTATGGGGGATGGTGAACTGGCGGAGGGTTCTGTCTGGGAGGGCGCCATGGCAGGCGGCCATTATAAACTGGACAACCTCTGTGCGGTTGTTGACAGAAACAGACTGCAGATCTCCGGATCTACTGAAGATGTCATGGCACAGGATAGTCAGTCTGAAAGATGGGCTGCCTTTGGATGGCATGTCATTGAAGTAAACGGCAATGATATGGATGCGCTTGATGCGGCGTTTGCAGAGGCAAAGCAGACAAAAGGGTGTCCGACTGTTATTATTGCCAATACGATCAAAGGATTTGGTTCATCTGTTATGGAGAATAAAGCGCCATGGCATCATAAAGTGCCAAATGCCGAGGAGTATGACATGATTACTGCAGATTTAAAAGCAAGAGAGGAGGCCCTTTGATCATGAATAAAATTGCCAACAAACAGGTAATTTGTGATGTGCTGATGGCACATGCCAAAGAAGATAAGGATATTGTGGTTCTTTGCAGTGATTCCAGAGGAAGCGGCTCCATGACGCCGTTTGCAGATAATTTTATGGAACAGTTTGTGGAAACGGGCATTGCAGAACAGAACCTTGTCAGCATCTCTGCAGGTTTGGCGAAATGCGGCAAGAAACCGTTTGCTGTATCTCCGGCATGCTTTCTTTCGACCAGAAGCTATGAACAGGCAAAGGTGGACTGTGCCTATTCCAATACGAATGTAACGCTGGTAGGCATCAGCGGCGGTGTCAGTTATGGTGCTCTGGGGATGAGTCACCATTCTGCCCAGGATATTGCGGCGATGTCAGCAATACCGAATATGCGCGTTTATCTGCCAAGTGATCGTTTTCAGACGGAGAAACTGGTGGAAGCACTTTTGCAGGATGAGAAACCTTCTTATATACGTGTCGGCAGAAATGCAGTTGAAGATGTCTATTCGGAGACGAATGTACCTTTTGTTATGAATCGGGCAACGGTTGTAACTGAAGGAACGGATGTCCTGATCGTGGCATGCGGTGAAATGGTTGCTCCTGCGAAGGCTGCAGCAGAGATACTTGCCGGAAAAGGTATATCTGCGGGCGTGCTGGATATGTATTGTGTCAAACCGCTGGATGAGAAGACATTAGCGGAAAAAGCATCAAAAGTTAAAGCTGTAATAACTGTTGAAGAACATGCGCCGTTTGGAGGACTGGGTTCCATGGTGTGCCAGGTAGTCTGCAGAGAGTGTCCGAAGAAAGTAGAAGTCATGGCTCTTCCGGATGAACCGGTCGTGTCGGGTACATCGAAGGAAGTATTTGACTATTACGGATTAAATGCGGAAGGTATTGCAGCCAGAGCAGTGGAGATATTGAAATAGTATGAAAAAGGAATATGTCATTGGTATTGATCAGAGTACGCAGGGAACAAAGGCGCTTCTGTTTGATAAGGAAGGAAAACTGAAGGTCAGATGTGATCTGCCTCACAGACAGATCATCAATGATCAGGGCTGGGTATCCCATGATTTAAATGAAATTTATCATAATACGCTGGAAGTAACAAAGCTGCTTCTGAAAAAGGGACAGGTTGCGGCCTCCCAGGTGGCATGTATTGGAATAAGCAATCAGCGGGAAACAACATGTATGTGGAACAGACGTACCGGAGTACCGGTGGATCATGCGATTGTATGGCAGTGCAGCCGCGCAAAAGGTATTGAAGCGGATGTCGCTGCAACAGGGAGAAATGCTGAGATTCAATATAAAACAGGTATTCCGCTGTCGGCCTATTATCCGGCCTGTAAAATGGCATGGCTGTTAAAAAGTCATCCTGAAATACATTCTCTGCAGGATGAAATCTGCTTCGGGACTGTTGATACGTGGCTGATCTGGAAACTGACGGAGGATCATGCTTTTAAAACAGATTATTCCAATGCGTCCAGAACACAGCTGTTCAACATACATACACTTTGCTGGGACGAAGAACTATGCAGATTGTTCGGCGTGCCTGTTCAGATGCTGCCTGAAGTATGTGATTCTGATGGACTCTTCGGCTATACGACTATGGAAGGACTGTTTGAAGAAGCGGTGCCGATTCATGGTGTGCTTGGGGATTCCCACGGGGCATTATTCGGTCAGGGCTGCCATAAATCGGGAATGATAAAAACGACTTACGGCACAGGTTCTTCTATGATGATGCATATAGGCGATGCCCCTGTTATGAGTACTCACGGTATGGCAACGTCCCTTGCCTGGAAAATGAACGGAAGAGCAGAATATGTACTTGAAGGTAATCTGAATTATACAGGGGCGGTCATCACATGGCTGAAGGATGATCTGCGGCTCATTGATTCTCCGGCGGAGACGGGTGTTTTGGCTTTTGAGGCTAATCCGGCGGATGGCACCTATCTTGTACCTGCATTTTCAGGGCTTGGTGCACCTTACTGGGATTCTGATGCGGTGGCCATGTTTTATGGTATGAGCCGTACAACCAGACGGGCAGAGCTTGTTAAGGCTGCGCTTGAGAGTATTGCTTATCAGATTACCGATCTGGTATGTGCCATGGAACAGGACACGGGTATATGTATTGAAGAAGTGCGTGTAGACGGCGGTCCGACTAAGAATGATTATCTTATGCAATTTCAGAGTGATCTGTTTCAGAAAAGGGTAACGATTCCTGAATATGAAGAACTGTCGGGTATTGGTGCGGCCTATGCAGCAGGTATCGGTCTGGGATTTTATGACTGTGAAAAACTTTTTGAGGGTGTTTCACGGAGAGTATTTACCCCGAAAATGCCGGAAATGATCAGAAATGAGAAATATACCGGATGGAAAAATGCGGTAGGCAAGGTGCTAAAAGGAGAGAAATTGTGATGAGAAAATGGAATTATGATTTTGATGTGCCTGATCAGAAAAAGGTACGCATGATTGTTTATACAGACGCTAAAAATGAAGCGGATGATCAGTTTGCTATTGCCCATCATCTGATGACCCCTAAATTTATTGTCAAAGGCATCATTGCAGGACATTTTGATTATAATCCACAGGAATATGGTAAGGGACATACAGCAGAGGCAAGTGCAGCTGAAGTTCATAAAGTGCTGGAACTGATGGGACTTGAAGGACAGTATCCGGTGTATACCGGTGCAGGAAGTGCAATGCCGGATGAGCAGACACCGATGGTATCAGAAGCTTCGGATTTTATTATCGAAGAAGCAATGAAAGATGATCCACATCCATTATTCATTGCCTGTCAGGGGGCTATTACCGATCTGGCTGCTGCCATTATTAAAAAGCCGGAAATCTGCAGCAGAATGACAGCAATCTGGATCGGCGGCGGAATTTATCCCGAAGGTGGATTTGAATTTAATCTGCTGAATGATATTGCGGCTGCCAATGTTCTTTTCAAATCTCAGATGCCGGTATGGCAGGTGCCGATGAATGTTTATAAACAGATGGCGGTATCCCTGGCTGAGCTTCAGTACAATGTAAAGCCTCATGGCAGGATTGGTGCCTATCTGGTGAAACAGATGATTGATTATAATAACAAAACAGGACATATATCCCACTGGCCACATGGCGAGATATGGGGATTGGGTGATTCGCCAACTATTGGACTTCTGCTCTGTGAAACGGAAAAAAGAGATATGTATGAGGAGATACCGGCACCTTGCTTTGATTATGAGACGATGCA
>JBJEJD010000023.1:0-5827 GCA_051877705.1 Coprococcus sp. | reverse complement strand
TGATCACCATGGGAAAAATTCATACGTGCAACATCCATTCCGTTAAGCATCAGCTGGCGGATTTTCTCTTCGTTATTAGTTGCCGGTCCGATTGTACATACGATCTTCGTCTTTCTGATTACCATCTTATTTCTCCTTTTCTATTGTCATTTGTTACATTTCTATAAGTCTGTCAGGATAAACACCCTGCTGTTTTAATCCGGCTATGGCAGCCATAACAGCAGCCTTATCTTCTTTGTAGGTCACACCGTACCATTTATCATTGGAATGCAGAACTTTTACCGTTGCTTTTCCCTCATCCAGAAGCCTGCTGACTACTGAAGGCAGGAAATATTCAGCCTTTAACGGATTCTTCGGCATGTCCTCTTCAAGAAATTGTGCAAACTGAGCCTGAAGTTCTTTCATAAAACCGGATGTGAATCCCCACATATTCATGGATACCCTTTCATCAGGTGATATAGCCGTCAGTGTAAGACCGTCATCCTCTGAATAGGCGGCACCATCAGGAGTCATAACGATATAGGTTCTCTCACGGATCCCGGTCAGATAACCGTTCTCATCCACCGTACAGATGCCTCTTGAGACATGGCCGTTCTCTGTCAGTGTATTGCCCAGACGATATCCCACCATGGTATACCGGTAAAAACTGTCATCTTCATGATGGGTCAGATAATCATAGATCATGGCAAAAGCGCCCGGACCATAATAATCATCGGCATTGATCACCGCAAATGGCCCATCGATCACATTCAGACAGCTTAAAACAGCATGTCCGGTTCCCCATGGCTTGATACGGCCCTCCGGAACCGCAAAACCATCCGGAATATTCTCAAGTTCCTGAAAAACATATTCTACATCCAGGATCCCCTCTACTCTTCTTCCGATCGTCTCTCTGAATATCTGCTCATTCTCACGTTTAATGATAAATATAACCTTCTTAAATCCGGCTCTGACTGCATCATAAATGGAAAAATCCATAATAATATGTCCATCCGCATCCACCGGATCCACCTGCTTCAAACCACCGTACCGGCTGCCCATACCGGCTGCCATAATCACAAGTACAGGTTTCTTCATAGGTTAATCCCTCCTGCTATATAGTATGCACTTTATTTTTATTACTAATACCACAGGGATATTTTATCACAACAGTTTTGAAAATTCACCAATTTCCTTCTAATTTTCAAAAATCTGGTCAATAATAACTACGGTTTGCTTTTTCGATGATATTAATTAACGGCTCATTTAGCATGTCTGACAAAACGAGCAGCGAACCCATAGACGGTTTGCATACTTTTGTCTCCCACAAATGAATGGTATTGGTACTGACGCCTAGGCGTTCCGCCAGCTCCTGCTGTGTAATATTGTTTCTAACCCGGTATGATTTTAAAGCATACCCCAATTCTGTCATTTGACTGTCAAGAATCATTGATACTACCCCTTTTCCTGTCATCTGTTTTATGTTCCCCCACCATGGATTTCGAGGTAAAATCATTCTATCACAATCAATATAAAAATCATGTCGAAATCAAATCAGCATTTCGCGAATTTACCTATTGTCTTTCACCCTTTTAACCAAATATAAGACAGGGGGTGTATTCTTTCGATTAAATGTCTCAACTTTCATCACAGAAAAGTATTTTGGCGGCAGATTTTGGAGAAATTCTTCCACCATTGTTTTCTCGGACAAACCGCCATGATGACCGTAATAGGACAGCACGGCACCTCCTCCGCCGGCCGGTATCAGAGAAAGTATATCTTCCAGCGCCTTAACTGTAGAATCTCCCCTTGTAATAATCTCCGGATCTCCATCAGGAAGATAACCAAGGTTAAATACAAAAAATTTTACAGGCTCCGAAATATACTGTAACAGACGGCTATGGGAATCCAGGATCAGCTGTGCGATATGATCCACATGATTCTCTGCCAGCAGCTTTCCGGTCCTGTCAACTGCCTCCTGCTGAATATCAAAACTGTAGACCTTTCCTTCATTTCCCACAAGCGTACATAACTTCAGTGTATCATGACCATTTCCCATGGTACAGTCACATACCGTATCTCCCGGCTGAACAATTTCTTCCATACAATCATGAATGATTTCCACCATTCTTCTGGCTGTTATTTCAAACATAAAAAAACTCCTTTTTAATTTTGCACATGGACATCCCATTCCCCATAAGATATATCAAACGTCGGATACGGAGGTAAACAACATGAGCGATTTAGCTGCAACCAGCTGCTGTAATGACTGTGGATGCAACAATCACGAAAACTGTGGCTGTGGTAACAACTGGATCTGGATTCTCATCCTGTTATTCTGCTGCTGTGGCAACAACCATAGCGGACGTGGTTTCGGTTTCTTTAACGGATGTGATGACAACGATTGTGGCTGCGGTAACTGGATCTGGATCCTGATT
The DNA here is from genome assembly GCA_051877705.1 of Coprococcus sp. Taxonomy (GTDB): domain Bacteria; phylum Bacillota; class Clostridia; order Lachnospirales; family Lachnospiraceae; genus Coprococcus_A. Next base: position 3,410 of record JBJEJD010000023.1, on the reverse strand, counting down.
CTGATCTTCTGCTGTGGATGCAACAACTAAACCTATCTGACAAAAGGGGGCTTTCAAAGCCCCCGCTTTTATGTCTTTTCCTTTCTGTCCCGCATGCCGCGCGTCTCTGCACATTTTTTATCCAACTCGTAGATTGTATTGTCTTCCTCTATAAAAATCGTATCTCCGTCTTCGATAAGCCGGAACCGTTCCTTATCCGTCGGGATCTGATTCATGTCAGAATCAGACTTTCTTCTATAATCATCCATCTATCATCATACTCCATCTATTCTTTTAATACAATATATGTAATTTGACCGGCCGGGGCAAAAAAAATAAGGAATATTTTCCCTGTACAGACATATAGTATATGGAGTAATTCTTTTTATCCGCAAATCATGCTGTAAAGGGGTGATCGTCATCGATACTCAGAATATGCATCTGACAGAAGCAGACAGTGCATCCTATGACTCTGTCTCACAGGTGCTCAAAGCGGCTACAGCATACGTCAGTCCCGATGCAGGAAAAATATTGGCCATTATCGCAAAATCCATAGAACTTCAGCATATGATCGATTATCTGAACAGCGGGAGTGTCAGTGCATGCAGCACCGGAGGCCGTCAGATTCCGCCTGAAGAAATAATAAAGGATCTGAGAAAATACTGCGGACCAAAAGAAAAGGAGCAGCTGGATAAATGCCTGAATATTATGAATATGGCTAAAATGTACGAAATCTATAAAAATCTCGCCGGTTCTGCGGATATTGCCTCAGCTGCATCAGCATTTAACAATGCTTCATCGGTCATGTCTCATACGCAGCAATCCATGTCCCATGCCCCTGCAGCAGCCAACACATCCTCCTCACCGTCCGGCGCAGATAATGACTATCTGAAATATATGCAGTCACTGCTGACACCCGAACAACTGCAGCTCTTAAACAACATAAGCAATCAGCAGCATACTTAATACGCATGACATCTGATGTCATGACAGATCCGGAGGTATAACTATGACACGAACAAACTGGGCCAACGATCCTGCCGTCCGTAAAATCGATATCCGAAAACTATCCGTCCTGATGGCATTGATCAATCAGTCCGAAGGGAAATCTTTCAACGAAATGATTCCTGCCATCATTGAAGCCAACAAGAATCTGACATCCATGGGACTTGCATTCACCAATGATGAAATCCGCCTTATTTTTGACGTACTGAAAACCGGCATGTCCGACGCTGAACTGCAGCAGTTCAACAAGCTGCGTACCCTCATGAATCTTCCAAACTGGACATAACTGTCAATTCAAGACTCACGGAGCGTATATCAGTAAAGGGCCGTCCTCACCTCGAGAACGGCCCTTGGAATTTACAAATATTTATTTAACGATGAGGTTCAGAATCTTGCCCGGTTTATAGATGACTTTGACAATGGTCTTGCCCTCTGTCAGAGCTGCGATCTTTGGTACAAGTCTGGCAGCTGCTACAGCTGTCTCTTCATCACAATCTACAGGAATGGTAACGGCATCCTTTGGCTTGCCGTTGATCTGTACACCGATTTCAACGGTCTCATCAGCCATCTTGGCTTCATCGTATGCAGGCCATTCAGCAACGGACAGGAAGCCTTCGCCGCCCAGCTGTTCCCAGATCTCTTCACAGATATGTGGAGCAAACGGACAAAGCAGCTTAAGGAAAGCCACATACTGGTCTTTGCCCACAGCTTTGGAAGCCTCAAAATCATTAAGCAGCGCCATCATGGTAGCAATAGCTGTATTATACTTCATCTCTTCAATATCATCGCTGACCTTCTTGATGGCTTTATGAAGAGGATTGTCCAGTGCAGGAACGTCTTCAGCAGTAACCTTGTCCTGAATGCGGAATACGCGGTCCAGGAAACGGCGGCAGCCTCTCACGGAGTTCTCATTCCATGGTGTGGATGCGCCATAATCACCCATGAACAGAATATAGGTACGCAGTGTATCTGCACCATACTGGTCCACAACATCCAGAGGATCCACAACATTACCCTTGGATTTGCTCATCTTGGAACCGTCAGGTCCGAGGATCAGGCCCTGAGCAGAACGCTTCGCATATGGCTCCGGTGTATTGACAACGCCGATATCATACAGGAAACGATGCCAGAAACGTGAATAGATCATATGTCTGGTTACATGCTCCATACCGCCGTTGTACCAGTCAACCGGCATCCAGTAGTTCAGCTTCTCAGGATCTGCCAGTGCTTCATCATTGTGCGGATCGATATAACGCAGGAAATACCATGAGGAACCGGCCCACTGAGGCATTGTATCTGTCTCACGCTTTGCAGCGCCGCCGCACTTCGGACACTTACAGTTCACGAAGCTGTCAATCTTGGCCAGCGGTGACTCGCCGTCCTCACCCGGCTGGAAATGCTCCACCTTCGGGAGACGCAGCGGCAGCTCTTCGTAAGGAACACCCACCATGCCGCACTTCGGACAATGAACGATTGGAATCGGCTCACCCCAGTATCTCTGACGGTTAAATGCCCAGTCCTTCATCTTGTACTGAATACCGGCTTCACCGATACCCTTCTCTTCAAGGACTTCGATCATCTTAGCGATGGAATCCTTCTTATTTGTGAAACCATTCAGGAAATCGGAGTTGATCATCTCACCGTCGCCGGCATAAGCTTCCACAGAAATATCTCCGCCCTTAATAACCTGGATGATCTCCTCACCGAACTTCTTCGCGAAATCATAGTCACGCTGGTCATGAGCCGGCACAGCCATAATGGCACCTGTACCATAACCCATCATAACATAATCAGCGATGTATAACGGAATCTTCTTGCCGTTAACAGGATTGACTGCCTGAATACCTGCAATCTTAACACCTGTCTTGTCCTTATTGATCTCAATACGCTCGAATTCACTCTTCTTGGCACATTCTTCACGGTAAGCTTTAATCTGATCCATATTCGTGATCTGGTCGGCATATTTGTCAATCAGCGGATGCTCCGGTGCAATAACCATAAATGTGACACCGAATAATGTATCCGGACGGGTTGTATAAACACGCAGTGTCTCCTGATCATTGTCCAGCTTGAAATCAACAAAAGCACCTGTGGACTTGCCGATCCAGTGCTGCTGCTGCTGTTTGATATTCTCAGGATAATCCACCTCTTCCAGCCCCTGAAGCAGCTTCTCTGCATACTTGGTAATACGCAGATACCAAACTTCCTTGGACTTCTGAATAACATCACTGTGGCAGATATCACATTTGCCGCCCTGGCTGTCCTCATTGGACAGAACCACTTTACAGGATGGACAGTAGTTAACTAATGTTTTATCACGGAATGCAAGACCATTCTCAAACAGCTTCAGGAAGATCCACTGTGTCCACTTGTAATAATCTTCTTCCGTTGTATCGATCACACGGTTCCAGTCAAATGAAAAACCG
>JBJEJD010000022.1:5089-24157 GCA_051877705.1 Coprococcus sp. | reverse complement strand
AGTATTATGTTAAATCGGTAGTGCCGATGATAGAATCCAATTACGACAATTTCACAACGGTGGAGAAGAACATTGCTGATTTTTTTATAAAGAACCGGAAAAAGGTAGATTTCTCTGCAAAAGCAATTGCGGAGCGGCTCTATGTCTCGGAAGCTTCATTATCAAGATTTGCAAAGAAATGCGGGTACAGGGGATACCGGGAATTTGTTTACCAGTACGAGGAGACCTTTGTAGAAAAAGAGGAATCTATGACCGGCAACACAAGAATGATTCTGAATTCATATCAGGAGCTGCTGAACAAGACCTACAGTCTGATGGACGAAGCGCAGGTTGCAAGAATCAGCCGGTATCTGAACCAGGCAGAACGGGTCTTTGTGTGTGGAAGGGGAAGTTCCGGATTTGCGGCAGAGGAGATGGAGTACCGGTTTATGAGAATCGGTGTAGATATCGATTCTATCCAGGACTCGGATCTGATGAGAATGCAGGCAGTATTTCAGGATAAGAGGAGTCTGGTGTTTGGAATCAGTGTCAGCGGAGAAACGGAATCGGTACTGTATCTGTTGAGTGAAGCCAATAAAAGAGGGGCAAAGACGGTGCTTTTGACGGCAAAGAACCGAGGAATTTTTGAAAGATTCTGTGACGAGGTGGTGCTTTTTCCATCGCTTAAGCATCTGAATCACGGAAATGTCATCTCCCCCCAGTTCCCGATTCTGGTTATGATTGATATAATCTATTCCAATTATGTAGAACAGGATAAATTCGCCAGAGAGATACTCCATGACAATACATTGCGTGCATTGGAACAGGGACAAAACAGAAATCATACTTCAGAGTGATCATTCAAAAGGGGAAATGTCGATGATTATTAAGAATATAAAAGTATTTACAGAAGAAAAGAAGTTTGAAGATGGTGAGATTATCATCAGAAATGGCATATTTGCAGACGGAATGAAACAGGACGGAGAAGAGACCATTGACGGGGAAGGTTGTTATGCGATTCCCGGGCTGATTGATCTTCATTTCCATGGGTGCAAAGGCTATGATTTCTGTGATGGAACCAGCAAAGCTATCGAAGAAATTGCAAAATATGAGGCATCGATCGGAGTAACAGCCATTTCTCCTGCAACGATGACGCTTCCTGTGGAGGAACTGACACGCATTTTATCGGTAGCTGCCTCCTATAAGAAGGCAGCCGAAGAAGAACATTCGCTGGCAGCGGACCTGGTTGGCGTCAATATGGAGGGCCCCTTTATCAGTGCTGCAAAAAAAGGAGCACAGGATGCGAAAAATATTATCTCCTGCGATCCGGAAATCTGCCAGCAGTTTCTGGATGCATCGGAAGGTCTGGTAAAATTCGTCGGAATTGCGCCTGAGTATAATAAGAACACTTTGGAATTTATTGGTCAGATGAAGGATAAAGTTCATATATCCCTCGCGCATACAAATGCGGATTATGATACTGCAAAGGCAGCATTTGATGCGGGCGCCTGCCATGCTGTTCACCTGTACAATGCGATGCCGGCATTTACCCACCGGGCACCTGGCGTAGTAGGTGCAGTATTCGACAGTCCTCATGTATATGCGGAACTGATCTGTGATGGTGTGCATATCCATCCATCCGTTGTACGGGCAACTTTCAAAATGATGGGCGGGGATCGCATGATTCTCATCAGTGACAGTATGCGCGCCACAGGAATGCCTGACGGACGTTACACGCTGGGCGGTCTGGATGTGGATGTTGCCGGCCATCACGCAACGCTGGTATCGAACGGTGCACTGGCCGGTTCGGCAACCAATCTGATGGAATGTATGAGAACAGCAGTAATACAGATGGGAATTCCTCTTGAGACAGCAGTTGCATGTGCCACCATGAACCCTGCAAAAGCACTGGGGGAATATGATCAATATGGTTCCATAGCACCTGGAAAAAAAGGAAATGTTGTGTTACTTGACAAGGATCTGAATTTGAAAATGGTTATAAAAGACGGCACAGTGATATAGGCCGTGCAGCAAGGATAGCACGAAATGCAAGTTTCGTGCTTGTTTTTTTGAATCAGGAAATTATAGTTTGCTTTTTCCGGCATATATACTTTGACATCAATTAAGCCTTATAGTACAATTTATGCAGGTTATCAATTTCTCTACTTTACTATTTAAATATAAATTGCACAAAATGAAAGGTGTTTTATATATGAAAAAACTGGCTTTAAGTGACGATATTTTATTAAAAATTGACAAACCGGCCCGATATCTGGGCAACGAGATCAATACGATCATCAAAGATCCGGCACAGGTGGATATCCGCTTTGCCATGTGTTTCCCGGATGTATATGAAATCGGCATGTCCCATCTCGGAATTCAGATCTTATACGATATGCTCAATGCCCGGGACGATGTTTACTGTGAGAGAGTCTACTCACCGTGGATGGATCTGGATGCCATCATGAGAGAACGGAAGATACCACTTTTTGCATTGGAATCTCAGAATCCGATCAGAGATTTCGATTTCCTTGGTATCACCATCCAATATGAGATGTGTTACACCAATATTTTGCAGGTATTGGATTTAAGCGGTATTCCGCTTCTTGCTGCTGAACGCAGTGATAGTGATCCTATTGTGATCGGCGGCGGTCCGTGTGCTTATAATCCTGAACCTCTGGCGGATTTTTTTGATATTTTCTATATTGGCGAAGGTGAAACCGTATATGATGATCTGATGGATGCCTATAAAGAAAACAGGGCAGCGCGCGGCAGCAGAATCGATTTTCTTGAGAAAGCAGCGGCTATTCCCGGGCTCTATGTTCCTGCGTTCTATGATGTGAGCTACAATGCGGATGGTACCATTGCCGATTTTGGACCGAACAGACCATGTGCACCGGCAGTCATTGAGAAACAGGTCGTGCAGGATCTGAGCACTGTTCTGTATCCGGAGAAACCGCTGGTTCCATTTATCAAGGTTACTCAGGACAGAGTCGTTCTGGAGATTCAGAGGGGTTGTATCCGCGGCTGCCGTTTCTGTCAGGCCGGTATGGTCTACAGACCTAACAGGGAACGTTCCCTTGAATATCTGAAGGAACATGCCGCAAAGATGCTTGAATCCACAGGGCATGACGAGATTTCACTCAGTTCTTTAAGCTCCAGCGATTATTCTGAGCTGCAGGAGCTGACAGACTATCTGATCGATACCTGTGCTGCCAAGAAAGTCAATATATCCCTGCCGTCTCTCCGTATTGATGCCTTTTCGCTGGATATCATGTCCAAGGTACAGGATGTGAAAAAGAGCAGTCTGACCTTTGCGCCGGAAGCAGGCAGTCAGAGAATGCGTGATGTGATCAATAAGGGTCTGACAGAGGATGTCATCCTAAAAGGTGCTGCTGATGCCTTTGCCGGTGGATGGAACAGAGTAAAATTATATTTTATGCTGGGACTGCCAACAGAAACAGAAGAAGATATTGCCGGAATTGCAGAACTTTCCAATAAAGTAGCGGCAACTTTTTATGAGATACCAAAAAGCCAGCGTCCTGGCAACGGCCGCGTTGATGTGGTAGCCAGTACTTCTTTCTTCGTGCCAAAACCATTTACTCCGTTTCAGTGGGTACGTCAGTGTACCGATGAGGAGTTCATAGCCAAACAGAAATTCCTCAGTGCCCGAATGAAGGAACAGCTCAATCACAAGAGTCTTCGCTATAACTGGCACGAATTCGAGCTGACAAAGCTGGAAGGTATTTTTGCCAGAGGAGACCGGCGGCTGGGTAAGGTTCTGGCAGCCGCTTATAACAATGGCTGTATCTATGATTCATGGTCCGAATTTTTCAATTATGAAGGCTGGATGAAAGCTTTCGATGAGTGTCAGATTGATCCGGCCTTTTATGTGCATCGTGAACGCCCTCTGGATGAAAAGCTTCCGTGGGATTTCATCAACGCAGGCGTTTCAAAGGAATTTCTGATCCGCGAATACAAACGTTCCATGGAAGGCAAAGTCACACCGAATTGCCGTCAGGGATGTTCCGGCTGCGGCTGCCGTGTTTATGAAGGAGGTGTCTGCTATGAAGCTTAGAATGCGTTTCGGTAAAAAGGGAATTGTAAAGTTTATCGGTCATCTGGATATTATGCGTTATTTCCAGAAAGCATTCCGCAGAGCCAACGTAGATATCCGCTATTCTCAGGGATTTCATCCCCATCCTTACCTTTCCTTTGCATCACCTCTTGGTGTGGGATTGGAGAGCTGCGGCGAATATCTGGATATGGAAGTCAATAGTTATGACGATCTGGAAGCCATGAAAGAGGCAGTCAATGCCCAGATGGTAGAAGGCATTACCGTATACAGCATTCGCCATCTTCCGGATGACGCAAAAACGTCCATGTCCATGATTGCTGCTGCTGATTATCAGATCGATTTCAGGGAAGGGATGGAACCATGTGATAAGAAAACACTGGCATCAGCCGTTTTGCATTTTATGGAGAGGCCTGAAATCAGAGTTGTTAAAAAGACAAAGAAAAGTGAGCGTGAGATGGATATCCGCCCGCTGATCTATGAAATGTACGTGACAGATCAGGGCGGTATCTGGATGCAGGTGGCAGCAGGAAGTGTTGCCAATCTGAAACCGGAGCTTGTCATGCAGACGCTCTGTGAGAAGGAAGGATTATCCTGCGACAGCTATGGATGGCTGATCACACGCTGTGATATGTATACGGATACGTGCAATGACCAGGAAGGACGGCATCTTGTTTCACTTGATGCCTTTATGGGATAAAATGAAGAAACAGATAGTTATTACGGGCTGGCAGTCACAGATACTGACAGCCCTTTATGAAAATGAACTGCTTTGTGAGCTGTGGCTGGAACCTGAAAAGGATCAGGTTCGGATAGGAGATATCTATATCGGAAAAGTCAAACATATCGTACCGAATATTCAGGCCGCTTTTGTGGAAATCCAGCCTGGTATCATGGGATATTATTCCCTGAACAGCAATAAAAATCATCTTTTTGTTAATTCCAAAAAAAATGATAAGCTTGTGGCCGGCGATGAGATCGTTGTTCAGGTGGAAAAAGAAAATCTGAAAACAAAAGCCTGGACCTTGACAGGGCAGCTGAGCTTTCCGGGCCGTTATACGGTATTAAATGCCGAACCTCATAAAATCCTCATCTCATCCAGAATAAAATCTTTCAATGAACGTGAACGGCTCAGGTCTATCATTGCTGATTCTTCATATACTGACACAGGATGGATGATCAGAACAGAAGCAGAAGATATGTCTGCCGACATTATTTACGGGGAAATGGCCGCTTTATTAGTTAACTATAATCATATTATGTCAATTTATAGAAGCAGAACCTGTTTTTCAAAACTTTGGTCCGGTGATACAATTTACGAACAGACTATTCGTCAGGCACGAAGATCCGGCAGCTGTGTTGTAACCACTGACTGTGAGACTATTTATCGGAAAATTTCAGATACTTTTGCTGCAGACAAATCGGAAACATCCAGTCTTACTTTAAAATATTATGATGACCCATCGTATTCGCTTATTAAGCTAAAAGGTATAGAAGCGCAAATTGAAAAAGCCATACAGAAGAAAGTTTGGTTAAAATCAGGTGCCTATCTGGTCATCGAACCGACGGAGGCGCTGACAGTGATAGATGTCAATACAGGTAAAGCTGTCGGTAAGCAGAATATGGAAGAAAACTTTTTCAGAATCAATATGGAAGCAGCCCGTGAAGTATGTCGTCAGCTTCGTCTTAGAAATATATCAGGAATTGTGATCGTAGATTTTATTAATATGAAAAATCAGGATCACCTCCGTCAGCTGATGGAATGTTTAAAAGAAGAAGCTTCAAAAGATGCTGTACAGACAACGATAGTAGACAGGACAGCCCTCCACCTTGTGGAAATTACAAGAAAAAAAGTTCACAGATCCCTATTTGAACAGGTCTATCGTCTGATTTAGTTATGAATTACGAAATCTTAAGAAAATCGTAAGCATTCTCCCGAATTGTAAGAAAATAGAACCTGTATTTTCATGCTAAATCTGATAAAATAATAATAGTTTAGATTGTGGCTAATCTGAAATATAATGATACGGAGGTAGACATATTTATGAAAAAATTAAAAAAACTTGTAAGTGCCGGACTTGTTCTGACAATGGCAGTTTCTTTACTTGCAGGCTGTTCGGGAAATTCCGGAAGCAATAATAACAGCACAGCCGGCAGCTCAGGCGAGAAAGGACGTTATGTAGAGCAGGATTATGGTTATCCTGTCAGCACCGATGATGAATACGGTTATGCCTATATTCAGACAATGACACAATTGGAAGATGGCACGATCCGTACATTGATCAACGACAGTTCTGAACTTGGATTTTCTATTATGGATTCAACCGATGGCGGCAAGACATGGACGGCATCATCCATGGATCTTTCAGCGATCTCAGAATTAAAGCCGGCTAATGATGAAAATACATACGGATATATGAATACGGCTGCCATGGATGAAGAAGGCAATCTGGCCTTTGTCTATACTGTCAACGTATCACGTCAGGAAGGCAATATGTCCATCAACGATTCCACATCTACATATTACCTTCTTTCCAAAGACGGTCAGCTGAAAGAGATTCCGGTGGAGATTCCTGGTATCTCCAAAACGGAACATTATGAATACCAGTATACTGAAGAGATCGATACGGACGATGAATCAGAAGGCGCTGATACGGCAGAAGCGATTGAAGATGAAATACCTGACGAGACAGAGGATGATGGCATTATCATCAATGAAGGCGAAGACGGTGAACCGGATTATGAGAACTACAATGGTATCCAAACCTTTAAGCTTGTAGACAGTAATACCCTGTATGTACTGGACTATAATGGTTCGATTTATCAGGTTTCCATCAGTGATGGAAAAGTTATCAGCACAATTGAAGATTTTGACTGGATCAATGATATGTATCTCTGCGGCGATAAGCTGCTGATCTACAACTGGGAAAAGGTTGCTGAATATGATGCGGCTACGGGCAAAAAGACAGCTGAGCATGAAGCACTGGCAGAAATATTCCAGAATTCCAGAGGCAGTGTCGTTATTGCAAATTATCTGAAGGATGACAGTATCATTTACTATGTATGCAGCGATGGTATTTTCAGTTATAATTTAACAGACAGCACTTCCGAACAGATTGTTGATGCCAATATGTCTTCCCTTATTTCACCAAACAGCAATGTGGACAACATGATCATCAAGGATAATGGGGATATCCTCCTGAGATTCTCAGATTATTCAGGCAATGAATCCACAGAAACATTACTGAACTACACCTATGATGCGGAAGCAGCTAAAAAGCCTGATAAAGAGCTGACCATATATTCTCTGCAGGATAATTATGATATACGCACACTGGCAGCCATGTTCCAGAAGAGTCATCCGGATATCTATGTGAATGTAGAATACGGTGTCTCCTATGACGATGCCATTACCGCATCTGATGCTATCCGTACACTTAACACGGAGATTATGGCCGGTGAAGGACCGGATATCATTTTTCTTGACGGTCTTCCGATCGATTCCTATGTTGAAAAGGGCCTTCTGGCAGATATCAGCGACATAACTGAACCGATGATCTCTGAAGGCAAACTGTTTGAAAACATTGCCAATACTTACCAGACAGACGACGGCAAACTCTACGCTATTCCAACTAAATTCAGAGTTCCTGTTCTGATTGGAAAGAAATCCATGCTGGATCAGATCAATTCTCTTTCTGATTTTGCAGCAATGGCTGAACAGTATGTTTCGGAAGCAAAAGAGGGGGATGCAGCCCTTGTTGAATCCTGGTCAGCCCTTTCTCTCCTTGGAGATATGATGCCTGTCAATTCAGCCAGCTGGTTCAATGAAGACGGATCTCTTAATAAAGATAATCTGAAGACTTATCTTCAGGATATCAAGACGCTCTTTAATGCATTCTGTGATTCAATGTCTGAAGATGAAAAGACAGATTTTGAAGATACGCTGTCTTACTACACCAGTGATGATATGGGTGAATTGGATGCGTCATGGTACGGTACCAGCGATCCGTCGTGGAGTGTTCTCTACATCCTGGCTGGCCAGTTTCAGCTTGCCTATGGTGCCATGTCCAGCTCCGACAGTCTGGAAAGCATTTCATCTGCTATGAGGAGAGATGCGGATATTACTTATAAGCAATTACCTGGCAGCCTTGAGAACGTTTATATTCCGTCCAATGTGATCGGCATTAACAGCAAATCAAAAGATATGGAGACTGCCAAAGCCTTCTTCTCTTATATGCTGAGCAGTGATGGACAGGATTCTTTCGACAGCTATAACGGTTTCTCTGTTAATATTGACAGCTTTAATAAGAGTATGACTGATCCAAATGCTGATCAGCCAGGATATGATCCGAACCAGTCCACCGGCGGATGGGGTACGACAGATGAAAACGGCAATGAGATCATGCTGGATATGTATTGGCCGACAGAAGAACAGATTGCTGATTTTAAAGCTATGATCGGAACATTGTCGACACCGTCCTACAGCGATAATACGATTTTATCAACTATCCTGAACGATTGCTTCGGATGCATTGTCGGCGATGATTCCATCGATGATGCTGTTGAACAGGTTGTAAAAGATATCAATATATATCTTTCTGAATAAATGCTTATGAAAATCGGTCATAAAAAAATTCATTTAACTGACATTGCTTTCATTGTGCCAAGTTTATTAGGGGTCAGCATATTCGTGCTGATCCCATTTATAGATGTTATCCGCCGTTCCTTCATGAATGTGGCCGGAACAGCCTTTGTTTTTCTGGACAATTATACGGCCATTTTCCGAAATGCCGCATTTATAATGGCTTTTACCAATACACTGAAATTCATGGTCATATGTATTCCGATTCTGCTTGTATTCTCTTTGTTGATTGCAACCTTTCTGAATGCCGGTATAAGAGGAGCCAATTACCTGAAAACGGCGTACCTGGTACCCATGGCTATACCTGTAGCATCTGTGGTCCTCATATGGCGTCTGCTTTTCCATGAAAATGGTTTTTTCAGCGGATTTGTCAATATGCTCGGCCTGCAACCTCAGGACTGGATGGATACATCTTATGCATTCTGGATCCTTGTATTCAGCTATGTATGGAAAAATCTTGGCTATAATATTGTTCTCTGGATGGCCGGTCTCACAGCCATACCGGATACCCTGTATGAGGCCGCAAGGGCGGATGGCGCCAGTAATTTCCAGTGCTTCTGGTATATTACCATGCCGAACCTGATGTCAACGCTCTATACGATTACAGTTCTGGCGTTTCTGAATTCTTTCAAGGTCTTCAGAGAGGCCTACCTCGTAGCGGGAGATTACCCTCACGAGAGTATGTACCTGCTGCAGCATCTGTTCAATAACTGGTTCAGAGAACTTTCTCTGGATAAAATGTCTGCAGCGGCAGTTGTTGTTGCATTGTTGATTCTTCTTTTGATTCTTGGACTTCAGCGATCATGGGATCAGGCAGATTAGAGGAGGCACAGAATGAGACATAGGATTTTTAAACGGCTGCTGATTCTTCTTCTTTTGATTCTTGCAGTCATCATCTGTTTTCCTGTCCTGTTCCTTATCGTCGGATCTCTGATGGGAAGTGATGAGCTGAATCATTATCTGGGTGCTGTTCTTGGAAGATCTGATGGTTTCGCCTCATGGGCACTTCTTCCTACCTGGCCGACTTTCAAGGCCTATGTACAGCTGCTTTTGGATTCACCGGAATTTTTTGTTATGTTCTGGAATTCCGTTAAAATGACCGGCGCTATTCTGATTGGACAGGTTCTGACCGGTGTACCGGCAGCATGGGGATTCGCTAAACTGAATATCCCCCACAAAAAACTTCTATTTAATCTTTATATTATACTGATGCTGATGCCATTCCAGGTTACCATGCTGTCCAATTATCTGACACTTAATAAAATGAATCTGATGAATACATCCTGGGCCATCATACTTCCGGCAGCTTTTTCAACATTTCCGGTATTCATCATGTATCATTTTTTCAGAAGTATTCCGGATGTTATCATTGAATCGGCAAAGCTTGACGGTGCCAACAAAATTCAGGTATTTTTATATATCGGTATTCCTCTTGGTTCGTCAGGCATTGTATCATCACTGGTACTAAGCTTCCTGGATGCCTGGAATCTGATTGAGCAGCCGCTGACCTTTTTAAAGGACAAAACGCTCTGGCCTCTGTCACTGTACCTGCCGAATATCAGTATGGAAAATGCCGGCCTGGCTTTTGTTGCTTCTGTCATTACACTGATTCCGTCGCTTCTTGTTTTCCTGGCAGGGCAAAACTATCTTGAGCAGGGAATTGCTGCATCGGCAGTTAAGGAATAAACGCATGATCATATAATGAAAAGAGAGGAACAGAACAATGAAGTTAAAGCAACTGATGAATTATGAGATGGACAAAAACAAAAAAAGTTCTCTTCAGGCCAAAGCAGTCAAAGCGCTTGCAGGATTTCTTATCCTGATGTTCCTGTTAACGGTTCTTTCGAGAGCTGCTGATTCACTGACCATAGCAAAGGTATCTGCTGTAGAATCATCGGTCAGCACCATCAGCCATAATATAGAAACTGATGGCAGCATTGCTGCCAATAAAGATATCGCCATCTCTACATGTGCCAATATTAAAATTGCTTCAGTGGAAGCCACCGAAGGAAAATCTGTCAAAAAGGGAGATCTGCTGATACAGCTGGATACGGACGATCTGAAGAAAAAGATGCTTCAGGCTGAAAAGGATCTGGCTATTCTGAAGGCGACGGCTTCTGACAAGGCAGCCAATGAGGCCCTTGAAGAACAAAACAGAAAGAAATCTCTTGACAGAATTTACGAGGATTATAATGAGACCCTTGCCGAAGCCAGCGACATGGTCACCAAAGCGAAAAAAGAGATGAATGAGGCATTGGATGCTTACAATGAATATCTGAAAAACAGCGGCAATATGGGAAATGAAGATACTACAGTTCTCGATTCGCTGACACGCACTGTTGAGGAAAAGCAGCTGGCCTACGATCAGGCTGTCAATGCCCTTGATGGTGTTAATAAGGATATTGAAGCTGATGTTCAGGATGCCATTGATGCAGCAAGCGTTGACGAAGAGGGCAATCCAATTGAACTGACCCAGGAAGAAAAACAGAAAATCCGCGATCAGGTCAGAGCTCTTCCGGAAAATGTTGCTTTAGTAGAAGAAGCGACCAGGAAAGTTGACAAAGCCCAGTCTGAACTCTCAGAGGCTGAAAACGCTCTTGCCGCCTATCAGGAAGAACATAGCAAAAACAGCCAGGCGGCTTCCGATGAACAGCAAAAAGCACTTTATGATGACTATATTGCCAAGAAAGATGCTTATAATGAAGCTTTGAAGCAGCAGGAGTCAACGGTCAAAAATGCAAACCGTACTCTGGAAGATGCCACTGCGCCGGAAAGCGTGGATACGGTCAGCGCTCTGACAGAATCCAATGATCTGGAACTGAAACAACTGGAAGTGGATCAGCTTCAGAAAATCATAGATGCAGAAGGTAAGATCACATCCCCGACAGATGGCCTTGTAACAAAGGTTCTTGTAACCACCGGTGAGACAACCACCGAAGATACGGCTATCCGCATCGCCGATCAGAGTTCCGGCTATAAATTCACTGCAGCACTTGATAAGACTTCAGCAAAACTTCTGTCAAAGGGTGATAAGATCATATTGGATATCGGCAATGATACAACGGTCGAAGGTCTGACCATTGACAGTATTGATGTGTCTTCCGAAGATAAGAATCTTTATGAAATCACTGTTTCTATTCCTGCTAAAGTAAAGAATCTGGGCAGTATAGCAACCATGAAGATCGAAAAAGCCAGTAAAAAATATGATACATGTGTTCCGTTGAATGTGCTGCACAGTGACGGAGAAAAATATTATGTTTATGTTATCAATGAAAAAGAAACTATTCTGGGAACTGAAACTGCTGTAGATAAAGTGCAGGTTGAAATTCTGGATAAAAACAATGAACTGGCAGCCATTGACGGTTATTTCAGCTGGAATCAGCAATTTGTTCTGAGTTCCAGCAAATCCCTTCGTGACGGCGACAGAGTCCGGCTGCTGGAGGCACAGTAATGCGGCGGCTGGCGGAGCATGCAGGTAAATACATACTTTTACTGCTGATGCTTGTATGCTTTGGACATGTATTATCAACAGGAACACTGATCAATGGGTATGGCACACCTGTCATTTATTATCTGAACGAACAACCATATACCCTTGATTATGTGACAAGTATGAAGGAAAATGATGAGACACTGGAAAATTACCTTCCTTTTACTGCCACAGGCAGTATGGATAGCCAGACATTCAGCAATCCGGATCTGGACAAGACGCTGAATTGCCAGCTGATCTATATATACGGCAGTTCATCTTTGATCTGCACAGCTTCCGGAGAACTGCTGGCTGATGATCCTACAGGATGTATTCTCAGCAGCGGAGCCGCCTGGGAGCTTTTCGGTGAAACAAATATTATTGGCGGAACGATCGTTTACAATAATAAATCCTATTCTGTAAGAGGTGTCTATGAAAATGAGACACCGGGTGTCATTCTTCCTGCCGGGACTGTATTTGAAAAAGGGATAGAAGAGAACAATCCTTCAGGTGAATATACTCAGTACGATTATATATCTGCACCGGGCGGTCAGGGCGCAAATGAAGCTTCTTTTGATAAAATAATTGTAAAACCACAGAATACCGAAGAATCAGGCAATATCAGAAGTGAGTATATTCAGGCATTTGAAAACCGCTGGGGTCTGGGATACAATAAGACAGATTGCCTGATCTATCAGCGGCTGGCATCCTTTTTTATGATGCTCATACCGGCACTGATATTCATTTATATCATGTTTAAAGGGATCCTGTTCACATACAAAAACCGTTTTAAGCCATTCTGGATCGCAGGCGGCATATTGGGACTTGCTGTTATGTTTCTTGCATTTTTTATTATCTGCCAGACAAGGCCGTCCATTCCGTCTGATATGATTCCTAATCGATGGTCCGATTTCGAATTTTGGGGTGACATGATCAGTACCTTTAAAAACAGTATTCAGCATATTTTATTTCTCAATAAAAGCGAAATTGAACTGTCATATTTTAAACCGCTGACAGGCCTTATAGGGTATACAGTACTGTGTGTTATCCTGTTCTTTACAACGAATATCTTTTTTAAGGTAAACAACAGTCAGGAATTTTTTATTGTAATGGCCTTCACCTGCATCACTGAGCTTATTGCCGTTTATCTGCTGCGAAGCTCTGATCTTATCATCAATACCAAGCAGATGCTGCTGTATCTCTGGCCATATATACTGGTTGGAAAATATATATTCAATTTCAGCCGGAAATAATATCATGTGTAACTGTTCGGCCGGTAAGATTTGTGAAAAAAAGATTGACTTATGTCGCCGAACATGATAAAATACAAAAGATGCCGCACAGTGAGGTCTAAATTTATGCCCATATGGGGATAATACCGTAACTGGCGAGTAATGAGAATGGGAGGTGCCCTAATAATGTACGCAATTATTGCAACAGGTGGAAAACAGTACAAAGTAGCAGAAGGCGATGTCATCAGAGTTGAGAAGCTCGGTGTTGAAGCTGGTGCTGAAGTTGTTTTTGATCAGGTTCTTGTTGTAAGCGGTGATGATGTAAAGGTTGGTAATCCAACAGTAGCAGGTGCTACAGTAACAGCTACAGCTGTTGGCGATGGCAAGGCTAAAAAAGTTATCGTTTACAAGTATAAGAGAAAGACCGGTTATCATAAGAAAAACGGTCACAGACAGGCTTACACAAAGGTTAAGATTGAAAAGATCAACGCTTAATCCAGAGGCTCTGTTATGATTAATGTGACAGTCTATAAGGACAAGAATGATCACTATAGGGGTTTTCAATGTGATGGTCATGCAGAATATGCGGAACCTGGCGAAGATATTGTATGCAGTGCAGTTTCCGTACTTGTTATCAATACGGTCAATGCTATTGAGCAGTTTACAGAAGATGCATTCAGTGTGGGAGCCGATAAGGAATCGGGCCTGATTGATGTGGATTTTCCGGACACACTGAGTCATGATGCTGCTTTGCTGGTTGACACAATGATCATGGGACTGCAGTCCATTGAAGAAACACATGGTGAGTTTATACATTTAGAAATCGAGGAGGTGTAACTCATGTTAACAATGAACCTTCAGTTTTTCGCTCATAAAAAGGGTGTTGGTTCTACAAAGAACGGCAGAGATTCTGAATCCAAGAGACTTGGAGCGAAGAGAGCAGACGGACAGTTTGTAAAAGCTGGCAATATCCTTTACAGACAGCGCGGTACCAAGATTCACCCAGGTGTGAATGTAGGCAGAGGCGGTGATGATACTTTATTTGCACTGGTTGACGGTGTAGTAAGGTTTGAGAGAAAAGGTAGAGACAGAAAACAGGTTTCTATCTATCCTGTCGTAGTAAACGAATAATACATGAAACGGCTTCAGATTGAATATTTGAAGTCGTTTCTTAGTTTATAAGGAGGCCCTTTATGTTTTCTGATCAGGTAAAAATATATATACGTTCCGGCAAGGGCGGCGATGGTCATGTTGGATTCCGACGTGAACTGTTTGTGCCGGCGGGAGGTCCAAACGGCGGTGACGGCGGCAAGGGCGGCGATGTTGTCTTTGTAGTAGATGAAGGATTGAATACCCTGTCAGATTTTCGCCATATGAAGAAATACTGCGCTCAGAACGGTGAAGACGGCGGCAAGAATCGCTGCCATGGTGCGGATGGTGAAGATCTGATCATCAAGGTGCCGGAAGGTACGGTTATTCGTGATGCCGAATCAGGACTTGTCATTGCGGATATGTCCCACGGCAATAAGCGGACTGTTGTTCTGAAGGGCGGCCGCGGCGGCAAGGGCAATCAGCATTATGCTACAGCAACCATGCAGGCACCAAAATATGCACAGCCGGGACAGAAGGCCATGGAGCTTTATGTAACACTGGAATTAAAAGTCATCGCTGATGTGGGCCTTGTTGGATTTCCGAACGTTGGAAAGTCAACATTTCTCTCCCGTGTAACCAATGCCCGCCCAAAGATTGCCAATTACCATTTTACGACCCTGAATCCTAATCTCGGTGTTGTGGATCTTCCTGACGGCCGCGGTTTTGTCATTGCTGATATTCCCGGCATTATTGAGGGCGCTTCAGAAGGAGTCGGCCTTGGTTTCGAATTTCTGCGGCATATCGAACGTACAAAGGTAATGATCCATATTGTGGATGCCGCCAGTGTTGAAGGGCGCGATCCAATCGATGACATCTACAAGATCAATGCAGAGCTGGAAGCGTATAACCCGGAGATTGCAAAACGTCCTCAGGTTATTGCGGCCAATAAGATCGATACACTTTATGATGGAGAAAATGACGATGCAATCACTCTTATAAAAGAGGAATTTGAACCAAAGGGCATAAAAGTATTTCCTATATCTGCCGTCAGTGGCAAAGGTATCCAGGAATTACTGTTCTATGTACGTGAGATGCTGGATCAGCTGGGTGATGAACCCATCATATTTGAACCGGAATATGTTCCGACAAATACAACAGAAGAAGAACCATATAGTGTTTCCGTTGATGAAGATGGTATCTATGTGGTAGAAGGACCGAGAATTGAAAGAATGCTCGGTTATACCAATCTGGAATCTGAGAAGGGCTTTGATTTCTTCCAGAAATTCCTGAAAGAAAATGGTATTCTCGATGAACTTGAAAAACTTGGCATACATGAGGGTGATACCGTCCGAATGTATGGTCTTGAATTTGATTATTATAAATAAGAGGAATTTGTGAAGATGATTAAGAACAGCAAACAGCGTTCCTATCTGAAGGGACTGGCCATGAATCTAACACCGATCTTTCAGATCGGCAAATCCAGTATTACCCCTGAATTAACACAGGCAGTGGCAGAAGCTCTTGAAGCAAGAGAACTGATCAAGATATCTGTTCTGCAGAATTGTCTTGATGATCCACGTGAGATGGCTTCTACCTTAGCTGAACGAACACATTCAGAAGTAGTACAGGTTATAGGCAAAAAAATTGTTCTCTACAAAGAGGGCAAAGATAACAAAAAGAAAATTATCCTGCCATAATCCGGCGTTAAGGAGATGCTTGGAATGAGCCGAAGAAAACGTATCGGCATAATGGGAGGAACCTTCAATCCTGTTCATATGGTTCATCTGATCCTTGCTGAGAATGCTTACCGAACGTGGCAGCTGGATGAGATCATGATGCTTCCCAACGGAGATCCTCCCCACAAAACAGATATAAAAATTACACCTGCCGCCGACAGGCTGGCTATGCTTAAGCTGGCAGTCAAAGATATACCTTATTTTCGCATCTCGGAAATGGAAATCAAAAGACAGGGCTACAGCTATTCTTCTGTTACTTTGGAAGAATTGAAAAAAAGCCATCCTGACACAGATTATTACTTTATAATGGGGGCTGATTCCGTATTTCAGATCGAAACATGGCACGATCCGGCAACAGTTATGGCAGACTGTATCATTCTGGCAGCAACCCGCGATCATACGCCTGCCGAGAAGCTGAATGCCCAGATTGATTATCTGAAAGCAAAATATAAGGCTGATATCCGTTTGCTGGACATTCCTGATCTTGAACTGTCATCCAGTGAGATACGCAAACGTATCAGCCGCCATCAGCCAGTCCGTTTTATGATACCGGATGCAGTGCTGGAATATATAGAGGAGCATCAGCTCTATCTTCACTAAGGAGGAATCGATTTGGATATATATGAAATAGAAGAGAAGCTTCGTAAGAAGCAAAACAGGCATCGTTTCAGCCATACCATGGGCGTCCGTTATACATCTGTGTGTCTGGCCATGCGCTATGGTCAGGATCTGACAAAAGCCTCCTATGCGGGCCTTCTGCATGATTGTGCCAAACATATGAGCAATGAAAAGCTGCTTCAGAAATGCCGGGAGCATGATCTTCCTGTTTCAGAGACCGAGGAGACAAATCCATTCCTTCTGCATGGCAGGGTAGGTGCATGGCTTGCAGAGCATAAATATGGTATTGAAGATCCGGATATTCTGAACGCTGTCATCTGGCATACGACAGGACGTCCGGGAATGTCCGTTCTTGAAAAAATTGTATTTACTGCCGATTATATTGAACCCGGTCGGGATCATGCACCCAATCTTCCTGAACTTCGCCAGCTGGCATTCATTGATCTGGATCAGACGGTCTGCCGTATTCTTGAACAGACTCTTGATTATCTGAAATCCAAAGGCGGAGAAATCGATCCAATGACAGAAGAAACTTATCAATATTATCTGAGCAAAACTGAACGAGGAGGTCATCATGAACCAGTCAAAGGAAATGACTCAATTAACACTTAAAGCCCTTGAAGATAAAAAGGCAAATGATATCCGTGTTATTGATATCGCTGAAGTATCTGTTATTGCAGATTATTTTGTCATCGCCAGTGGTGCCAATACCAATCAGGTACAGGCCATGGCAGACAACGTACGTGAAACCCTCGGAAGAGCAGGTTTTGAACCTAGACAGGTTGAAGGCTATGGCAGTGCCAGCTGGATACTGATGGATTACAATGATATTATCGTCCATATCTTCTCCGAGGAATCCAGAATGTTCTATGATCTTGAAAGAATCTGGAGAGACGGCAAAGATATCACCCTGGATGAATTTAAAGAAAATTAAATTAAAGCAGAACCACAGTAAGATAAAGTGGTTCTGCTTTTTTATAAATAAAAGGATCGGAATAACTGCAGGCTACATGCCAATACGAATCAGGCCGATAACCTTGCCAAGAATCTCACACTGCTTCGTGATAATAGGAGAGAGGGCATCGTTCTGTGGCTGCAGACGATAATAACCATCCTCCTTATAAAAAGTCTTCACTGTAGCAGAATCATCAACCATGGCAACCACCATATCCCCGTTATTAGCCGTATTCTGCTGCTGAACGATCACATGATCGCCGCTCAGGATACCGGCATTGATCATACTGTCACCACGAACAGCCAGCATAAACAGATCCGCATTCGGCAGCATCTCCGCAGGAACAGGAAAATAGCCTGTAATATTCTCAACTGCGAGAATAGGTTCTCCGGCAGTCACAGTACCCACCATCGGAATATTCACCATCTCACGTCTTGTCAGGGCAAACTCATCATCAAGGATCTCTATAGCCCTCGGCTTCGTAGGGTCACGTCTTATAAAACCATTCTTCTCCAGTGTCTCCAGATGGGAATGGACAGAAGAAGTGGATCTGAGATGAACAGCTTCACAGATCTCACGCACTGAAGGCGGATATCCCTTCGCCAGAAGCTGTGATTTTATGTATTCAAGAATCTCCTGCTGTTTCGCAGATATTTTACCATTAGCCATATCGGATACCTCCTGTATTCACCAGATCATAGATCATTCGATGTCACTTATTTTTATCTGATTGTATCATACCACACCAAACATATATTTGCAAACAAATGTTTGAAATTTAATAGAAATGTAAAGATTTCTATTGACAAGCGAACTATTGTTCGCTATAATAGCATCATAAAGAACGGATGTTTGGAAAGTTTGTTCGGAACTATTGTTTGGTTGGCAGATCGGATGGAGGAAACAGAAGCTATGAGAGAGAAGAGAAGAACTGCAATGAGAAGGAAGTTATTGATGATCTGTATGGTACTGATTCTGGCAGTCATATGTATTATTGTTATACCTTTTAGCCGATTCAGAGTCGCAGCCGGCGAGAAGAATAATGATAACATTCAGTATACAACCTATGTCGTCCATTCAGGTGATACACTCTGGGGAATTGCAGATACTTATATGAATGAGAGTTTTAGCAGTCATCAGGATTATATCCATGAGGTGATGAGGGCCAACGGCCTGAACAGCAGCCGTATTTATGATGGGCAGCTGATCATTATCCCATGCAACGAAACTGTTTATATGACCGTTTCCGCCAGTGAGACGACCGACTAAA
>JBJEJD010000022.1:0-4989 GCA_051877705.1 Coprococcus sp. | reverse complement strand
ATATATCCGGCCATGATACAATATGACCGTTTACAATGGCCGTGAACATTCTGTCAATGGCTCCGGGATTTTCCCGATTGATCTGATGCATCAGATTTTTGGCATACTCCCGGCGGGTATGGCCATTGGCAGGACATGGACTTTTAGCTACAGGAAGCTTCTGTTTATTGGAGAAACCAATAATCTCAGATTCCCTGATATACATCAGTGGACGAATCACTGTAAGCCCTGTCTTTTCAAGGTGGGTGACCGGTGGGAAAGCATAGAAGTGTCCTTCATAGATCAGGGACATCAACATAGTTTCCACCAGATCATCACGGTGATGTCCGTAGGCGATTTTATTGCAGCCTAGTTCCAGTGCCTTCCCACATAGAGCGCCTTTTCGCATTTTTGCACATAGAGCACAGGGATGTTTCTCATGACGGTGTTCAAATACAATGGGACCGATTTCAGTTGTTATGACAGTATATGGAATATCCAGATCCCGGCATAACTGATGAATGGCCTGAAGATCAAAATTGCCGAAACCAAGATCAACGGTTATGGCCTCAATATCGAATCTTTTTGGATAAAACCGCTGAAGACCTTTTAATGCGTATAATAATGTCAGACTATCTTTGCCTCCGGATACACCAATAGCAATTTTATCCCCATCATCTATCATCTGATAAGCATCTACAGCCTGACGCGTATAACTGTAAAGTTTTTGAAGTTTCATATGTTCAGAATTCCTTTTTACAAATATTTATATGTAAATAATTATTTTGATTTTTTCAAGTTTTATCATATACGAATATCGATCATCTGTAAAGAAAAACATGAAGAGAAGTGATATATATCATGTCGCAAAATCAATATTTTACGACATGATATTGCATTTTTATTTAAAATAAGCTATAATCTCTTTACCGGATAAATAATTGAATTTTAGAATCGGTTACATAATATTTTTATGGTAAACTTATGATAATGCTGCTTGCTGCTATTCATGTTGTTTTAACATTAGAGACTGTAAACGATACGTTTATTTGATGGAGGTTTTATTTAATGGCTGAATTGTCCTACAAACAACAGACAGATTTAAAAAATATAGAAAAGATTCGTGAACATTTAAAAGTGCTTCCAAGATTTTGCGCTGAATATTTCCGTTCTCTGGAAATCCGCAAAAGCACCAATACCCGTAAAAACTACGCCTATGATCTTGGTGTATTCTTTTATTTTCTCAAAACCAATAACCCTTATTTTAAGGATAAAGATATCCATACCCTGCCTATTGAGGTTCTGGATATGATCACAGCCATGGATATTGAGGAATACCTCTCTTTCCTCGAATCCTACACGAAGGACGGCAAGCTGTATACCAATAAAGAAGAAGGTAAAGCCAGAAAACTTTCTTCCCTCAAGTCATTCTATGACTATTATTTTAAAAAGAATCTGATCCATACCAATCCGACACGCATGGTGGATGTTCCAAAAATCAAAAATAAAAATATCATACGTCTTGATCCAAACGAAATCGCTTTATTGCTGGATGAGGCTGAATCCGGTGAAAAGCTGACCAATCGCCAGCTTGCCTCCCATCAGAAAACAAAAATCCGGGATGTGGCCATACTTACTTTATTATTGGGAACAGGTATTCGTGTTTCGGAATGTGTGGGACTGAATCTTGAAGATGTGGATTTTAACAATAACGCCATCAGAATAATCCGTAAAGGTGGTAATGAAGCACTGGTCTATTTTGGTGATGAAGTCAGAACTGCCCTTGAAGATTATATCACCGGGCCAAGGAAACACACTGAACCGGCTTCTGGACATGAACAGGCATTGTTTATTTCCCTGAATAATACAAGGATCACCACCCGCTCTGTAGAACGTCTGGTTAAAAAGTATTCCCGCCTTGTTACAACTGTTAAGAAAATCACGCCGCATAAATTGCGAAGCACCTTTGGTACGGCTTTATATCAGGAAACCGGTGACATCTATCTGGTTGCCGATACTCTGGGCCATAAGGATGTTAACACGACTAAAAAACATTATGCAGCCATCGACGAAAACAGGCGTCGTATGGCTGCCAATGTAGTTAAATTGCGTGAAAAAGATGAATCAGAATAATGATGAAACCGGCAATATGACCGTTATTGCAAGAGAATGTCCGTCTGCAGATGAGGCGGATATTTTTCCTTTATGGGCATTGACGATAACTTTCGCAATGGACAGGCCGATACCATATCCACCTGTCTCTGAATTGCGGGAGGCATCTGTCCTGTAAAATCTGTCAAAAAGATGCTGCAGATTTTCTTTTGTGATTGATTCAGCTGTATTCTCAACGGTCAGACAGATATTCCTGCCCTTTTGTCTGAGATCAAGGGTAATCCTTCCTCCGGATTCCGAATATTTTACCGCATTATCCAGCAGAATAGAAATGAGCTGCTGCAGACTGGCCTCATTGCCGCAAAGGGACAGCATAGGTTCTATATTGATTACGAAGGATTTGCCCTGGGTTCCGGCCAATATCTGAAATGAAGCAGCTGTTTCACTGACCATATCCGAAAACGGAAAGTCCAGCATCTCCATCCGGTTCTGATCTTCTTCCATTTTAGAAAGGTAAACCAGATCCTTTGTCAAAGCTGTCAGCCTTTTTATCTGATTACGTATATCATCAATCCATTCGCTTGGTCCTGTTTCCATTTCAAGGACCTCTGTATCTGCATGAATGATGGTAAGCGGTGTTTTGATTTCATGACCTGCATCCGTAATAAAGCGCTTCTGTTTCTCATAATTTTCAGAAAACGGACGAACAATCCGTCCTGACAGCAGAATCATCAGTGCCAGTACCATGCACAGTCCGAGTATGGATACTGCGAGACTTATTAAAAGAAATTTCTTACAATTTTCAAGATTGCGCCTGCAGTCAAGAAAAATAATCCTTATATGCTCCCCTTCCTGACTGCATACATATCTGTAGCAATCAGTAAAGCCTTTGGTTTTACCGCTGTTCCATACATCCATGGCATACGCATTGGCCGTAGAAGTATCAACTGCAGCAATTTTACCTGTATCTGTCGCGAGGATCGTTCCATCCGCTCCTAATAATATGGAAAAATACCTTGATTCATACGGCAGCTCCGGTGACTGCATATCCGGCCTTTTTCTGTCATCAGGTTTTTGAGAATCTCTTTTATCTGAGTCCCTTTCATCTCCATCCGGCTCTTTGGAATAATCCATCTGTTCCATTGCCGGGAATTTTCCCTGATTTTCCTGGAGCATACTTAAGATACTATCTGCATCGGCCACGATTTCCCTGTAATTCAACAGGTTGACCACCCCGACGATTAGAGTCAGAACAGTTAAAAGAGAGACCATTGCTGCTGTGATCAGCTTTATCCTGAGCTTTTTGATCATTTCTTTTCCTCCAGTGTATAACCGGCATTCCTTGTAGCCTTAATATAAATATTGGCATTCAAAGCGTTTAATTTTTTCCTCAGATAGGAAATATAGACCCAGACAACACTGATATCGGATTCATTGCCATAACCCCATATTTTTTCCATCAGACGTTCTGTAGAGATCAGCTGTCCCGGATTACTCATGAGAAATTCAAGTATCTGGAATTCTTTGCTGGTCAGGCGATAACTGCCAGTGGCAGACGACAGTTCAAAAGTTGCCTGGTTCAGTACAATATTGCCGGCTTGCAGACGAGATGTGGTCTGGACGGTTCTGCTCCGCGTCATGGCGCGTATTCGTGCCAGAAGTTCCTGAATCTCAAAGGGCTTTGTAAGATAATCATTGGCTCCGCTGTCAAGACCGG
Source organism: Coprococcus sp. (assembly GCA_051877705.1). GTDB lineage: Bacteria > Bacillota > Clostridia > Lachnospirales > Lachnospiraceae > Coprococcus_A. Next base: position 1,181 of record JBJEJD010000022.1, on the reverse strand, counting down.
TAACCTTATCTTCCACCTCAGACTTTGCCGTCAGCATAAGTACCGGAACCGTATTGCCGGATGCCCGTATTTTCTGAAGAACAGTCATGCCATCCATTTTTGGCATCATGATATCCAGAATGACACCGTCATAATTCCCGGATTCCAGATATGACATTGCTTCTTCTCCGTCATAAACCATATCTACCTCATAATTATTTTTCTTCAAAATGGCTGTCACAGCCCTGGAAAGGGATTTTTCATCCTCCGCATACAGCAGACGCATCTCTTATTCTCCTTCTCAATCATTTGAAAAATCATAAACCTATTGTACAACAACTTCGCTGGTCTGTCATTCAGCATATGAAAAAAAGTTCACTGTTCACCGATTGTTCATGATTATTTTAAGGTTCATTTAGGTTTCAATGGGTATACTGCATTTACAAGAATTTTACATAATAATAAAAGGAGCCTGCCCATGAATAATCAAATGATTTTCAAACGTTATGAGATAAAGTATATGCTGACCAGGGAACAGAAAGCTTTCATCCTGTCTGTACTTGATTCACATATGACTCCCGATGAATTTGGCCGTTCTACCATAAGAAATATATACTTTGACACAGACACCTATCGTCTGATCCGTCAATCCATAGAAAAACCGGCCTATAAAGAAAAACTGCGTATACGAAGCTATCAAAGGGCTGACGCAGATGATCTGATTTTTATGGAATTAAAGAAAAAATACCGCTCTGTAGTGTACAAAAGACGGATATTGCTGCCGCAAGATAAAGCGATCCAATTTATCCGGGATCCTCACCATATGCCGGAACACTCACAGATTGCCGAGGAAATTGCCTATTTCTGTGAATATTATCAGACCCTGCATCCGGCTGTTTATATTTCCTATGAACGAGAAGCTTTTTATTCCAGGGATGACAGTGATTTTCGTGTAACCTTTGATGAAAATATTCTCAGCAGAACAGACCGGTTGTCCTTAAGTGAGGAACCGGACGGCACACCGCTTCTGCCGGATGACCTGACAATTATGGAAGTCAAGACCTCCGGCGGCATGCCTCTGTGGATGACTCATTGTCTGACAAATCTGCATGTATATAAAACATCTTTCTCAAAATACGGAACTGCTTACCAAAAAACAATTTTTCATTATGATGGAGGTCAATATTATGCTTGATACTATT
>JBJEJD010000021.1:0-5871 GCA_051877705.1 Coprococcus sp. | reverse complement strand
GAACATTTGCTTATAAAACCTTTCTGTTACATCATTTGTTTCAACGGATACTTCGGCTCAAAATCAGTCAAAAAAATGTCAAAGCAATGTTATGATATTGCTTTGACATTTTTTAGAATTTTCCTATCACACTGCACGCTTTTTCCGAACACTCAAGCGGCGTCAGTTCAAATCCCCATATGCCATCATAAGAAATTTTATACAGTATTTTTTTCATGGCTTCAAAATCAATGGTCCCGGTACCCGGTTCGTGCCTTCCATTGGAATCAGCAATATGGATGTAGCCAATTTCTTTTCCGTATTTTTTCAGAGTCCCCTCTATATCTCCTTCCATCTGTTCCATGTGCCACACATCATAAAGCAATTTCACATAAGGAGAATTGACGTGTCTCACAAGAGTGGCTGCCGCCTGTGTCGTATACAGACAGCATCCCGGCTGCGTGTTTGTATTCAGTGCTTCCAACACAGTCAGGATCCGCATACGGGAAGCTATATCAGCCACCTTTTCCAATGTATCTGCCATTGCATTCAATTTATCTATATTGCTGTATGCCTTTTTTGAGATTTTTATTTTCCCGAATTCATCAATGGCATCCGAATGGATCACTACAGTCCCGCAATCAAGATATTTGGCCGCCTCCAAAGATTGTATGAAATAATCAAGATATTCCGGCTGCTCATCCGGCACACAAAGAGAATAATCCTTATCCCCTGAAATACTTGCAATCTTCAGACCATATCTTTCGGATAATTCTTTGATCCTTTTCAGATCCTTCCCTTTCCAGCTCCAAAACTCCACATATTCAAAACCACATTCAGCCACTTTTTTAAACCGTTCATAAAAAGAATATTCTGTAAAAATTTTTTCAATACAAATTGACTTTTTCATCTTTAAATCCAAAACTTATGTGGTTTCCAGCGAATAGTATTTTTTAACAAAATCAATGAACAAATTGACCACATGGGTATTAAAAGTCCGATGATTATAGACTATATATACGGTTCTGAAATCCGGTGGAATATCATCTACAGGAAGAATCACAAGCTCCGGAAATTCCTTTAAATGCGGAACATTCGCCATCAATCCTACCGGAAGAAAGTCCGGAGATATACATGCATCCATCACCAGTATACCTGAAAGAAACAGTTCATTCTGATATTCAAAATGCAGCTTATCCTCAGGAAAGCTGAAATTCTGGCTTTGGATCAGCTGATAGAACTGCTGCCCGATCTGCAGCGAACGGGAATAGGTCAGTATATCGTAGTACAGAAGATCCGACATCACCACAGATGTTCTGTCTGCCAGCGGATGATCTTTATACACAACAGCAACCACTTCCTGATTCAGAACAGGTATTGCGGTCATATCCTGATAGGGCTTTGTGTAGGAACAAAAACCGATATCGTAAGTAGAATCTTCCAGCATATGGAGAATATTTTCCGTCTGTCCCTGAAAGATATTAAACTTGATATTCGGATAGGCATTGCGGAAATCAGTAATGACTGTAGGCAGATAGTTTGTAAGAACAGTTGTAATAGACCCGATATCAATGCTGCCTTTTAATTTGCCCGATTTTTCATATACCATGGCTATCCCTACATCAAGAATGTTCAGCGACTCCTTGACATACTGATAGAACTCTTTTCCGTATTTTGTCAGATACACATTTCTTCCCTTTTTCTCAAACAGCCGCACACCCAGTTCCTGTTCAAGAGAAGTAATGGCCCCGCTTAATCCCGGCTGAGAAATATAAAGGTCATTGGCTGCCACCGTATAATGTTGAGTTTCTGCCAGCTTGCAGAAATAACGCAAGTGCATTAGATTCATTTTTCCACCCCTTCTTTAACAATATAATTCACATATACCGCAATAATTTGTCAATAAATTAACAAATCAGAAGACACTTCATCTTTCCACACCATCTCCTTTTAATTTAGTATTCAAATATATATCAATATTTTCAAACTTGTTTTATTAATAATACAATGGTTTCCAACATTTGGCAAGCTAAATAACAAAAACAGCGACAAAATACTCCTGTTTGAGATACATTTCTGTCCCTGTTCTTGATTTTATATTCATAATCTTCATCGATTTATACTTTCATTTTCACGCTACAGCCTGCCCTCACGCCTCAGAATCTCATCAAGGGATACGCCATGATTTTTCGTCTGCTGACGGGCACACATTCTTTCAAGAGGCAGATAAATAAGACCTCTCTTTTCAAAATAATAATAAAGACCGAATCCCCTCTTACACCTGAAGGTACATTCCACACAGGGATCCTTGTCACAATAAGCATAGGCATCTTCATCTACAAGTCCGAACAGAAGAGGGGATCGTTTTCTGGTTGTTGTATATTTCAGCTGTCCGCCTGTAAAGGTTCGAAGCCAGACCCATAAAGGCTTCTCATAATAGTCTTCACATGTCCAGGTGGCCTTAATCGCGTTCTCATTTAAGCTTCCAAAGATCGTATAGGATAGCTTTATCTCAGGTTCAAACTCATCGGATCGATGCGGTATCAGTTCTTCCATTTCGCTTCCGCAGCATGACGGACTGGCGCCCTTCCCTGTCATAGTACTCATGATATTGCCACATCTGCTGCATCTGAAAAAATGGATATCCGGACATTCCACCGAAGGTTTTCTGATCGCCCTGCTTCTAAGATGTCCAAACCTGGTCTTCTCACTTTCCTTATCCATTCGCTTCTGCCTCCAGTCTCTTTTCCAGTTCCTCTTTTAATCTGTATCTGATTATTTTTCCGCTTTCAGTATATGGAATTTGATCTATATATTCCACCCTCTCCGGCCATAACCATTTACTAACTCTTCTTTCCTTCATGTGCTGTGTTATTTCTTCTTTTGATACCAGTTTCATTCTGTCTTCCGGAACAATAAAAGCGCAGACTCTCTCTCCAAGCCGTGGATCCTTCATGCCCACAACCGCTGCTTCACGAATCCCCGGACAGCTTCGGAGATTGTCTTCTATCTCAATAATATTCAGATTTTCTCCGCCACGCACAATAATATCTTTCTTGCGGCCGCAAATCTTAATATTGCCTTTTCCGTCTCCGTAACACAGATCACCGCTGTGATACCAGCCATCATCATCCAGCACCTTGTCTGTTTCTTCCATGTTATCCAGATATCCTATGAACACATTCGGCCCTCTTGAGATCTCCTCACCGACTTCACCGGGGCGAACATCCTGATTATTATCATCAACAATCCGGACTTCAACTCCTTCCGGTACAACCCCCGACCAGCAGCCTTTCATTTCAACAGCTTTTTCAGGCGGAACAAGAACATGAGGCACGCTTTCTGTAGAACCATAACACTCACACACCATCAGATGATGTCTTTCCCATGCATGACGGGTCAGTTCGTAAGGAACAGGTGCCCCTCCACACACATAGAATTTCAATGATTCCGGCTTTTTCATTCCCTCATCCATCAATTTCAGATAATCATAGATAAAAGGCGTTGCTCCCATAGAAAAAGTACATTTTTCACTATCCATCATTTCCATGGCCGTTTTTTTCTCATATTTATCCAGAAGAACAATTTTGCCGCCGCTTAACATTGACGAAACAATTCCATGATGAAATCCTGTTGCATGGCTGAGCGGTGCAGGCATAAAAATTGAATCTTCACAGGTCAGATGGAGCATTTTATTAAATATTTTCTCGCTGGAAATAATATTATTATGAGTCAGCATGACCCCCCGGCTGCCATTTGTTGTACCTGATGTAAACAACACCGCTGCAACATCATCCGCCGTCACATCCGGACGGGATACTTCTATCAGAGAACCTTTACAGATTTCATCAAAGCAATAGCCATCACCGTTTTTTTCATTTCCGTCAATATAGACATTAATAACATCAAAATCCAGTTCTTTCTCATTTTTACGGATAAAATCACCCATATTTTCTCCGTGATAACAAGACAGCCCAAAGTGTATACGGCTCCTGACCTGTTTCATCAGGCGGATCCATTCCGCAGCACCGGTACGCATTTTCATCGGAACAATAACAGCCCCCAGCTTGATACAGGCAATAACCACCACAATAAATTCACTTCTCGGTGTACACTGCATAGAGATCATATCCTGCTTCCCGATACCCTGACTTTTCATCCAGCCGGCGAGTATATCTGCTCTGGCATTCAATTCAGTATATGTATACCTTCTTCCCAGATTATCAACAACGTATTCCCGCTCTCCATAAAGATCTATCGCGTCATTCCAATAATCAAGAAGCGTCCTTTCAGTCCACCAGCCTGAAGATTTATAATATTCACAACGTTCTTTTTTGATTTTGGCTCTCATAATATTCTCCCAAGCAAAAGCGCCAATCCATATTTTCCAATACAAATTGACGCTTTATAAAATATTTCAGTGTTTTAAATACTAATTATATTCTTTTTCCAGACATTTAGCTATTGTCTGACGCTGAATCTGGTTTGTTCCTTCAAAAATCTGGAAAATTTTGGCGTCACGCATCAGTTTTTCTACCGGATATTCTCTGCTGTATCCATAACCACCAAAGACCTGAATTGCATTGGATGTTACTTCCTGCATGCAGTCTGTTACAAATGTTTTTGTAATGGCGCCCTCTTTACGAACCAGGCTGCCCTGATCCATCATCTTCATTGTATTATTAACAAGACATCTGCTGGCCTCAACTTTGATAGCCATATCTGCAAGCATCTGCTGTACCATTTCAAATTTAATGATCGGCTGACCGAACTGTGTACGCATTTTTGCATATGTAACAGCTTCATCAAGAGCTCTCTGCATAATACCAACACCAAGTGTTGAAATAAATGCACGGGAAAGGTTCAGAGAATTCAATGCAATACTCAGGCCTTTGCCCTTTTCACCGATAATTCTGGAAGCCGGAACACGTACATCTTCAAAAATCAGATCCGTTGTATTGGATAAACGGAAGCCCATCTTATCTTCATGGGAGCCTACGCTGAATCCAGGTGTATCTCTGTCTACCATGAATGCCGTAATACCTTCTTCTGTTCTGAAAAATACAATGTAAAGAGAAGCACACTCACCATTTGTTGCAAACGTCTTGGTACCGTTCAGGATATAATCATCACCATCTTTAACTGCCTTTGACTTGATAGCGCCTGCATCAGATCCGGCATTGGACTCTGTGATTGCGAAACATGCAAACTTTCCTTCAGAAACAACATCTGCAAAATAACGGGCCTGTTCAGGTGTACCTGCAAGAATAACATTACGAAGTGCTACAAAAGTTGTAACAAGCGTATCTGCGTATCCGGCATCTACCTTTGCAATTTCCTCAAAGATCATTGCGGTTGTTTCATAATCCAGACCCATACCGCCATATTCTTCCGGAATCTCCACCATATGAAGGCCCATGTCAATGGCCGGCTGGAATAATTCAATCGGGCACTCACCTTTTCTGTCGCATTCAGCAACATAAGGTTTAACCTCCTTCTCCACCATGTCACGAACCATTTTTATATACTCTTTCTGTTCCTCGGTATAAAGTAAAGCCATAATTCACATCTTCCTTTCGTTAAAATAGATAAGTTTTTTTCTTTCTGGGTATAATATATCATTTATTTTTGACAAACTCCAATCGCAAAAAGCTTGTTCTTTTGAGCAAATTATAGCTTTTTCTTATTATTTCCCATACGTTATATTTCCTGTAAAAAACGCTTCCACCAAAAAATCACCCTGTTTTCAATCAGAAAACAAGGTGATTTAGGAAGGGAGTAAAAATAAACAAATCGGCTACCGCCTAAGTCAGTTAACTTATAAATAATTATGTTTTTCCAATACACTCAGAATGTTTCTTCCTTCTTCTGTTCCTTCAATGATCCGGCGTG
>JBJEJD010000020.1:0-24530 GCA_051877705.1 Coprococcus sp. | reverse complement strand
CACTTGGCAGTCATACTGAAAAGTTATCCACTTTTTACACTAAAACGATGACGAAACAGAAATTTTATTTTCTCTGTTTTGCCCAAAAATCAAGGTGCCCTTAACGGGGTACTGAATAGTTACAATAAATTTTTTATTTGTTAACAGCGCCAAGACGCTGCAGAACTGCCTTTGTGATTCTGGCAATATCATCTTCCGTTATCTCTCCGGCTCCCGTACCGCTTTCATCCCTGCCCGGGTTATTGCCGTCGGATAAAGCTGCCTGCTGTTTTTTCAGATCTTCCAATTCACAGATCCCCCATGCCACACGGCGGATATTGATTAGATTCAATGGACTGACATTGTCTGAAGTGGCACTGCCGCCAACGGAACCGCAGCCCAATGTCAATGCAGGCTGAAGCCCGGTCGTTGCACCGACACCGCCAAGAGCTCCCGGTGTGTTGACCAGAAGTCTTGATACCGGTTTCTGAAGGGCGAATTCCCGGATCACACTTTCGTCTTCACTGTGAATGACCATCGTATGCCCTGCCCCTTCATTATTCAATATTTCTATGGAACGGCGGCAGGCTTCTTCCCAGCCGTCCTCCACATAAAATGCAAGAATCGGACACAGTTTTTCCCTTGAATACGGATTATCTTTGCCAACTGTCCTCTGTCTGGACAAAAGCACCCTCGTTCCAGCCGGAATGTCAATGCCTGCCATCTCTGCAAGAACGGCTGCACTCTTGCCGACAATCTTCGGATTCATGGTGCCGTTGGCTCTCAGAATGAACCGTGACAATTGATCTGATTCATCCGGTGTCATAAAATATCCACCTTGCCGTACCACTTCATCAACAACCTTCTGCTCGATGCAGCATTCCGTAATAATACTCTGTTCTGATGCACAGATGGTGCCATTATCAAATGTCTTACTGTCCATGATCCGCTTCACAGCCAGCTTCACATTGGCCGATTTCTCGATAAAGGCCGGTCCGTTGCCCGGACCTACCCCAAGCGCCGGATTGCCGGAGCTGTAAGCAGCTCTTACCATAGCCTCTCCGCCCGTTGCCAGAATAATACCAATATTCCTGTTCTTCAGCAGCGCGTCTGTCGCTTCCATCGTCGGCAATGAAATGCACTGAACAATACCCTCCGGGGCCCCGGCCTTTCTGGCCGCTTCGATAATCACCTTCGTCGTCTCCAGAATACAATTCTTTGCATTCGGGTGTGGACTAATAACGATGGCATTACCCGCCTTAATGGAAATAATGGACTTATACATGACCGTCGATGTAGGATTGGTCGAAGGAATCAACGCAGCCACTACGCCCATCGGCACACCGACTTCCATAATTTTTTTCTGCCTGTCCTCCCGGATGATCCCCACAGTCTTCATATCTCTGACACTATCCCAGGTAATAGTGGATCCCAGCAGATTCTTCAGCACCTTATCCTGCCATACACCAAAACCGGTCTCTTCCACAGCCATCTTCGCCAGCCGCTCTGCCTGAGATGCACACGCTTCGGCAATGGCCTTCACAATGACATCCACCTGCTGCTGAGACATTCTGGCCAACTCCTTCTGAGCCACCACCGCCCGCGCCACCAGCCATCGGACTTCCTGTACAGATTGCAGATCCTTATCAAATTCCACCCAAAATCACCTTCTTTACTCCACTTTTTCTAATGGTTGTTCCGCAATGCGGCATACTGTTTCTCTGAAAGCCTCACAGGCAGCGCGACATGCCGCCTGATCTCCCGTCAGCAGGCCGCCTGCAAAGTTAGTCTCAGTCGGAGGTCCATAAAACAAATTCATCTCCACATCTGCTGCTTTCAACGCCGCATCCAGTCCCGTGATCGCCTCCAGCGGAGGGGCAATCAGATAGGCCATGGCTGTCCCTTCCGGAACACCGGCCATTTCAGACAGATAGGCTCCCGTTCTTGAAATACACTGGGAAAAATAAACAATACTGTCATCATCATTGGCACTGTAAAAACAGGCATCATTTTCTATATAACTAACGGCTGCTGCAAGACCGCTCCTGACCTCCTCCGGATCCTCCCCCGAAAGGATACCGATGAATTCACCGGCCAGAGCCGTACTGGCATTCCCCGAACCGGCATACATACTTCTGGCATAAGCTACAGCCACCTGTGCTTTTTTTGTTGCCTCGTCAAGAGCCGCATAAGAAACATCATCACAATCCGTTGTAATGAGTCCCAGACTCCGATGTCCCTCCCGCACATTCATGGCCTTCAGCAGATACCTGTCCGCATTGGGAATCAACCGTATACTCAAAACCTTTGTCCTTATCGGATCATTTTTCATTGTCTCTCCTGTTTTCACGGCACAAGGCCGTGTGTTTTATTTGTTGATCGCTGTATTAGTTCTGCAGTTCGACACCGCTGGCTTTCCTGTCCAGGATCTTTCCAATCAGATCTGTCATATAGGCCCCCGCTTCCACTGCGGATATACCATCCTTATGAATATTGGACACGACCGTTCTCCGTGCCTCCGGCATACCCATTCGGGCATTATAAGCCAGATAAGCACTCATGCTCTCCGCTGTTCCAAGTCCCGGACGCTCTCCTACAAAGATACAGACCACCCTGGCCCCCAACAGCTCCGCAATCTGATCCTCCACAGCCACACGGCCATATTTGATAAAAAATGGTGTTCCCACCTTCAAACCGGCTGCCTGCAGACCATCCATAAGAACGGGCATAATATTTTGAATATTGGCGTTGATAGCCGTTGAACTAAGCCCGTCAGCAACACAGATCTGCACATCCGGATTCATCACACACTCCGACTGAACTCTCTTCACACCCTCTTCATTGAGCCTTCTGCCAAGATCAGGCCTTGTAAGGAATTCATTCTTGTCCCGACAGCGTGTCTGAACAGTAAACAGCTGCATCGCATCGATCACATCCTGCCGCACATCCAGCATGACCGCATCTCTTGCCCTGGCATGATCGGCTCTGAGGGTCAGAAGCGTCTGCGTCTTCAGTCTCGGACCGGCGCATCCCACTCCGATGCGGGCCGTCGTCAGACGCATCATCCTTTCCAGCGCCTGAGGATCCTGGGGATGATCCAGCAATGGCCGGTTCCTGATCTCCGGTGACGTAATATCTTCTGTAATATCCACATCATGGGGCCTCTGTCCATCTGCATATCCACCATTGTCCTGAACGATCCCCGCATCAGGCTGTCCGGCCGCCTCCTGAGCCATGATCTCCGTCACGACCTGTCTCACTATCCGCTCTATAAGCGCTTCATCTATTTTCAAAGGCGCCCGCCTCCCCTCTGTGTAAATATGGTCGGGTCTCCGGCGTATTTTGTCAATTTACCATTCTCACTGATTCCCATCTTCTCCAGCCATTCATCAAATTCCTTTATAGGCCGCAGCCCCAGAATCTCTCTGATGGCTGCCACATCATGGTAGGCATTGGTCTGATAATTCAGCATAACATCATCGCTGGTCGGCACACCGAGAATATAATTGACACCCGCCGATGCCAGCAGCATGGACAAATTCTCAATATCGTTCTGATCTGCCTGCATATGATTCGTATAACAACAGTCACATCCCATCGGGATGCCTGTCAGTTTGCCCATGAAATGATCCTCCAGACCGGCCCGGATGACCTGACGGCTGTCATAAAGATATTCCGGCCCAATAAAACCAACCACGGTATTTACCATAAATGGATGGAATGCTTTTGCAAAACCATAGCAGCGCGCCTCCATGGTCACCTGATCCGCTCCGAAATGGGCTTCCGATGACAATTCTGATCCCTGACCCGTCTCAAAATACATGACATCCGGCCCCTGGCCTGTTCCCTTCTCTTTCAGAAGCTCCATCGCCTCCCGCACCGTATCCGCACTGAAACCGAAGGCTCTGTTCCCCTTCTCGCTTCCGGCAATGGACTGGAAAATCATATCCGCCGGAGCACCATTCTTTACTGCCTCAATCTGAGTTGTAATATGTCCCAGCACGCATATCTGAGTCGGTATCTCAAATCTCCGCTTGATCTCATCAAACCGTTTCAGCACATCAGAAAGACTGGATACCGTATCATTGACCGGATTCAGACCAATCAGTGCATCACCGCAGCCATAGCTGAGTCCCTCAAACAATGACGCTGTAATCCCCTCCACATTGTCTGTAGAGTGATTGGGCTGAAGTCTCGTTGCCAGAGTCCCCCTCAGACCGATGGTGGTATTGCAGTGAGCCGGCACCCTTACCTTGCTGGCCCCGTAGACCAGATCCATATTGGACATAAGTTTGCAGACCGCAGCCACCATTTCACTGGTAAGGCCGCGGCTCAGCAGATAAATATCATCCTCCGTTGTCTCATGGCTCAGTATGTATTCCCGAAGTTCTGCCACTGTCCAGTTCCTTATCCGCTCATAAACAGTCTCATCCACCTGATCCTGAATGATCCGGGTCACCTCATCCTCTTCATAAGGTACCACCGGATTGTTCCGCAGGTCGGATAAAAGCAGCTGACTGAGCACTTCTTTTGCTGCAATGCGCTCCAGATCCGATGATGCGGCTATTCCCGCCAGAACATCCCCGGATTTCAGTTCATTGGCCTTTGCCAGAACCTCTTTCATAGAACGAAATATAAATGCCTGTCCTGCCAGCACCGTTGCCAGTTTCAATTCTTCACCCTCTTCCCTTCCTGCATCATCCAAAAATCAAAGTTTTTACAACAACAGGGATCACCATTCCATCCATCAACGGTTTCCCCATATCCATATATTCGCCGTCTTCCACCTGAATACTGTCAATGGCCACCACCTGGCGGTTCATACCCGGCTGCCGCCGCAGCATCTGTCCCATGGCCTTGGCAATATCACTCTCTATTACCAGAAGTATCGGCTCTCCTGGCCGCTGCACGGCATCCATCACTTTCTGAATGGCTGCTGCTGCCCTCTTCATCTCCTCGTATCCCGGATTTCTTTTGCCTTTCATGGCCAGAATAAAACGATCCGCATCATTCTGTCCCAAAGACCACCTGATCCTGCTGATCATATTCTCAGTTTTTCCTGAGAAGCATTCCTCCTGAAGCTGATCATCCAGCTTGATCACCGGAATATTTTTCAGTGGAAAAATATCATTGGAATAACTGATCGTACTGCCGGAAATGGTCGTTGTGTAAGTTCCGGCTCCGACCACCGTCGCCCGTATGGTCTCCCCCGGCCGGATCACTTTAAACTGACTGCACAGCTGACTGCCGCAGATGGCCCTTCCCAAAAGTACACCAATATCTCCGTACTCCCATATATCCGTCCCATCATGATAGATCATATCCGCCACACCACCGGAAAAACAGATAGCATCAATAATCCCCGGATCCGGGAAATCGCTGCTGCCAGGCGTCTTCACCTGCACTGCCAGAGTCCGGCTTACGGCTGCCCTGCTGCCAGATCTGTTGAGCCCCAGATAATTCTCCAATACCGCGGCCATTTGATTTACCACCGCTGTCAATCTATTCTCATCCGCCTGCTGTCCGATTGAAACAGGCATCCCGGCCGCATCTGCCATGACAGCAGCAGCCGGACTGACCTTGGTAATTCTGCCATTTCTATCCATACAGATCAGTCTGCCGCCGATATCAAGACATCCTCTGGCCACTGTCTGCCCGTCATCAAACAACACCACATTGGTCGTGCCGCCGCCGATATCAAGATTCACTACACGGCAATGATGATCCATACTATACTGCCATGCCCCGCTGCCCTTTCCGGCAATAATAGACTCCATATCCGGTCCCGCCGCCGATACAACAAAATCTCCCGCAAATCCGGACAGACTCTGCAAAACCGCATCTGAATTCTCCTTGCGGGCTGATTCACCTGTGATAATCACAGCACCACTGTCCGTATCTCCAGGTGTATAGCCGGCTTTACTGAACTCTCCGGCCACAATCTCCCGCAGTTTCTCTGTATCAATAAGCACATCTGTCTTCAGCGGTGTCAGATAGACCTGGCTTTTATACACAACTTTCTTATCCACAATAGACACATTGGGCACTGAAAAATATCCTGCCGAATTGTCCATAGTCAGTCTGCTGAAGACAACCTGCGTCGTCGATGTCCCCACATCAATACCAACACTTAAAATCGTTGACGCATCTCCCATGTCTTCCCACATCCTCATCACAAATTACACTTATTATACTATAAAATGCCCCTCAGCGCAATGAGACCTCTTCAGTTCCATCCGAATGCGGTTTACACGGTCAGGATAATTGCCAATGACTGCGTCCACACCCACTCTGAACATTTCCCGGATATCTTCATCTTCATTAACTGTCCATGTGTTGATCTCCAAACCATGGGATTTTACCTCTGCCACATTCTCCGGCGTCATATTTCTAAAATAAGGATGGAAGCATTCGACTCCCGTGGATGCCACATAAGCTCCGGCATTGATCAGCCAGGATTCCTCCAGCATACCACATTTAATATTCGGATCAATGGCCTTCATCCGCAGAACAGAGTAATGATTAAATGAAGAAATAATGATCCGGTCCAGAAGTCCATATTCCTTCACCAACTCATAGACCTTCTGTTCAATGCCCGGATATTCAAATACACCTGTCTTCAGTTCAATATTGGTAACAATATCCGCATCCTTCACAAGTTCGAGATACTCCCGAAGGGTAGGAATCTTCTGAAATCCACAATCCTTAAAAATATAAGAAGCATCAAGTCTGGCCAGTTCCTCATAGGTCATATCTTTAATATAGCCAGTACCATTGGTCGTTCTGTCCACCAGCTCATCATGAATGATGACCGGTATGCCATCCTTTGTCAAATGGACATCATTTTCGATACCATCAACCCCTTCTTCAATGGCTTTCTGAAAAGCCAGCAGGGTATTCTCAGGATATTTGCCGCTGAAACCGCGGTGTGCAAAATTTTTTGTCATAAAACCATCTCCCTCATATCACCAATCTGCTCATCATGGCCGGCACATGCAGACAACCTGCCGGCAGCATACAGACGCAGCGAAACAGGCGGTCTTCCTTGACCGTCCATTCCGCTGCTCTTCATCTCCTACGCGTAACATTATGTTATTCCTCTGATTTATTCCCTTACAGGAAAATGCAGTCCTCTTTTTTAAGCGACAGATAAACATCGGTATTATTCGGAATGACTGTTGCTTTCTTGAATAATACGTCCACATCAATCTGGCTGTCTCCGCACATAACCGCATAACGAAGAACATTGCCATGGGGCAGGCTGACAACAATCCGTCCTTTGATCATTATATAGCCTTCCTTCTCCACCGGTTTTGTGCCAATATCAATGACCTCCGGACGGAATGCAACATCCGTTCCCTCTCCCGACTCACCGGTCAGCTTCTTAAAATCTTCCATTGAAATCATATTATAATGGCCGATAAAGGTTGCTGCAAATTTTGAAACAGGCTCCGTATACATCTGTGTCGGCGCTGCAGACTGTTCGATCCTTCCCTGATACATCAGGTGGATCACATCAGACATAACCATGGCTTCGTCCTGATCATGGGTAACAAAAATGGCCGTCATGTTCAGTTCCTTCTGAATTCGGCGGATCTCCACCTGCAGAGAATGACGTAAAAGCGCATCGATGGCAGACAACGGCTCATCCAGCAGCAGCACCTTCGGATTGGTTACCATGGCCCTGGCCAAAGCAGCCCGCTGCTGCTGTCCGCCGGACAGCTCCGACGGATAATGATGCAGATGATCTGAAAGCCCAACGATATCTACCATTTCCTTAACACGCTCATCGATTTCTTTTTTTGGTACCTTTTTCAGCTTCAGACCAAACGCAACATTCTGTGCCACATCCATATTAGGAAACAAACTGTACTGCTGAAAAACCATACCTATATCACGATCTTTCGGATTCACATCCGTAATATCCTTATCATCCAGGTAGATCCGGCCTGAAGTAACCGTTTCAAGTCCGGCCAGACAGCGGAGCAATGTACTCTTACCACATCCGGATGGTCCCAGAAGTGTTACAAGCTGACCTTTTTCCACTTCCAGATTAATATTTTTTAATACTTCATTTTTACCAAAATTTTTAACTATATTTTCAAAACGAATATATGACATGCATCCATCACTCCTTTACTTTTTTGATGTTCTTCCTTTTGCCTCACGACTCTTCAGGAACAGTACAACAGCTGTGATCACAAAGGTCACAAACATAATAACTACGAACACGGCACTGGCTTTTGTACTGTCACTCTTCATGGTCTGGTACAGGAAAATCTGCATATTCGGAGCTGATGTTCCGGCCAGATTTCGAATGAGAACATAATCGCCAAAGATGATACCAACTGCCAGAAGTGACGATACGATAATGGCCGAAAGAATATTCGGCACAACAACACTGAAAAACGCATGAATTTTGGATGCCCCCAACATCTCTGCCGCCTCGATCAGTGTTGGCATATTGACCGCCCGCATACCATTACGGATACCCTGATAAATATAAGGCAGAATCACAATACAGTATGCCCCCATCAACATAACCAGACGATTACTCAGGATAGAATCCATTCCAACATATAAAGAAAGAATACTGACTGAAAGAATAACCCCCTGAATGGTATATGGAATCATACAGATGATCTGAACATATTTCTCAAGTCTCGGAAAATAGATGGTCGTAACAAATAAGGCCAGAAGAACAATTATAATAGTCAGTAAAATCGGAATGATACACATGGCAACGGAACGCCCCACAGATGCAAGAAAGTTCTTGTCCGTAAACAGTGCAGCATAATTACGCAGTGTAAAACCTTCCGGAATGATTCCCGTCCATTTTTTAAATACGGAATATATAATAGAAATTACCAGAGGAATCAACAGATAAATCATAACAAGAAGCATAACGGCTACAGAACCAGCGCTTTTCTTTTTCATTTTCTATTGCCTCCTTTCTGGAATCTTCTGCTCAAAGCATTGGTAATCAAAATCATGATGACCATGATCACCATCATAACAACAGACAGAGCACCACCAAGACCTGCCCGGATCCTGACCTCACCGGTAAAGCATCCTGCTATCTGAACAGGCAGCAATGCAATATTATCCATCATTAATGCATAAATTGTTGCATAAGCAGCCAGAGCATTGGCAAAGAGGACGCTGAAAGTAGATAAAATACTCGGCATTAATACCGGAATACCCACTTGTCTCCAAAAAAGTCCCGGCGTACCGCCCAGAAGTGTACAGGCTTCCTTCCACTGCTTCTGCACGCCGTCAAATGCCGGAATCAAAAGCAATGTGGACAGCGGAATCTGGAAATATACATAAATCAGACTCATGCCGTTCATTGTATATAAATTAAAACTGGCCAATGCATCAATACCGAACTCTTTACCAATACTTACCACCAGACCGGCATTGCCGAGCAGGATCATATAAGCAAAGGCCAGAGGAATACCTGCAAAATTAGAGACCATATTGAGAACTGCCATAAAAACATGATGCATTTTTCCCTGATGCTGATGTGCCGCCCGGGCCCCAAGAAAGGCTATGATAATACCTGCGATCGCAGAGACCAGGGATATCTTAATGCTGTTGATGATTGCCTTCTGATAAAGCAATTTTGAAAAGACAGCCTGATAATTTTCAAGAGTAAAGCCTGTCCCGCCATCCGGACGGAAACTCTTCAGAACAACCGTAATCAAAGGTATAATCTCGTAGAGCATCGCAACAATCAGGAATGGCAATAAAGCCAGTAAATAGATATATCTGTTCTTTTTCATTCAATTCAACTCCTGTTTGGTGCCTTCATGTAAATCGAAAAACGGGGGTGCAGGATTTGCACCCCCTGAAAAATTTTCAGCTTGGATTAGATTATAGATTCTTACTGTACAAGTAATGGAGCAACTTCTTCTTCCCAGCGTGTCTTTGCTGTTTCACAGGCTGCGGAGTATGCGTCTGCATCTGAAATAAGGACTGCATTGGCAACAGCCTCTTTGCTGATAACCTGGTCTGCATATTCGTCAGCAATCACAAAATCTTCTCTTGTAGGAATGGCACCTGCCAGAGCAAGGAATGTCTGACCTGCATCGCTGAACATAACTTCTCTTGTAAGCGCTGCTGCGTTCGGATGTGGTGCATACTTGTTGATGACAGAAGCATAACCATTCTGAAGCGCACCATCAGATGGAACAGCTGTTGTCATGTTATACTGCTCAATGTTCTTGCTGTAAGGAATACCTGTGAAGCTCCATACAACACCTACAGCGATCTCACCAGACTCAAAGTTAGCCTGTGTAATATCAAGTGTATTGATTCTTCCTGCCTCTGCCAGTTCTGTCCAGAACTCAAAAGCAGGTTCGAGGTTATTCATATCACCGCCAAATGCATATGCGGATGCGATAAATGCTGCCTGTGCATTACCACCGGTCAGAGGTCCAAGGGCAACTTTGTAGTCGCCTTCTCTGATATCCTGCCAGGATGTCGGTACGTTCTCAACCTGGTCTGTATTTACAAGGAAAGTGGTTACACCAGTATAAGCAACCATCCACTTACCGTCTTCGCCCTTGGCCCAGTCAGGAACACTGTCCCAATAGGAAGTCTTGTAACCCTGGACAAGATCTTCGGAAACAGCCTGTCCAGCAAAACCATAGCCGACATCTCCAATATCCTTCGTTCCGTTCTCACCCTCTGTGGCAAACATCTGAAGTTCCTCAGAAGAGCTCATATCTGTATCATTATGAGAAAGGCCATATGTATTCGCCATCTCAGCCCATAAAGAACCCCAGTCTGCCCATTCATCAGGCATACCGACAGATACAACTTCGCCTTCTGCCTTAGCAGCTTCGGTAATCTCTTCCAGCGTCTTGCTGTTCAGATCACCGGCTGTTTCCGTACCGGCAGCTTCTGTCTCTCCGGCAGCTTCCGTCTCTGCAGCAGCCTGTGTCTCAGGTGCCTTTGTCTCGCCGCCGCCTGAACTGCCGCATGCTGCTGTCACAAGAACAACGCCCATGATGAGTGCTGTCAGGCTCATAAGCTTCTTGGATCTTTTCATTTTAATCTCCTCCTTTTTTGGGGCCGCGTACCCATAGCTCCATTCATGGAAACGCCGCCATTTTGTGCACTTTCAACAAATAGTCCTATTATTTGTTTTATGTTTTATCAGAATCATACCACAGTTTGGTTATTCTGTAAACAATAAATGTGTAAAATTACTGTAAACAAAAAGTAACTTTACCATAACCGTCAGAGTTCCTCCACATACTCAACCCCCGGTATATCCTTCAGCACATCTATGACAATGTCGTGCTTCAGCTTCGGTGCCACCTCAAGCACAAGTGTGGCATTCACGATTTCTTCTTTATTCTTTTTAGACTTGTTCAGTTTCATCTGAACGATCTTGTAATTGTTCTCTTTCAGTACACCAATAAAAGGAGCAACAGATTTTCTTGACTCAAATTCAATATAAATATCCATGACCCTTGAATGCTCATAGGCAATTTCATCCACTCTACCCATAAATCTGTAAATAAACAGGACCAGAAGTGTGGTAATCAGCGCACCGCTGTAAAAGCCGATACCAATACTCAGCCCGATACCTGCACAGGTCCAGAGTCCCGCAGCAGTGGTCAGCCCCTTCACATGATTATCCCTCGTAACCATAATCGTTCCCACACCAAGAAAGCCGACACCGCTGATAACCTGCGCCGCAAGTCTTGCAATATCGGATATGGCTCCAAAACTAACATATATATACTGCCCCGTCATCATAACCAGCGCTGATCCCAGGCACACCAGTGCATGGGTCTTGAAGCCTGCCCCCCGCCGCTTCACACTTCTGGTCAGACCAATGGCTCCGCCGCAGACAACAGCCAGCACAAGCCTGACACAAATGGTCACACTGTTCCATCGATCCAGATATGCGGACAACTCATATAACCCCTTCATTTAAACACCCTTTTCCATATATATTGACTTATCATATCATGATTTTATATTTAATTCAATTATATTCCACAAAAATGCCCTATATTTTTATGCAACTTTCCAAATATTAGCAATATTTTCAAAACCTTATATTAATATATTACAAATATTCCCATTATTATCCTTCACCATTATTTGCCTTTTTTACAAATATGCAGTATACTTACATCAACAGATAAAACAGGAGGTGCCTGATGCAGTCACATGAAACCTATTTAAAACTTGCCATTGAATTATCTGTCAAATCAAGAGAATCCGGCAATACGCCTTTTGCCGCTCTGCTCGTTGACAAAGATGGCAATGTACTGATGGAACAGATGAACAATGAAATCACCGAACATAAATGTACCGGACACGCAGAAACCCAGCTGGTGGAAAGAGCTTCCCGGCAATACAGCAAAGAATTCCTCTGGGACTGTACACTCTATACAACCGCAGAGCCGTGTGCCATGTGCTCCGGAGCTATCTACTGGGGAAATATCGGACATGTTGTCTATGCCATGACAGAGAAAGATCTGCTGGCACTGACCGGTGCCGATCCACAAAATCCTACCTTTGATCTGCCATGCCGCGATGTTTTCGCCAGAGGCCAGAAAGCCATACAGGTCACTGGACCTTTCCCGGATCTGGCTCCTGCCGCTGCCAGAGTCCACGAAGGTTACTGGAATAAATAGATTAATAAAAAAAATTTGCTTTTTTTATTTATTCGGGTTACAATCTATATTAATATTATGTCATGACAAGACAGTTGTCTGACACTTTTCTCATTAATATTCTGATAACTATTGATGAAAAAGCAAATATAAGAAAGAAGAAGATGAAACTATGGATCATAAGAATTTGACATTGCTGACTGATTTATACGAATTAACCATGATGCAGGGTTATTTCGAAACTCATTCAAAAGAAAAGGTTGTATTTGACGTATTCTACCGTCAGAACCCGTGCGGAGGCGCTTATGCCATTGCCTGCGGACTGGATCAGGCCATTGATTATATCCGGGATCTGCATTTTAGCCAAGATGATATTGATTATCTTCGAAGCACTGGTTTCTTTAAGGAAGATTTTCTGGATTATCTGAAGAATTTCCATTTTACGGGAGATATTTACGCCATTCCGGAGGGCACTATCATCTTTCCTAAGGAACCTCTGGTCAAGGTCATTGCTCCAATCATGGAAGCACAGCTTGTGGAAACCGCCCTGTTGAATATCATCAACCATCAGAGTCTGATCGCTACCAAGGCAGCCCGCGTTGTTCACGAGGCCGGCGGCGGTGTTATGGAATTTGGACTCAGACGTGCTCAGGGACCAGATGCAGGTATCTATGGCGCAAGGGCAGCTGTCATTGCCGGATGCGTCGGCACCAGCAACGTACTTGCCGGACAGATGTTTGATATCCCTGTAAAGGGAACCCATGCTCACAGCTGGATCATGAGCTTTAAAACAGAGCTGGAAGCCTTCCGTACTTATGCCAGACTTTATCCTGACAACTGTCTGCTGCTGGTTGATACCTATGATACATTGAATTCAGGTGTCAAGCATGCCATCCAGGTTTTCCAGGAAATGCGTGACCAGGGTATCCATTCCAAGCTTTACGGTATCCGCCTTGACAGCGGCGACCTTGCCTACCTGACCAAGAAAGCCCGTATTATGCTGGATGAAGCAGGATTCCCGGATGCCATCATCTCCGCATCCAGCGATCTGGACGAATACCTCATCAACAGCCTGATGAATCAGGGTGCCAAGATCACCTCCTGGGGCGTCGGCACCAATCTGATCACCTCCAAGGACTGCCCGTCCTTCGGCGGTGTCTACAAACTGGCCTGCATTATCAATGAAGACGGAACCTCCATTCCTAAGATCAAAGTATCAGAAAATGTAGAAAAAGTTACCAATCCGGGCAACAAGAAGATACTCCGTATCTACGACAAAGCCACAGGTAAGATCAAGGCCGATCTGATCACACTGGAGGATGAAGTTTTCACAGAGGATCAGCCTCTGACACTGTTCGATCCGCTGGCCACCTGGAAACGTACGCATCTGGATGCCGGCAGCTATACTATCCGTGAACTTCTCGTACCGATCTTCATCAACGGAGAATGTGTCTACGAATCACCATCCGTCATGGATATCCAGGCCTACTGTACAAGAGAAAAGGCAACTCTCTGGGATGAATCCATGCGCCTCGTCAACCCGCAGGAAGTATATGTGGACCTGTCACAGAAGCTGTATGATCTGAAACATAAGCTGCTGGATGATGTCCATAACTACAGAGATAAATAAAAATATATCGCCGTATCATTGAGATACGGCGATATATTTTTTAAAAAAATTTTTCAATAACTTCAACGATCCCGTCATGATCGTTATCATTAACTGTAACATAATTGGCCAGCGCTTTCAGTCTTTCCTGCGCATTTGCCATCGCAACACCAAGACCGGCATATTGTATCATGGAAACATCATTATAACCATCCCCACAACATACCATCTCTTCCCGCCTGATCCCAAGTATCCTCAGCAAATGTTTCAGACTGTAAGCTTTATCCACATTTTTGGGCACAACTTCCAGAAAAAACGGTTCTGACCGGAAAATTTCTGCTTCATGCAGGTATTTATGAACAAATATTGGCTCTGCTACTTCTATCAAATCAGGATCTCCTGTTAAAAGACATCCGTTTACCGGAAAGTCCACATATCTGCAAAAATCACTGTGATACTCCAGTTCCATATGACTGATTTCGGCTTCACAATCCATATACTGTTCCGGAACTGTACCCGTAACTATCGTATTCTCAGTATAAGTAAGAATTCCCAGGTCATATTTCACCGCATCTTCCCATAAACGTCCCGGAATATTCGGAGGCAGCCTTTTTTCGTACACACATTCTCCTGTTTTAAAATCTATGATCCGGGCGCCATTAAAAGCCAGGATATAATTACCGAACCGGTCAAAATCCAGACATTTTGCAACAGGGAAAACTCCTTTCGGAGCCCTTCCTGATGCAATAACGACCTGTATCCCGTTTTCCTGAAGCTGAATGATCGCCTTCCTTGTTTTTTCTGAAATCTCTTTCCGGGAATTCGTCACCGTTCCATCGATATCCAGAACCAATAATTTGTACTTCATATTAAAGACCCGCTTTTAAATAAATTGCTCTTGTTTCCTCCGGAACCATTCTGCCGCCCGTTGCCCATGCGATATGTACGGCATTTTTCATCTTGTCCGTCAATCCCTGCTCCTCGATATATTTTTTCATATCCTCCGGACGAATCAGTGCGGCAAATGATGCACAGGAGCTTGGCTCAATAAAAATCTCCTCTTCCGCCAGAAGTCCACGCATAAGATCGTACAGTTTATTATCCTGAATGGTAGCAATTCCAGACAGCATCGGTTCGATCACTCTTCCTACAAAAGCAGATGGACGTCCTACGGCAAGGCCATCGGCATCTGTCCTTCCGTCAATACCGAAATCCTGAACAGATACACCGTCATGCAGTCCCGTTGCCATTCCAAGCAGCATACAGCATGCATGTGTCGGCTCCGTGAAAAAGCAGTGGACATTGTCGCCATATACCTGCTTGATTCCGTAAGTAACACCGCCCGGCGCACCACCGATACCACATGGAATATAGACAAACAGCGGATGATCTGCATCCACGGCGATCTTCATATCCTCCAGCTGTTTTTTCAGGCGCTCACCAGCAACACTGTAACCCATAAACAGATTCTGAGAATTCTCATCATCCACGAAGTAACTCATCGGATCCGCATCAGAATTCTTTCTTCCCTGTTCAACAGCCGCACAGTAATCATCCTGATACTCAATGACCTCCACACCGCGGCTGCGGAGAAGATCTTTCTTCCACTGCTTTGCATCGGCTGACATATGAACGATTACATGAAAGCCCAGCTTCGCACTCATGATACCGATACTCATGCCAAGATTGCCGGTACTGCCCACCTGCACTGTATATTTCCCGAAAAAGTCCAGGAACTCCTGACCGGCAAGGATGCTGTAATCATCTGTTTCCTTCAGCATACCTGCCTCCAGTGCCAGATCCTCCGCATGCTTTAAGACTTCGTAAATACCGCCTCTGGCTTTTACGGAACCGGAGACAGGAAGATCGCTGTCCATCTTCAGCATAAGCTTTCCTTCGATGCCGGCACCATATGTCTCATTTAAAAATGTCTTCATTGCCGGAATCTCCCGCAGCTCGGACTCAATAATACCATTCGTCTCCTCGAGTTCAGGAAATACAGTCTTCAGATATGGTGCAAAACGAAGCAGTCTGTCACTGGCATCTTTGATCTGATCCGGATGTACCTCGGTGATATTCTGCTGCGCTTCAGGCAATTTGCGGTCATTTAACCAGAATGTCTCCTTCATCTCTGCGGCATCTGCCACCGCAGGCACTGTATCAATAAATTTCTGTAATTTGTCTGTCATAATATTTCTCCTTTATTTTCAATCATTTTGAATATATCCATTGTCAGGATCTAAAAATTCCTTTGTAAGTCTTCTTACTTCCGGACTAAGAACAATCAGAGCAATAATATTAGGGATGATCAATAATCCAAGGGCACAATCCTGAATATCCCATACCAGATTGATGGTGCTCAGACTTCCGAATATGATTAGAATCGGAAACAAAATCCGATACAAGGTATCCAATTTCGGCTGTTTCAGATAGGACAGACTCACATGCCCGAAATACCATTGGCTCATAATGGATGTACTGGCGAAAAGGATCAGGCTGATATAGATGACATACTGCATTCCGGAAAATACTGTTCCAAAGGCTTCTGCTGCCAGTGTTGACGCATTGGTATGATACTCATTCACTCCAGTTAACAGTACAGTAAAACCAGTGGTACTGCAAATCAGAATCGTATCAATAAAAACTTCCATAATGCCATACAGCCCCTGACGAACAGGATGATCCACATTTGCAGAAGAATGGATAACTGCAGCGGAGCCTTCACCGGCCTCATTGGAATAAAGTCCCCTTGCCACCCCATAACGCATGGCTTCTTTAATGGTAAGACCCGCCAGAGCTCCCGTACCCGCCCTGATGGAAAATGCACCATTTACAATAGATGCCAGCATCTCCGGTACTTCGGTAACATTCACCATCAGCACAATCAGTCCGCCCAGAATATAGAAACCTGCCATGACAGGAACTATTTTCTCTGCTATATGAACAAGTCTCTTAAATCCGCCGCTGATAACAAACGTCATCAAAACAGCCAGAATAATACCCGTAACTAAATGCGGCGCACGAAATGCCTCCTGCACAACACCTGAAATAGTATTGGACTGTATCAATGTCGCTCCGGCATTCTGTATAAACAGCAGTACCGCCACCAGGCCGCCGATCCAGGAATGCTTCAGTCCGTGGGCAATATAGTACATCGGACCTCCGGTAATATTATTTTTTTCATCATGTCCGTGATAACGGAGTCCCAGGATGATCTCACCAAATTTCGTTGCCATTCCGAAGAACGCCGCAACCCACATCCAGAACAGAGCGCCGGGTCCACCCGCCAGGATTGCAGTAGAAACACCTACAATATTGCCACTGCCTACACAACTGGCAACTGCCGTACATAAAGCCTGATAAGAAGAACACTTTCCCTCTTCTACATCTTTTCCGCTCTTTGCCCCTTTTATAACGGTTTTTATTACCATAGGGAAGCACCTGATCTGAACAAAACCGGTCATCACCGTGTAAAAAACACCCAGGCCCAGCAATGCAACCAACAGCCAGTCTCCCCACAGGAAATCTGCTACACTTCCAAAAATATTCTCAAGTATATCCACAGCGCCACCTTTATTTCAGTAAATTTCCGCCTTCTGCATCAGGTAATTCAAATCCCATAAGTCCAGCCAGAGTCGGAGCAACATCAATCAAATGTACATTCTCAATATTACCCTTGCGGATACCCTCACCAGTCAGCATGAAAGAAGCTCTCATCTCCGGGAATTTTTCACTGTACCCATGCTGCGCCTTCTGAGTAAGACGGGTACGACAGTATTCGCCAATAACATCATCTCTCAATTCGTATCCTTTTTCTGATACCAGAACATAGGCCGCATCAGGGAAACCGCCGCGTTTCCTTGCTTCCTCGCCGGTCAGTACTTCCAGAATACCGCTCTCAGGATCCTCTTTCAGTTTTAACATTACTTTTGCAAGTGCTTTCGCAGCTTCCTGATCATCCGGATCTGCCAGACGGACCTCCGCTGTGCCGCCCGCTCTCTGGCTGAAGGCCTTCCATGCCGTAACATTTCCCTCTTCATCTGCTTCAATCAGTCCTGCTTCTTTCAAAAGAATGTTTGGAGAAATATTATGTGTATTGTCAATGGTTCCATGATCAGATACGACACACACGATGAGATGATCATCGGTAATCCTCTTTGCCTCCGCAATCAGATCTCCAAGCATCTTATCTATTTTCTCAAGACTTGCGGCAGCCTCTTTGCTGTAGACACCATTGATATGGGCGCTCTCATCGAAGCTGGCAAAATATGCAGACATGAAAAACGGTTTTTCTTTTACCACCGGTGCCAGTTTATTCTGAAGCATCCACATAGCCGCCTTGCCTCTCTGTGCGTCGCCTGCATCAGTCAGGTCAAGACCGCCCGCATACTGACCGATCTCCTCCTCCATTTCCAGAATGATGCCCTGAGGCTTTGCCACAGCATCAATAAACAGACTGTCAAGTTCAGAACCGTCCCACCAGTATTCCGGAGCAATATAATCGCCCTTTGCACCTACAGATGTCGGGAATGCCACACTTGCAGAGCAATATCCATTTTCCTTTGCTGCTTCCCAGAGGGTCTTTACCTTATTATTGGCAAACCAGTGCCATGCGCCCAGATGCTGTTTCATCGGATCAAAAATACCGTTATTAACTGTTCCATGAGTAGCCGGATTGGTGCCGGTGATCATACTCTGATGACATGGATAAGTAAAGGTCGGGAAAACGCTCTGCATTCCATCCCGTGCTGTCAGTCCATTCTCCACAAAATATTTTGTAATATTAGGAAGTTTTACCCCCAGTCGCTCCTGCTCAAATACAAACTCCGGTTTAAGTGCATCAACAGAAACCAGAAGGACACTCGGTCTGCTCTTTCCATCATCCATTTTCATACTCATTATTATTTTTCTCCCTTTCTTTGGAAACCACTACTTCTATTCCTCCCTGCTCCAAAGCTTCTATCTGCTCCCTGGTGGCACCGGAATCTGTGATAATCATAGAGGCCCGATCAATTCCGCACATTCTGACCAGCGAATTAACCCCCAGTTTGGAGCTGTCCGCAATCACAATTGTTTTGTCTGAAACCTTCATCATCTGATTCTGTACGACAATCTCATCGATTCTCTGATAGGTAATTCCCCGTTCCACTGAAATACCGCAGGTGGTAAGAAATAAAATATCAATATTAATTTTTGAGAAAATCAGTGCTGCCAGATCAGAGGTAAAAGCTCTTTCATCAGAGCTGTAAATGCCCCCTGTCAATACTAATGTAATACCGGCTGCATCTGCCAGCTCATTAGCTATAGAAAGAGAATTGGTTACAACCGTCAGCGAATGGAAACGATTCTTAATCACTCTGGCCAGTTCAAGGGCCGTTGTTCCGGAATCCAGGGCAATGGCCTGCCCCTCGGAGATGTATTTCACTGCTTCCATGGCTACTTCTTCTTTATAAGAAGGATTTTCCAGCTGCCTTTGATCAAAAGAGGCATAATAATTATTCTTCTTCTGACTGCTCTCCAGCCTCATGGCACCGCCATGAATACGCTTGAGCAATCCTTTTGCCTCCATATTCTCCAAATCTCTTCTGACTGTCTCTCTGGAGGTAGATAACACCTTGCAAAGTGTTGTTGTTTTTACACTTTCTTCCTTATCAAGCAAACACAGAATCTCTTTATAACGTTGTTCTGCTAACATATATTCTGACTTCCTCTCGTTAAATCCGTTTCTTTTGCAATTATAATACTACATGTTTTTGCATTTTGCAAGTATTTTCTTTTATTAATTACACATAAATACACATTATAGCATTTAATTACACATTTTAAACGGATTAAAAACTATTTTTTACAATAAATTGCAAATTATTACTTGACAATACACATTTTTACAACTATACTATAGGCATGTCAAATCCGTTTCTTAAAAATACTATTAATTATTTATGAGGTGATTCGTTATGTCAAAGAAAAAGGGACTGGACAAAAAGTGGATATCTTTTGGGACCCTGATGCTTGGAGCAGGAACCATTTATAAGCTCGGATTCTTAAAAGACGCATTTTATGTACCAATGCAGGAATTTATGGGACTCTCCCACACACAGATCGGTGTTGCCATGAGTGTTGCAGGCTGGATTTCTACTTTCGGATTTCTTGCCGCCATTTTGTTTGTTGACAGGATCTCAAAGAAGATCATGATTCCGGGATCTCTCCTGGGTATCTGTATCCTCGGACTGTGGCTCTCCACATTCCCGTCTTATCCGGTCTTCCTGGCTATCTACTGTTTACTTGCAGTCTGTGCGGACATGCTATACTGGCCGACGATGTTAAAAACCGTACGTTTGCTGGGCAATGAAGATGAACAGGGCCGAATGTTCGGTATTCTGGAAGCAGGCAGAGGCCTGATGGATACAATCGTTGCCTTCTGTGCACTCGGTATTTTCTCTGCAATGGGCAGTACAGCCGCAGGTCTTCGTGCAGCTATCCTGTTCTACTCTATTGTACCTGGTGTCATCGCTATCATTGCATTTTTCCTGTTAGAGTCTGACGAACCGGCTGCCAAAACCGTAACCGACAGCCAGACCGGAGAAACAAAAAAATCAGAAGGCACCATCATGCGCGCTTTGAAGAATAAGAATATCTGGCTTGTTTCTCTGAATGTATTCTTTGTTTACAGTGTTTACTGTGGACTTACATATTTCATTCCATTCCTGAATGAAGCTTATGCCCTGCCTGCAGCACTGGTCGGCGTATATGGTATTATCAACCAGTATGCCCTGAAGATGCTGGGTGGTCCTGTTGGCGGATTTATCACAGATAAAGTCCTTCACTCTGCTACCAAATATTTAAGAATCTGCTTTATTATTGTCGCCGCCATCCTTGTTGTATTTGCATTTCTGCCTCATCAGAGCATGAGCATCTTCCTGGGAATGGCCATCACTTTGACAATCAGTGCTTTTGTATTCAGCATGCGAGCCATCTTCTTCGCTCCTATGGATGAAGTAAAAGTTCCTCGTGACATCACCGGTTCTGCCATGTCCATCGGTTCCTTCGTCGGATATCTTCCGGGTGCTTTTATGTATGCTGTTTACGGTGGTATCCTCGACCGTTTCTCCGGTATCGCAGGATATAGAATTGTATTTATTCTGATGGCAATTTTTGCAGTAATCGGCTTCTGTCTCAGCGCATACATCTTAAAAGTCATTAAAAAACAGAAAGCTGAAACCGTATAATCCATATGCATTGCCGGGTCAAAACCCGCCTTATAAAGAATGACGCCGCATCCGAATAGTTTCTATCGGATACGGCGTCATCTTTTTTTATCTGCAGATAGTGAATATAAATTCCGCTATCTGATCAATAGCATCATAGGCAGTTTTAAATGGAGACATCTGGAAGACATGCCACATGCCTTCATACTCATCCAGTTTCACAGCCACCTGCTGCTTCTCCATATTTTTCCTCAGCTTCAGCGAGTCCGACAGAAGAAGCTCATTGCTTCCTACCTGTATATAAGTCGGAGGAAAGCCTTCAAAATCACCAAACACCGGTGAGATCATCGGATCTTCCAACTCCCTCCCACAGGCATAGGCGTTGATGGAAGTGTTGAGATAATCCTCAGTCAGGATAGGATCTACATCCGTCTTTGTCTGGTAAGACTTGCCGCTCTTAGTCAGATCCGTCCACGGTGAAAGGAGTACAAGGCCTTTCGGCAGCAGTCTTCCCTGCTCCTTCAGCTTCAATGTCAGGGAAAGGGCCAGATTTCCGCCGGCAGAATCTCCCGCAACGATCACTTCCCTTGCTCCATACCCCAGATGCATGAGATAATCCCAAACTGCCAGGGCATCGTTCTGGGCTGATGGGTAGGGATGCTCCGGTGCCAGTCTGTAATCAAAACACAATATATCCATGGATGTGCTGCCGGCCAGCTTATTGGTAATGCTTCTGGCATAATGGAAACTTCCTGTGTTATATCCGCCGCCATGACAGTATAAAATTACATATTTTCTCATATGATGTCTTTTGACGCACATCCATTCCGCCTGAATATCCCCGATCTGAAAATCCTCATACGAAATATCCCTGCTTTTAGAAAAGGCACTGATATTTTCCTGGGAAGCACGCACTTTTTCCAGATCATCGCTCTCCACCAGTGAATGCATTCTCTTAATCGCCTTCATCAGATGCTGATTCGATTTCGGACTCATTTCCAATGTCAAAACATCTCCTCCTGTCAAACTTTCACACTTGCTATTCCTATCCTGTAACATTATAATAAAAGTATGAAAAAGTCAAATGATCAATCCAAAACATGGTATAAATTAGATTTATCAGCCAATGTCTATCCCACCCTGCAGCGCCGGAATTTCTCCAATGTATTCCGCCTGTCCGTTGTTCTGAAAGAGAACATCGACGCTGACCTGCTTCAGAAAGCCGTGGATATGACACTGCCCCGTTTTCCGGCCTTCAAGGTAGCTCTCAGAAAGGGTGTATTCTGGCGCTATCTTGAACCCAACAACCGCCCGGGGCCTTTTGTTATGCCTGATATTGTCAATCCGTGTATGCCTCTGCTCTTTAAAAGCAACAACCGCTATCTGATCCGTATATACTATTACCAGAATAAGATATCCCTTGAAATGTTCCATTCC
Source organism: Coprococcus sp. (assembly GCA_051877705.1). Classification (GTDB taxonomy): domain Bacteria; phylum Bacillota; class Clostridia; order Lachnospirales; family Lachnospiraceae; genus Coprococcus_A. Next base: position 1,656 of record JBJEJD010000020.1, on the reverse strand, counting down.
CTCTCTGACGGCAACGGTGCATTATTTCTTCTGAAAACGATTACGGCTGTCTACCTTCGCCTTCAGGGATGCGATATCCCCGACGGCAGCGGTGTCCTGAATATACAAGAAAAGCCCGATCCGGAAGAACTGGAGGATGCTTACTTAAGATATGCATCCTCACAGGTGACACGCCCCCGCAGTCAGGGAAAGGCCTATCGCATCCGGGGCCACAGAGAGCCTTTTTACACATTAAACATCATACATGGACTTCTGTCCACAGATGAAGTGCTGCAAAAAGCCCACGACTATGGCGTGTCAGTAACTGAATATCTGAATGCTGTTATGCTGTGGGCTCTGCTGGAAAAACAGAAAAGCGACAAAGTCTTCCGGCAAAAGCCGGTCACACTGGCACTTCCTGTTAATCTGCGCAGTTTCTTTCCATCAAAAACCCTGCGAAACTTTATCAGTATGGTCTATCCGTCCATCGATCCGCGCATGGGCGATTATACCTTCGAAGAAATTGTAACGCAGGTTCATCATTATATGCGTTACTATATCAATAATAAGTTTCTTAATGCCGACATTACGACCAACACTGCCATTCTGCAAAAACCTTTTGTCCGAATTGCACCACTTTTTCTAAAAGATATCGTCGTGCGCCAGTTTTATATCCGTGTACAGGACCGTCAGTCCACCGCAGGCCTGACCAATCTTGGGGTTGTGCAGATTCCGGATGAAATGCGGCCTTATATTGAACGTTTTGATGCATTGATGGGACAGCCTTTTTCGCCCCGCACCAATTGTGCCATCATCAGCTGCGGCAATATACTCAGCATCAGTTTCTCCAGCAGCATCATAGAAACCGATGTGGAACGTTATTTTTTCCGGAAGCTGGTCAAAGATGGTCTTCATGTAAAAATAGACACCAATCGCAATATGGATATGGAGGAATAAACAATGTCATACTGTGTCAACTGCGGTGTGGAACTGGATAAAACCTGCTCCGTCTGCCCGCTCTGCAATACCAGAGTCATCAACCCCAACGAACAGGTGGATACCATTTCCCCGAAACCCTACCCATCAAATATAGGAACAATCGAACAGGGAATAAGAAAAGAGGCCGCCATTCTTATGACAGTCTGCCTTGCCACCACAGCCATCGTATGCGGTGTGATGAATCTCTTCTTCCTCGTACGTTACCATTGGTCTCTATACGTCATCGGCGCCTGCATCGTACTGTGGATATTCGTTCTTCCCGTCTTTTTTCCGGGGAAACTCAATACCCACATCAGCCTGCTGCTGGACGGCATCGGCATCGCCATGTACTTCGCCATCATCTCCTGGCTTCATCCCGGAAAAGGGTGGTATTATGCCGTTGCTCTGCCCCTGATTGCCCTTGGTACTGTTATGGTGCAGATATTCTCTTTCTGCCTTCAGCACCCCCGCCGTTCCATCCTGTCTCAGGCTGTTGTTCTGGTCGCTGAAATCGGTATAAGTACCGTGGCCATCGAACTGCTGATCCGTCATTACCTTATGGTTCCCAAAGCACTGACCTGGTCGGCCATCGTTCTCATATGCTGTATCATCATCGATGCAACTCTGATCACGATTCTTTTACGTTCACGTCTGCGGGAAGAAGTCCGCAGACGCATGCATATTTAATTTTACCGGGCT
>JBJEJD010000019.1:0-5916 GCA_051877705.1 Coprococcus sp. | reverse complement strand
TCGGATCAGGTGTGGCTGACCTATGTTATTAAAGACGAGGCGGATGAGACCATCAGAGGCATGATCCTTTTTTTTGTGTCATGTGCTGATCTGACAGAGAGCTATGATACGATCGTGCGTACCATGACGCTTGTTATGATAAGTGTGGGACTGCTGTTGACAGTACTTTCTTTCGTTATGTCGCGTATTTTTACAAAGCCTTTTAAAGATATGGCCACATCTATTAACCGGATCTCTGAAGGATATTTCGACGAAGAAGTAAAGCTGACTGGTTTCTCTGAGGTGGAGCAGATTTCAGATGCTTTTAATATGATGTTAAAACGGCTCAAGGAACTGGAAAGCTCACGGCAGGAATTTGTATCCAATGTATCGCATGAGCTGAAAACACCATTGACATCCATGAAGGTACTGGCAGATTCTCTGAATATGCAGCCGGATGCGCCTGTGGAGCTTTACAGAGAGTTTATGCAGGATATCGGAGAAGAAATTGACAGAGAGAATACGATTATCAATGATCTGCTGTCACTGGTTAAAATGGATAAAACCGAGGCAGATCTGAATATTGCCAATATCAGTATCAATGATCTCCTCGAGTCTATTTTAAAACGTTTGAAACCGATTGCTGCCAAGAGAAATATCGAACTGGTACTGGAAAGTTATCGTACAGTGGCAGCGGAGTGTGATGAGGTGAAGCTGACCCTTGCCCTGTCCAATCTGGTTGAAAATGCCATTAAATACAATATTGCCGGCGGATGGGTGCAGGTAACATTGGACGCTGATCATAAGTATTTCTATGTGACGGTGGCTGATTCGGGTATTGGTATTGCAGAAGAATATCAGGATAAGATATTTGAGAGATTTTACCGTGTGGACAAAGCAAGATCCAGAGAGACGGGTGGTACAGGACTGGGGCTTTCCATTACAAAAAATATTGTGCAGATGCATAACGGAGCCATTAAGGTTGCCAGTAAGGAAGATGAGGGAACGACTTTTTCAGTGAGAATACCATTGACTTATATCAAACAGTAAGGGGATATCTTATGAGATACAGATGGCGGTGGCCGATGGTGCTGCTTTTGATTTGTGCGACTGCTTTCATGGGCGGATGTCAGAGTATTAAGTATCTGGCAGGAAGCCATAAGACAGGCGCTGAACCGGAGAATACGGGTACGGGTTACAATATTTATTATATTAATAATGATGAGACGAAGCTCCGGGCTGTGGGATATCAGCTTGTATCAACGACGGAGGATGGTATTATTCAGGAGTGCCTGGAGGCCCTGGAGATGAATCCTGAGGATAAGAATTATAAGCCGGTGATAGCTGCTCCGGTGAGAATTGAGCGATATAGTTATGATAAAGACAGTCGGACCCTGTCCTTATATTTTTATGAGGAATATAATCAGATGTCAAAAACTTCCGAGATGCTGGTGAGAGCGGCTATTGTCAAGACTCTGACTCAATTCAGCGGTATTATCGATTATGTATCGTTCAATGTCGGTGGTGAATGGATGGCAGATGAGGAAGGTAATACGCTGCGGATGAAGAATGCAGATTATATTTCTGAGATTACAAGTAATCTGGATCATCTGGAGGATGCCAATCTATGCCTTTATTTTGCTTCCGAGGATGGCAGCGGACTGATCAGAACATATACGACACTGAAGTATTATGATACCGCGCCGATGGCGGCAGTTGTATTGGATGCATTGCTAAGAGGCCCGACAGTTGAGGGATGTTGTCCGGTATTGTCGGCAAATACGCAGGTCAAGAACGTGTATGTTAAAGAAGGTGTCTGTCAGGTGGATTTTAATCAGGGATTCCTGGAGAAAATCGGTGATCAGGATTTTAAACTGAATGTTTACGGTGTTGTTAATTCACTGACTGAGCTGAAGGATGTGGACAAAGTGCAGATTACTGTGGACGGACAGGTGGTAGCAGAAGCTCCGGACGGGGTGTTGCTTATGGATATTTTGACAGCTAAACCGGATATGGTAAAAGAATAAGGAGTTAAAAAAATATGCAGAGACCTCTTGTGTGGGTTGGGGTCGCATATATGGCAGGTGGTTTGTGGAGAATTCTGGGACAGCCCTTGTATACAGGATTAATGGCAGCCGCTATTGTGATGGTGATAACAGGCAGATACAGACGACAGCTTTTGAAAAGCCGGATGTTCTATATTCTGCCTGTTTTTTTCGTGTCGGCTTTTGTAAATTACAGTCGGGCTATGGCGTATCCCTGTGAAGATATACTATCGGGCCAAACGGCAGAAGCTGCTTTCTGCGGGACAGTAATTTCCTGTGAAGAGAAGGAAAATTCTGCAGCGGTGGTAATAAAATCAGCAGCTATCGAGATCAGGGATTTTGATTCAAAAGAAGAGCGCAGAGCAGGGCTGCTTATTTATTTGAGTAAAGAAGATGAACTGCCGCGGACAGGATATGTCATTTGCGGCACAGGACAGTTGGAGAAACCGGAGAGGGCTTCCAATCCTGGTCAGTTTGACGCGGCGGGGTATTATCATGCCAGGGGAATCGACTATATTTTGTGGCCGGAGCAGATGGAAATTGTTTCGCGCTCTTTTTCGTATCAGATTTTATTGCAGCGGATCAGGGAATATTGGATTGAAATATACCGGCAATGCCTGACAGAAAGAGATGCGGGAATTATGGGTGCCATTCTGCTGGGGGATAAGGCGATGCTGGATGAGGACATACAGGATCTTTATCAGAAGGTTGGGATTGTCCATATTCTGGCTATATCCGGTCTGCATATTTCCATGATAGGGATGGGGGTCTTCGGACTGTTCCGGCGGCTGGGTGCAGGATTTAGACTCAGTTCCTGCGCTGCCGCATTTCTTGTATTGAGCTATGGTGTGATGACGGGATACGGGCCGTCGACAGAAAGAGCAGTTATCATGTTTCTGGTGAAAATGGGGGCTGTTTTTCTGGGAAGGTCTTATGATATGCTGTCTGCGCTCAGTCTGGCCGCATTGATTATTTTTATCAGGCAGCCATTAATGATGACACAGGCAGGTGTGCAGTTTTCTTTTGCGGCGGTGCTGTCCATAGGTATCCTATGGCCTGCAATGCGCCGTGTCATCATTGGAGAACAGAGTTATAAAACCGGTGAAAAGGGAGGGACGGAGCATTATTGGGAAAGACTGGCGGAATATTTGGGACCTTCGGCTGCGGTAACTATCGGGACATTACCGCTGGCAGCTTTCTATTATGGCGAGATTCCGTTGATGAGCTTTTTTCTGAATCTGGTGGCGCTGCCTTTGATGGAAATTTTAGTTCCTGTTGGACTGGTGATGGGAATGGCTGGTTTTGTGCTGCCGTCAGTTTCAAGATTTCTGGGAGGCAGTATCCATTTTATGCTTATATTCAACAATGGATTGTGTGAGCTCACATCCCGGGTACCGATGGCTGTCTGGAGAACAGGAACACCGCCGACGGTTCTGGTCGTTTTTTATTATATGATACTCATTACTTTTATTGTTTTAGAGTTATCAACAGACGGGCGATCATCTGAATACAGGAAAAAGCTGCTGATGCTGCTGATGGTATGCGGTATAATCCTGATTCCATTCAGACGGATGATTCCATTGGCAGCATTTCTGGATGTGGGACAGGGAGATTGTATTTTTGTCCGGACGACTTCCGGTACAACATGGCTGGTGGACGGAGGAAGTTCGGATGTCAGGAATGTGGGGCAATATCGAATCATTCCCTTTTTAAATTATTATGGTGAGGGTGGTGTGGATTATGCCTGTGTGACCCATGGAGATGAGGATCATTTGTCAGGTATCAGGGAACTGCTTGCAGAGAATATGATCAGTCATCTGGTACTGACCAGAGCGTCAGAAACGGATCCGGTCTGTATGGAACTGGCGGATATGGCTTCGGTAAATGGCATCGAGACTATATATATAGAAGCTGGAGATTACTGGAAAAGCGGAGAATGGGAGTTTGAATGTATTTATCCTGACTCGGCAGAGACTTTTAGTGCAGATAAAAATGATTCGTCCATGGTACTGAAGCTTCAGGCCGGGAAAAAGGTTTTTCTGTTGACGGGGGATATTTCTGAGAAGGCGGAGTCAAAGCTTGAGGGAGGAAAACTGGAAGATACAGATGTGCTGAAGGTGGCCCATCACGGTTCAGGCAGTTCAAGCAGCGGTGAATTTCTTGAAAAGACTGGTGCGGAGCTGGCAATCATATCCTGTGGGGCCAATAACCGTTATGGTCACCCTGCGGAAGAAACCATTAAACGACTGGAAAATGCCGGGATGGATATTCTGATAACCATGGAAACAGGAGCTATATTGATGCCTTATCGTGATGGAAGATTTGAAGTCAGGACGTATTTGGAGGAGTAAGTCGGGTTGATGTTCAATTGCTGCTATTATTTTTGGAGAAAATATGTTACACTCATAACAGTTCTTTTGGCCGGGAGGTATGTATGAAGACTCTAAACGAACATCTGAAGAAGAAAACATTTAAAAATGTTTATTTATTATATGGAGATGAAGCTTATCTGCGTATACAGTACAGAGACAGGCTTAGGGATGCCCTGATCAATGAGGGCGATACAATGAATATGGCAAGCTTTGAGGGAAAAGGTATCGATGAAAAGGAAGTTATGGCATTGGCCGATACCATGCCATTTTTCAGTGATTATCGCCTGATTATTATTGAAAATAGTGGATTTTTCACTTCCTCCCATGATGAACTGGCGGAATATATGAAACATATTCCGGAGACGACCTGCATCGTATTTGTTGAAGCAGATGTGGATAAGAGAAATAAGCTTTTTAAAGCCGTTTCAGCGGCCGGTTATGCAGCCAATCTGACGATACCCAATGACAAGCAGCTGATTCTCTGGCTGGCCGGTATGGTCAAAAGGGAAAACAAGCTGATTCAGGAGCCGACGCTGCAGTATTTCCTTCAGCTGGTGGAACATGATATGAATTGTATGCGTCAGGAGATGGAGAAATTACTCTGCTATGTTGGAGAACGGCAGATTATAGAAAAAACCGATGTGGATGCGGTTTGCAGTGTTTTTGTGGAGAATAAGATTTTTGATATGATACGGGCTGTTTCAGAGAAAAATCAGCGTCAGGCGCTTCAGCTTTATGATGATCTTGTAACATTAAAAGAGGCTCCTATGCGGATTCTCTACCTGATTATTAAGCAGTTCAATACCCTGTATGAAATCAGGGATCTGGCGGTGAAAGGGTATCCGGCGGGAGCCATTGCCGAAAAAACGGGCATCAGAGATTTTATTGTAAAAAGGAATATCGCATTGGGAAGAAATTTTGATCTGCCGGTATTGCGTCAGGCCGTCGAGGATGGTACGGAACTGGAAGAAGCGGTCAAAACAGGCAGAATTACCGACCGGCTGGCCGTGGAATGGATGATACAGAAATACAGCCATTAATAGGAAAAAAGAAAAAGCATGTGTATTGAGGGTTTATACACATGCTTTTATTTGCTTTATTTATCTTTACAGATATTAATTCATCTTATTAACAGCGGCAGCAAGTCTTCCAACTTTTCTGGAAGAAGTATTCTTGTGGTAAACACCCTTGGATGTTGCCTTGTCAATAGCGCTTGTAGCATTCAATAAAGCAGCCTGTGCAGCTTCTTTATCGCCTGCTGCGATAGCAGCATCAACTTTCTTGATAGCTGTCTTAACACCTGATTTAATCATTTTGTTTCTTAAAGCCTTTGTCTGATTTACAAGGACTCTCTTCTTTGCAGATTTGATATTAGCCAATTCGTACACCTCCAAACAACATTCATTTTATAGATGTGTTATGCATTAACCCGGACACGGACGTTCTAATGTAAACATACTATTATATAATAGATGACCGGATGCCATTTGTCAAGCTATAAAATTAAAAAAAAGGGCAAT
>JBJEJD010000018.1:0-6011 GCA_051877705.1 Coprococcus sp. | reverse complement strand
ATCTGATACCCTGCAGCGCCATTTACCGTATTCCATTTCAGGCTGGCACGCCCTGACTTGTCGCTGCTTACGGATAATACAGGTGCTTCTGGTGCTACAGCCACTTTAATTTCATCAGAATAAGCACCGAAAACTTTTGTTCCATCTTCCGGAATACTGAATGCACGTATCTTGTAAATATACGTTTCACCTGCTTCCAAACCAGTATTACTATATGCCGTTACCGTTCCCTGATTATCTGTCAATGTATTACCCTTATCACCAAAGGTCTTAACTACTTTATAACTGCCATCAGCATCCAGGCGCCAAAGCTGATAACCGTGAGCTCCATCCACCTCATTCCAGATCAAACGCACTCTGCTGTCAGAATTACTATATACATTATCGAAAACAACTGCTGCCGGCATATATTTTACTTCAGAGAACTCTGAATATATTCGGGATGCCTCATCTGAGATATCATTCACCCCCTCTTCCATTCTAAAGGCCCGCACTTTATAATAATAGGTCTGACCAATTTCCAGATTCACGTTCACATATTGCAAACAGCCCTCATTCATATATTTATTCACATTATCACCGGCAATAGTTTTTACACATACCCAGTCTTCAACGGCAGGATCCTGACTGGCTGCCCGAAACAATTGATAACCGTCCGCCCCTTCAACCGGAGTCCATGTTATTTTTACAGACTCCTGAACACGACTGTAAACAGATGTAATAGATGGTGCCCCAATTAGTTCCTGATCTGGTTCTTCACCCGCATCCACATAATCTTCTGCTGCCATCGGATAAGCCTTATTAAAATCATCTGTTGTATATTCTTCATTTCTTTCATGCCCCTTAAAATTGGCCTCGCACTTCAGAAAATAATCGTATTCCTCCTCTCCTGCATCCCAGGTGGTATCTCCATTATAATAGAGTCCCTCTAACTCGACAATATTCCATCCATGGCTCTCACCATTACCAGTTCCCGCAATCAATCGGCTGTCTATTCCCAATTCAAGTGCCATACGGTAAAACAGCACTGCATATCCCTGACATACCGCTTTTTCATCAATAAGCGCCCCATAAGCTGTATATTGCAGCTTATAATCCTTGTTATTTTTATTATCATTATCATACGTTACATGTTCGCAGATATAATCATAGACAGCACGGACTTTCACATAATCCCTTTTTCCTTCTACATCCAACTGTGTAAGGACTTCGTTCATTTTCTCATCCACCGCTTCTTCCTGCTCAATGGTCGTATAATAAGTGTAGGTGTATGTAAATGTCATATAATAGATGCCATTTTCCTGGTTAAAATTAATGTCAGCTGTCCATCCGCCATACTGCCATTTTAAATAATCTCCCTCTTCCGGGTTACCCGTATGTACAAGAGCTTCTGCTGCGAGTTCTTTGGCTAAAGGCGCTATATCATCTTTACTATCCAGTGCTGACTGATAATAAACAACGATGGTTTCTTCTCTCTGTTTCATTCCTCTGCGAATCTGAGCCGCTGCCTCCTGAACAGAGTCCGTATATTCCTGTTCGGCATAAAAGGAAATCTCCGCTGTATCCTTCGTTCTAACCAGATCAGATTCCTGTATCACATCCGCATATAATGGATTCACATAAATTACTTCTATACTGCCCTGATCAGACAATTCCGTTTCCTCTGCCCGAACACCCTCACATTGCAGACAAATTATTGACAGCGCTAAAACCAAAGCTATTCCATGTTTCCATAAGTCTCTCATTTTATCCCTGCTTTCTCTTCTTCTAATCACGCTGATACAAATCCCTTGTATAAACTTTATCCATAACATCCTTCAGTTCCGAATGATATCTGTTAGCAACGATCAGATCACTTTGATGCTTAAACATCTGCAAATCGTGAATAACCTCACACCCTAAAAATTCATCCGCCTGCAATGTCGGTTCATAGATCACCATTCGAACATCCGCCTGCTGTAAACGCTCCATGATTCCAAGAATCGAAGATGCTCTGAAATTATCAGAATCCGTTTTCATTGTCAGCCGATATATGCCGACAACTTCCGGATGAAGCGCCTCTATCCTTTGAGCAATATAATCTTTCCTTGTCCTGTTCGCATCAACGATAGCTGCAATTATATTCTCCGGCACCTGATCAAAATTCGCCAGCAGCTGTTTTGTATCCTTTGGAAGGCAATAACCGCCATAACCAAAAGAAGGATTATTATAATGTCCTCCAATACGTGGATCCAGACAAACACCTTCAATAATCTGCCGTGAGTCCAGATGCCGCACCTCCGCGTAGGTATCCAGTTCATTAAAATAAGCCACTCTCAATGCCAGATAAGTATTGGAAAAAAGTTTTACAGCTTCTGCCTCCGTTGCTCCACAGATCAGACACGGAATATCCTTTTTAACAGCCCCTTCTTTCAGTAACCCAGCAAAACGACTGGCCTGCTCCTGAATATACGGATTCTGACTGGTGGTACCGACAATGATCCTGGATGGATACAAATTATCATAAAGAGCCCTGCCCTCTCTTAAAAATTCAGGTGAAAACAGAATCCGATCCGTATGATATTTCTGGCATACAGAAGCTGTATATCCGACAGGTATTGTGGATTTTATGACCATCGTCGCTTCAGGATTGATCTTCATCACCTGTTCAATAACTGATTCAACATGAGATGTATCAAAATAATTCTTTTCCGAATCATAATTGGTCGGTGTGGAAATAATAACAAAATCAGCCTCTTTATAAGCCGCCTCTCCATCCGTTACAGCATACAGATTAAGTGCATGATGGGCCAGATATTCTTCAATTTCAGGATCCGAAATAGGAGAACATTTTCTATTGATCATCGCAGTTTTCTCTTCTATAATATCAACGGCCGTTACCTGATGATGCTGAGCCAGCAGTATCGCATTGGACAAACCTACATATCCGATTCCAGTCACTACAATTTTCATATCCGTTTTCCTCTTTTCTTCTGGATTTGCTGTATTGCGGCAGTAACACTGGAGCGATGGGTCAATGCAAAATAAATACCGGATACCAGTACATATACCGCCCCACCTGCCATAATTTCAATCACAAGCGCTACAATGGCATTGGCAAACAGTTGTCGAATAGACAAAATCAACAGCAGCATGCCGCCCCCAATAACAAAAAACAAAACTGTATCTCTAAGATATTTCATAATATCCAGTTTTTTTCTGACCATAAGTGTCTGACATAGACAAACGCCACCCTCTGCACAGACCGTTCCTATCACAGCCCCCATGGCATCCAGCCGCGGAATTAATAAGATATTGATGCACAGATTGACAACAGCCCCTAGCACAACAGAAATAATATAGCTCCGATCTTCATGATTCGGAATCAGATACTGTGTACGAATAACATTGGCCCATGCAATAAAAGGTATCGTAGGTGTCATAACCCTCAGCAATAAAATACACGGCATATACTCTTCACCCAAAAATACAGGTACCAGATCTTCTGCTACACCTGCAATGCCAAACATCATAGCAGCCGCCAGAAACATGGCAAACAACATTGAATTATATATGTATCGTGTACTTTCTTTGATTTTTCCCTTTGCCACCAGATTGGACATTCTCGGCAGCATGACCGTCCCAAGAGCTGTAATAACCCCCAACGGAATATTCAGAATCTTTTCCGAACTTTCATAATAACCAACCTGATGAATGGTACTCATTTGCCCCAGCATGATCTTATCCATCATTTTATAAAGACTTACTGCTATAATAGGAATAAATAAAATCAGTTCTGACCGCAGATGTTTCAGCATATCTGCTGCCTTCGGCTGATACCAGTCCACCATTCTACGGATATAAAGCCACAAATATCCCTGGGAACAGAGAATTCCCAGCGTCATAATCAATGTATATTTCCAAAGATCTGACCTGGTCCTCACAAAAATGAAAATACAGGCCAGACTAATCAGCCGGACAGCAATATTTCTAAAAACAGTGATCTTAAATTCTTCCAATCCAAAGAAAAACCAGCTGATATCCAACAATCCTGAAAGTACATATATCCCCTGAATCAACGCAATCGTCCGATAATTCTCCTCAAAAAAGAATACATACCCAAAATAAGCAGTCAACGCAATTATCGAACACAAGAATTGCAGTCCGTAAATCTGCCAGAAGATCTTCCCCAGAAGCGCCTTATTGTCTCGTACAGCCGCAATGCTGCGATTTCCATAGTTCTTCACACCAAGCATGGCAGCCAGCATAAAATAATTAGCCACCGTGTAGGTATAGGCATAGGTACCGACACCATCAGAACCCAATACACGGGAAATATAAGGTGTTGTGATCAAAGGCAGAATAATGAGCATGATCTGGTAGATCACATTATACATAAAATTCTTTTTAATCGAACTCATGGCTTTTTCCTCTTGCAGAATTGAATGATATCATCCCCATATTCTAATGGTAGTTTTCTTTCACTCCCTTTATCGTCATCCCTGCTGAAAAAGTATTGTCCACAGGCAACCACCAGTGGGAATTGATAACAAACATCCAGCATATACCTTTCCGAAAGGCCGTACACAGCAAAAATCACCAGACTAACCAGCAGTGCACAGTCTTTTTTTCGAAAAGACAGATCCAATGCTTTAAAATAAGCAGCCAAATACAATGCTCCCGGAACAATTCCATAATATAATATAGCACGCATATATGCATTATCAAGAATTAATTTATCAATATCTTCATTCTGAGCCTGAATAGAACTGACAAAAGGAATTCTCTGACCAAAAAGCGATAATCCATATTCCTCAAAACAATAGTGAGCAAAACGAATCCTTTTTGTAAAAATTTTATCGACAATTTCCCAGAAGAAATCATATCGAACATAAAACACTGTACACACAATACACACCAATAGAATACCTATAAATCCCCATAGCAATATTCTTCGTGTCTTCGAAAATTCCATGACCAACTTCTCTTTTTCCTGAAAAAGGAATACAAGAACAATCGTCAAAATGATAATAAGGAAACTGGTACGACTGGCAGCCAGCTTATAGGTTATAGCTGCAATAACACTCCAAATAGCTACATCACGAATTTTCAAGTAACGATACCTCAAATAAAACCATGCCATACACAGAATTGCCACATTCGCCCCCAGAACATTCCGGTGACAAAATCCATAGGTATTATAATAACCTACCTTATCATCCTGATAGTATAAAGCTTCTAAAATTCCTATCCTCCATAGAAATAACGTCAGAATAACAGCAGCTCCTTTTATCATCGCAAATAGCTTTACAAACTTGCGGAGGTCGGCATCTTTTGCTGCAATAACAACAATAAACAGCTTAAACAACCCAAAATCCCCACTGCCAAGAAGGCTGGCGAATCCAATCAGTCCAGTCATTACCACACCGATCAGTTCTTCTCGTGTATAAGCAGATAAAAAAACAATTTTTGTAATTAATGCCAGATACAACAGGTTGCGAAAAAGATACATAACCGTAAGCCACGCAGCATCCGAATAAATAACAGATGTATTCTCAATACTGTCGATGACCAGCAGCAATATAATGCTCGCCCAAAAAACATATTCCGCAACACGCTTATATTCTCTATTCAGATATATTCTTGCCTTTTTCGACAGTTGAAATATTTGATGCATTATTTATCCTTCCTCACACCAGACAGTGCCTGCGTAAAAATCTGTAAATCATATTCCGTCAAATTTCTTATTACATTTTCATAAATCCGACCAGATCTTTTTTTCTTAATTTTCTTTTTTAATCCTTCATAAACAGAAAACAAATGGATGCTGCTCAACAATATAAGCATATGTTCTTTTTTATTCATTGCCCGATACTTTTTTATCTGTGACGCCGTCCATCGAATCTTCTGTTTACTCCCTCCCTTACAGGCAGCATATAGTAGAGCGCTGTACTGTCCTGCAAAGTAATGCCGCTGCTCAGCTTCCGTCAACGCATTCAGCTTTGAGTTAAATTTTTTCCACAGATGCTGTT
>JBJEJD010000017.1:6536-24834 GCA_051877705.1 Coprococcus sp. | reverse complement strand
TCTCTGCCTGAGGCAGAATCTTATCTTTACTGCCGTTCATGGCCTGTGCCAGCATTTCGTTTTTCTTGTGGGCAGGTATCATTTTCAGCATCTTGCCGCTGAAGGGCGGCAGCTTCATACCTCCCAGCTGTTCAGGATGCTGCTTTGCCATTTCCAGAACCCGATCCAGAAATTCGTCATAATTAATATGGCCAATGGCCAGTATTACTTTTATCATTCGCCCATCTCCATTTAACTGTTATTCTGCAGCAGGAAACTTCTACTGCACCATAAAATCCGTTTTATCAAGACTCAGCAGCGGATGGTCACTGATCTCTCTGATCTGCATGCACTCCTCCTCAGCTATGGATAGATCGGACGGACTGGTCACATACCAGACAACACTGACATCCTCAATATCGATCATAGCTTCTGAAACAGGAATACGACCTGACGGACATGATTGCGAAGGATCACTGCAATAGAAAATATCTTCCTCTTCATTATAATCTGTCAAAGCTATGGCATGGGGTGTCCATGTATCATAAGCCACAATACCTTCCGGATGCGCTTCCAGCAGCTGCTTCAGCTCCTCCGTCGATGACACGTAATCATGCTGCATGGTCACACCGGCATAGGTAAATACCCAGGAGATACCCACACCTTCCCGCCAGGCTGAACTTCCAACACTGCTCTCTGTAATAGCTGTCCAATTCTCATCACCCGACAGCATGGCTGCCCTGCGCATAATCATCGCTGAAGATGCCAACGTGCAGGTTCCTCTTCTTGACTGTTTAATAAATACCTCTTCATCATTCAATTCTTCAAAAGTTATATTGACTTTATCCTTCGCAGCATTCTCCGCGGCCTGGACCTCACCGCAGTTCAGCATAACGATTACTGCCAGCAATCCCAGCAGCACAATCCATTTTCTCATAAAAAAACCTCACAAAATTATTACTTTAACGTGTATATAAACACGCTTTCTCAATTTTAATATATTTGTAATAATTTTGCAAGGTTTTTATTTATATTTAAGAAAGTCAATGTAACAATTCGTAATTATCCAGCTAAATTTGTATACTTCCGGCAAATTAGTTTACATAATGTTATGAAAAATAATGTCAAACCAGAACAGCCGTATGCCCTTTTCAGCCTCTGCAAATGCTTTCAGAGCTTCTGTCGGTTGATCCGTACAAATAATCGCATAAACTCTTCTCTCGGCAGCTCCCTCACTGATACGGCGTCTCTCCGCCGCCATATCCTCCAGTACCTGCCTCCTGAAATCATCATAACCCGATCTGATGACCGTCTCAATAATATAAATATCGTCTTCCTGATCCAGAGCCACCAGTTTCCCCTGCCCGTCTGATTCACACAAAGTAAGCGGCAGACCGAATATATTCTGTTTTTGTTTTAATTTTTGTTCTATAATCTCTGCCAGAATCAGTGAAGAAGATATTCCGCTTTGCACCGGCAGCTGATCCTTTGTCTCTGTTTTTTCTGAAAACTCAGGCCCCTCCGTCAATTTTTCACTGTCCTGCTGCTTCTGACCCTTTTTATTTCTTATATAGTCAAACAGCATATTACCATAGACAATGACCAGTATAATTCCAAGTCCGATTAAAAAATACATCTGCCATCCTCCCGTTAATCATTGCTGTAAGAATAAGCATTGGAAACCTTTGCATTGTTGGAAGTCAATTTAACATCTTCTCTGTAAAAAGCCACAACCGGTGTACCGGTCTCTGCCTGTTCAAACAATATTTCTGCCGTTTCGAATGGCAGATTCACACATCCATGGGATCCGCCGCCTTTATAAATATCACCGCCAAAAGAGCTCCTCCAGTCAGCATCATGCAGCCCTACATTGTATGCAAAAGGCAGGAAATATGTAACCTCTGACTCATAATCCTCACCGGACAGTACTGCCGGACTCTTCCTGGTAATGACTTTAAATACACCATCCGGAGACCCGTTACCGTTATTGATATTGCCGGAGACAATATCTGACTCAACCACAAGCTGTCCATTTTTATAAAACCACAAATGCTGCTTCGTATAGTCAATTTCGATATACGTCGAACCAATATCATCCTTACCTGTCACAAAAGCTCTCTGTTCATAGCAAGGCTCCCTCTTCACAGACTCGCCATTCCTGATATCCTCCACGATCTGCGCCGCCTCAGCCGGTTTGTCTATGATCCAGCCATAATCACCGCCGCCAATCTCAATGGTATCACCAAGAGATGTTTTGAATTTTCTCACATCGGCATATGTGTTGTATTTGGATGCCAGCTGCTGGGCATAAGAGGCTGCCATATTCTCATCTACCGTAATCGACAGATCATCCTCTATGGTAATCCACGAAAGGATCGTCTCACCCTCCAGCACCTGATCATAGCCTTCAATCTCATACGTAATGGACATGTTCCGATATTTTTCAGCAACCTCCAGCTTTTCTGACAATTTTGGATCATCGGCAGTCACTGAAGGCTGTACATAATCATCATCATCCAGAATCAGCACATTTTCCCTGGCTTCGACGGCTGCTTTTACATCCAGAAGGATCTGCTCCTTCAATGGCTGATTACCTTTCTTTTCAGGAATAATCTCATATCCATTCTCCGTATATTCAAGATACGCATCCTCAGGAGCCACTATATTCTCTTCCTTGAAGCAGTCCATTCTTTCAACCAATGCCACCAGTTTACTCTCATCGAAAAGCATCTTCACCTCTACATTATAATCATGCTCTCCCCCGATAGATACCGGCCAGAGCATGGCTTTCTGCTCCTCCAGGATCTTTGCAATACTGCCGTCAGATTCATAATGATAATCTATTTCTTCACCACTAATATAAGTTACCCGGTCTTCTCTGTCATGAACAGCCAGCAGATAATCCTCTGCTTCCTCACGAATCTTCTCCTCCGCTGTCCCGGCATCAGTCAACGAGAAATTGGTTCCATTGACCTTGGTTCCTGGATAAAAATGAGACTGAAAATAAAAACCAATCCCTATATAAACTGCCACCAACAGAACAATCACCGACACAATCCCTATAATCAGTCCCGTCCGTACAGTCTTTTTCTTTTTTGCCATATACATTTACCTCCAATGGCTCTTCCTCATAATTACCACTTAATCATATCATACTTTCATAAAAAAATTCTGACTTTTTTATGAAAATAAATAAGAAAAGACTGCAGATCATGCAGCCTTATCAAAATAGATCCTTATTTCTGTTCCCTTGCCCACTTCACTGGTCAGCTCCATCCGGGCACCATTTCTTGCCACGATATGTTTGACAATTGCCAGACCCAGGCCTGTACCGCCGGTGGACTTGGAGCGGCTTTTATCAACACGGTAAAATCGTTCAAAAATCCTGTCCTGATGCTCTTTTGAAATACCAATACCCGTATCTCTCACCGCAAGAATGACCTGATTGTCCGACGGCAGAACTGTCACTGTTACACTGCCGCCCTTATTGTTATAGCGTATGGCATTATCACATAAATTGAAAATAACCTCATCAGCCATACCCTTCTCTGCTCTGATTCTGCAGTGAGTACCTTCAAGCTTCAAAGTAACATCATGTTTTCTGGCGCTGATCTGGAGCGTATCCATACATGCGTCTGCCACCTTATACAGATCAATGGTTTCCATCGCTTTGTCCGCAGTGGTCGCATCCAGCTCCGACAAACGGATCGTATCATTGATCAGAGTCAAAAGACGATCAGCACTCTTATGTATCTCGGCACCAAACCGGGCCACATCCTTTTCCGATACCATGCCATTCTCGATCAGTTCAGAATATCCCGAAATGGCAGCCAGCGGTGTCTTCAATTCATGGGAAACATTTGCTGTAAAATCCTGTCTCATACTGGCATTTTTCAAAATATCCTCATGCTGTCTCCGAATAGTGTCAATAAAAGGCTCCATTTCTTCATAAACAGAAATCTCACTGACATAATCCATGTTCTTTGCCATCTGCTCAATAGGCCTCAGCAGACTGTCAGTCAGAAGACGTCCCAGCACCGTACAAATGATGAAAAGCAAAAGAGCCATCATCATCACCATCGGAACAATTCCCCGGACAATACTGAAGATACTGCCCGTTTCTGTTGCCACACGCAGTACATTGCCATCCTCCATCAAGACCGCAAAGTAATACGTTGCCTTTGCCACTGTTCTGGATTGCCGGACCGCCTGCCCTTCACCTTTTTCAAATGCCTCCTTCACTTCCTCACGGGTACCGTGATTATCCATCCCGCCAATATCCGCATTGGTATCCAGCAAAACCTTTCCTTCAGGGGAGATGATCGTCACGCGGAGATTGTCCAGTTCATGGATCTCATCAATCAGTTTCGCCTCGTTATAGGCATCCACACTGGTCAGCACATAGGCATAGGTCCTGACATCATTGAATACCTGGGCTTTGAACCTGCGGTAGAAAAGACCTGTAACAATAACCGATGTCGCAATAATCGCCAGCGCCGCTATCATACAGAACTGCATATATATTTTATGCTTCATCTTCTTCCCGCGCATATCGATCTCCTCCTGTATTCCTAATTTTCTCTATCTGACATAATATAGCCCACATTCCGTACGGTCTTGATCATGCTTCCCGCATTTCCCAGTTTTTTCCTGAGAGTTTTGATATGCATATCCAGTGTTCGCGACTCGCCTTCAAAATCGATACCCCAGATACGTTCCATAATTGTATCACGAGCCGTTACAATACCGGCATTGGTCATTAAAAGCTTCAGCAATTCATATTCCTTATATGTAAGCTCGCAGACATTATCGTGAACAAAAACTGCATGTTTTTCATCATCCATAAATACGCTGCCCAGAGTCAGGAATTTCTCCTCCTCCGCATAAGCGCTCCTTCGGAGCAGCGCTTTGACTCTGGAAATGAGCTCCATGATACCAAAAGGCTTTGTGATATAATCGTCTGCCCCCACATCCAGTCCTTTCACCTTGTCAATTTCCGAAGTTTTGGCAGTTACCAGAATGATCGGCAGCTTCTTTGTCTCCGGCATAGCTCTCAGTTTTCTCAAAACATCAAGCCCATCCGCATCAGGCAGCATAATATCCAGAAGTACAAGATTCGGCACTTTTTCAGCGATCTTTTTGTAAAATTCTTTTGCATTGTCAAAACCTTCTGTCTGATATCCGCTGTTTTTCAGCGCATAGGATTCAATTTCCTGAATATTCAGATCGTCCTCCAGAATATAAATTACTGACATTTTAATCCTCCTTACTGCTGCGGCAGGGCATATATTTCCTTATCCTTCAGATAAGCCGCCCTGAATATCTCGTCCTTATTTTCTTTCAGTTCATCAAGATACTGATGGACATCAAATGCATTTTCATGAATACGCAAAAGACAAACTGCAATATTGGAACAGTGATCGGCCACACGTTCATAATTAATGGTAATATCCGATAATACAAAGCCCATCTCCATGGAACATTCCCCATTGCGCAGGCGCTCTACATGCCTGCCCTTCAGTTCATCATTCAGCTGATCGATCACTTCCTCAAGAGGTTCTACCTGCCGTGCCAGTGCCGCATCATCCTTCTCAAAGGCCTCAACAGACATCTCTATAATATCATGCACTGCTCTGGAATAAACTTCCAGCTCAGCTTCACCTCTATCTGAAAATGTAATACCTTTTGATGCCATCTCCTGAGCGCTCTCCATAATATTCACCGCGTGATCGGAAATCCTTTCCAGATCACCGATACAATGCAGCAGCATGGACAGCATTTTACTGTCTTTCTCAGATAAATTCCTACTGCTCAGTTGGATCAGATAGGTACCCATTTTATCTTCATAGTGGTCCACATCATTCTCCAGCTTCAGGACATGTTCTGCCCTTTTTTCATCATAATCCAGGAGAAGCTCCATGGCTGTAAACAAAGCTTTTTTGGATAATTCTGCCATTCTGACGGCAACCTCACGACAATTCTCCATGGCAAAACCAGGTTTTTCTATAAAACGTTCATCCAGCAGAAGCAGAGCATCTGCCTGCTCTTCCTCCTCTGCCGCATACCCGGCTTCCTCTGCCGTATCCCGAACCGTTGCAATGGCCAGCTTCTCCAGAACCCCATGGAAAGGAAGCAGAATAAGTGTTGCCAGAATATTGAAAATGCTATGAATAACGGCAATGCCTGCAGGATTGGCTATCTCGTCAACAAAGCCGAAATCCAGCACAAAATTCAGCGTATAAAACAGAATCATAAAAAGTGCTGTTCCAATAACGTTAAAATACAGATGGACGAAGGCTGTTCTTCGTGCATTCTTTGATGCACCGATACTGGACAAAAGCGCTGTCACACATGTACCGATATTCTGGCCCATGATGATCGGGATAGCCGCGCCATAGCTGACCGCTCCTGTCACACAGAGAGACTGCAGGATACCCACCGAAGCCGACGAACTCTGGATAACTGCCGTCAGGATCATGCCGGCCAGCATACCCAACAGCGGATTTTTGAACATCAGAAGGATATTGGTGAATTCCGGCACATTCGCCAGCGGCTTCACCGCATCGCTCATGGTTTCCATACCGAACATCAGCACTGAAAAACCTACCAGGATCGTACCGATGTCTTTTTTCTTCTCATTTTTAGAGAACATAAGAAAAGCGACACCGATGACTGCCAGTACAGGCGAGAAGGATGATGGCTTCATTAAGGTCAGAATCAGATTGTCACCCTGTATGCCCGTCAGACTCAAAAGCCAGGATGTTACTGTCGTACCGATATTGGCACCCATGATAACACCCACTGCCTGAGAAAGTTTCATGATGCCGGAATTGACAAAACCCACCACCATGACTGTCGTCGCCGATGAAGACTGAATGACAGCTGTCACTCCGGCTCCCAGCAGGACCGCCTTCAGCACATTACCTGTCATCTTTTCCAGAATTCGTTCCATTCGGCCGCCGGAAGCTTTTGACAGACCGCTGCCCATGACTTCCATGCCATACAGGAAAAGCGCAAGACCACCTATCATTGTCAAGATATCAAATACACTCATAAATTACTCCTTTACTCTTTCTCATAACCTCCGATAATAAGGATATTTTCCTTATACGGCCTAAATTATACGATGGTCATGTAAAGGGTAAAGGCATTTCATGTAAAATCCAGGTAAAATTTTGCTTACATTGTCGTGTATACACAGCATTTTGTCTTACATAAGTAAATTCCCAGTAAAATCATTATCTAAAATTTCATCCACTCCCTGCAAAGATCACATTTATCCTGAATATCTTTCAACAGCTTTGATGTATGATAACCATCGGCAGCTGCATGATTGACGAACAAGCCAAATGGCAGCAGCCAGTGTTTTTTCTCCTTATAATATTGACCGAAGGTGATTACCGGAAAATACATCTGACGCGGTCCCGGCGTATCATGACCTATACCTGTAAAACGGATCCACGGCACACAGGAAACAGGCGTAAAGGCATCAGGTCTGTCAGGCTTTGCCTTCACACCCTTTACATCCTTATACATTTCCATATCTTTAATAACAGCTTCATAAAATACGGAAAAATCTTCATTCCACTCCGTCCAGATATCAGAAAAAGTCTTATCATCCTCATGGAAAATGGTATACGAAGGATGGCAGACATCATATACTCCCAGTTCTCCCTCATCATCGACTGCCATACGGAAATTCTCATTATTGTTGATGCCCCACATAATGGCATAGATCATGGCAGGATAAAACCGGATATTTTTCTTATGACAGCGTTTCCTTAAGTCTGTCACATCCAACAGAACATTCACCTGATAAGCAGTTTTAATATCATCTGTATAATAACGATAATGATCCCTTCTTGGCCATTTTTCCATATCAATTTTCTCAAACGACATATTGTTCCCTCCTGTCCAGCTGTGCTTCTACAAACGATAACAGATCCTCCTGCACCTGTTCATAATCAAGCTCATTCAGCAATTCATGCCGGTCTTCCGGATAAAGTTTCATATCTACATGTTTCATACCTGCTTCCCGATAAGACCTGCAGATAGCTTTCACGTCCTCTCCGTAATGTCCCACCGGATCATCCATGCCTGCCACAAAAAATACCGGAACATCCGCAGGCAGCCTTCGGATATTTTTCTCATCCTGAATAAATGACAGCACATCAAACAGAACCTTATATCCATTAAGTGTAAACATGAAACCGCAATAAGGATCTGCCACATAGGCATCTACACTGGCAGTATCCCTGGACAGCCAGTCATATTCCGTACGAACCGGTTTTATTCTTTTATTATATGTACCAAAAGCAAGATTCAGCATCATTTTACTTCGATGTCTCTCGCCTTTCACAAGGCTGAGGCTGTCTGCAGTCACCCTGGCTGCTTTCAGCACTGCCGGAGGCTGAGAACCCGTTCCCATAAGAATAATTCCATCCAGCTGTCTTCCATAAGTCATCAGATACCGTCTGGCCAGAAAAGATCCCATACTATGCCCCAGCAGAAAGAACGGAATATCCGGATACCTGGCTCGAATAGTCTTTGTCACCTTGTAAAGATCGTCCACAACCGTTTTCGACAGATCCTTCGTCGGAAAATATCCCAGTTCATCCATATTCTTTGCCGTCTCACCATGTCCAAGATGATCATTGCCGATAACCAGGATTCCACGTTGTGCCAGAAAAGTCGCCAGCCGGTCATAACGATCCACATATTCCGACATACCATGGGATATCTGCACAATAGCCCTCACACCATCCATAGGATTCCAGACAATGACATGCAGCTTATTCTCTCCGTTTGTTGAATGAATGTAAAACTCCGACTTTTCTATCATTATTTCCGCCCCCAGCCTTTTTCTTCTTATGAATATTTATATGATTACTACTTATATTTTAACAGAGGGCTATGCTGTTTACCATATTTTATAGAAAATAAAATCCATGATTCCCGGGCAAAAATCTATTCCATATTTCTTTTTTATGATAAGATGACATTAAAAGGACATACTAGAATGTAACTACTATTTTTTACAGGGAGACTATGATATGAGAAAACATATTTTTGGTATTCTGCAGCGTGTCGGACGTTCTTTCATGCTGCCTATCGCATTACTTCCGGTAGCCGGTCTTTTTCTGGGTATCGGCAGTTCCTTTACTAACACAACTATGCTGTCGGCCTATCATCTGACGGACCTGATCGGCCCCGGTACAATCATTTATTCCTTTTTATCACTATTAAACAGTGCAGGTTCTGTGATTTTTAATAATCTGCCTATCCTGTTTGCTCTGGGTGTCGCAATCGGCATGGCCAAAAACGAAAAAGCCGTCGCAGCCCTTTCCAGTATGGTCGCATTTCTGATCATGCACAGTACCATTGGCCAGCTTATTGCTATTAACGGAAGAACAGAATCTCTGCTGACAGGTGCTGTCGCCGATGTGGTCGGCATTACGTCACTGCAGATGGGTGTATTTGGCGGTATCATCGTTGGTCTGGGTGTCGCAGCACTTCATAACCGTTTTTATAAAATCGAACTGCCTCAGGTATTTTCCTTCTTCGGAGGTACCCGTTTTGTGCCGATCATCTCCGCCATCGTTTATCTTGGTGTGGGTATTCTTATGTATTATGTCTGGCCGCCGGTTCAGCAGCTGATCAATGGCGCCGGACAGCTGGTTCTCCGCTCCGGTTACGGCGGTACTTTCCTCTATGGATTACTGGAACGTGCCCTTATTCCTTTTGGCCTGCATCACGTTTTCTATATACCATTCTGGCAGACATCCGTCGGCGGTTCAGCCCTGGTAAACGGACAGCTGGTAGAAGGCGCCCAGAATATATTCTTTGCCGAGCTGGCAACACCTGGCATCTCTCATTTCAATGTGGAAGCCACCCGTTTTATGAGTGGTAAATTCCCGCTGATGATCTTCGGCCTCCCGGGAGCTGCCCTGGCCATGTACACCTGTGCAAGATCCGAACGGAAAAAGGCCGTCGGAAGTTTGCTGCTGTCAGCAGCCATCACATCCATCATTACCGGTATCACGGAACCTCTGGAATTTGCCTTTCTTTTTGTTGCACCGGTCCTGTACGGCATTCACTGTATATTTGCCGGACTTGCCTATATGTTGATGCATATTTTTAATGTCGGCATCGGTATGACCTTCTCCGGCGGACTTATTGACCTGACATTATTTGGAATCCTTCAGGGCAATGCCAAAACCAACTGGCTCTATGTCATCCCCGTTGGCCTGGTTTATTTTGCAGTATATTTTGTCGTTTTCCGCTTCATGATACTGAAATTCGATTATCAGACGCCAGGCCGTGAAAAAAATGTCACCGATCAGGAACTGGCAGCCGGCAATCCTGAACAGGGAGGCCATGCTGAAAGCCGCAGTGCCGGTATTGTTCAGGGACTTGGCGGTATTGATAATATCAGTGATCTTGACTGCTGTGCCACGAGACTTCGTGTCACAGTTCTTGATCCGGCACTGATAGATAAAGCATGCCTTACCTCGACAGGCGCTGCCGCAGTCATTGTCAGCGGCAGCGGCGTACAGATCGTCTATGGCCCGAAGGTCACTCTGATCCTGTCGGAGCTGGAGGACTATATGCACCAGCCTGCACAGGGCAATATTTCGACAGACAACAGTGCTGACTCAAATTCCGGTGTTCAGTCTGCTGACACTGAGATAAAAACGGATGCCCTCACAGATATCGTATATGCCCCTTGTGATGGCACTGTCATTCCTTTAAGGGATGTGGAAGACGGCGTATTCTCAGAAGGCTTCATCGGTGAGGGCACTGCCATTCAGCCATCCGGCGGTACATTTTATGCCCCATTTGACGCCACAGTTGCCATGGTATTTGATACCTGTCATGCCATTGTCCTTCATTCTCCAAAAGATACTGAACTGATCATCCACATTGGTCTGGACACCGTCCAATTAAAAGGTGCACATTTTGACGTATTTGTAAAGGACGGACAGCAGGTTAAAAAAGGAGAAAAGCTCATCCATGCAGATCTGGAAAGCATCAGCAAAGCCGGTTATCGAACAGTCACACCAATCGTTGTCACCGCCGCCGGCGGCGCGGAATCCATCATTCCGATTCAGGAAGGTCCTGTAAAGACAGGCGATGCTATCCTGAAAGTCAGCTACCGCAATTAATCAAAAAAGGGAAGAGAACCATTGCCTGTCATGACGATTCTCTTCCCTTTGATTCTAATTCTAAAATTTTAAAAATAAATCTCGCAGTCGTCTTCAACCTTCCTGCAGTTCTTCAGTACAACGGGCATAACCTCTTTTGGAGAAGCACCTTCCTCAAACTCAATACTCATCTTCAGCGTCATAAAATTCACAGCAGCATTCTTGACACCAGCAGTCTTCTTCGCAGCCTCTTCCATCTTCATGGCACAGTTGGCACAATCCACTTCAATCTTATAGGTCTTCTTCATAGCCACAGCATCCTTTCTGTAAGCATATATAGATGCAAATTATATATTTATCTTCTCATATGCTCATTTATTCATATATTTATAAGATAAGTATACCACACTATCACATAATGTCAATACAGATTCCACATCATGATTGATCAAAATAATCACCGCAGAATGCCAGCAATTTATTTCTATAAATTCTTCACATACAGTGCCCGGATCGCATTGAGAACAGCAATGACCATCACGCCCACATCGGCAAAAATAGCCAGCCACATATTGGCAATACCGAGAGCTCCAAGGATCAGACAGATGACCTTTACTCCAATGGCGAAATAAATGTTCTCATAGACGATTCTGATACATTTTCTCGAGATACGGATAGCCTTGGCAATTTTCAGCGGATCATCGTCCATGAGAACAACATCCGCAGCCTCAATGGCCGCATCTGAACCAAGTGCTCCCATGGCAATACCGATATCCGCCCTGGACAAAACCGGTGCGTCATTGATTCCGTCACCGACAAAGGCCAGCTTTTCCTTCCCTTTTTTCTCAGCGATTAACTTTTCCACCATAGATACCTTATCCGCCGGAAGTAATTCACTGTGAACCTCATCTATCCCCAGTTCTGAAGCTACATATTCAGCCACATTCCGGTTATCACCCGTCAGCATGACCGTCCGGGATACCCCTGCCTTCTTCAGTGCCCTGACAGCCTCACCCGCATTCGGTTTCAGAAGATCGGATATGAGTATATGTCCGGCATACTGACCATCCAATGCCATATGCACAACCGTCCCCACACTGTGACAATCCGCATAATCAATTCCCAGCTTATTCATCAGCTTATAATTGCCGGCAGCCACTGCTATACCATCAACCTTCGCAATCACACCATTACCGCTGATTTCCTGCACATCACTGACCCTGTTTTTATCAATGACTTTACCATATGCCTTCTGAAGACTGCGGCTGATCGGATGCGTTGAATAACATTCAGCCAGCGCCGCATATTCCAGAAGCTTATCCGGATCCATCGTATGATGATGTACCCCGCTTACCTCAAATACGCCCTGGGTCATCGTACCTGTTTTATCGAACACCACATATTTTGTCATAGATAAGGTTTCCAGATAATTGGAACCTTTAACCAGAATACCTTCATGACTGGCCCCTCCAAGACCTGCAAAGAAACTCAGCGGGATACTAATGACCAGCGCACATGGACAGCTGATAACCAGGAAAGTTAAAGCTCTCATGATCCAGTCGCTCCATTCCGGTGACAGATTCAGGAACAGCATTCGCGCAAGGGGCGGCAGTACAGCCAGCGCCAGAGCGCTATAGCAGACAGCCGGTGTATAATATCTGGCAAACTTCGCCATAAAATCCTCGGATTTTGCTTTTCTGGAACTGGAGTTTTCCACAAGATCCAGAATCTTCGATACGGTAGATTCACCGAATTCTTTCGTTGTTCGGACTTTGATCACACCGGTCATATTGATACAGCCACTGATAATCTCCTCATCCACTGCGGCATCCCGTGGAAGACTTTCACCAGTCAAAGCACTGGTATTCAATGTCGTGTTCCCTTCAACGATAACACCATCGATGGGCACCTTCTCACCCGGCTTAACAACAATAATTGTTCCGATCTCCACCTCGTCAGGATCCACCTGCTCCAGCTCACCATCTTCATTCTCAATATTGGCATAATCCGGACGAATATCCATCAGCTCACTGATATTTTTACGGCTCTTGCCAACGGCATAACTCTGAAACAGCTCTCCGATCTGGTAGAACAACATAACGGCAACACCTTCCTTATAATCTCCCAGGATAATCGCGCCAACCGTTGCCACAGCCATCAGAAAATTCTCATCAAAAACCTGACGGTTGATAATCCCCTTCACTGCTTTCTTCAAAATATCGTATCCTATGATTAAGTACGGAATCATGAATAATGCCAGTTCCACATAGCCTTCCAGCGGCAGCAGCACCAGAACAACCACCAAAATGGCCGATACGATAATTCTCATCAATACCTTTTTCTGCTTTTTATTCATATTAACATTCCTCTCGTCAAACATTTTTATTTTTCACATGTTCATTTATTCATATGTTCAAATATAGTATAGCATATCTCTTTGAAATGTCAATACAAATCCTGCACAATAGACAAAAGCAGCCAACCTGACTCTGGCTGACTGCTCCTGCTTATAAATTACTATTATGAAGATGCCTCATCCTGTATAAGAAATAAATAGTAAATAACACTGCTGTCAAAATCCATGTCACAGGATAGGAAAATGCAATAGCCGGAATCGTCGGATAAAACATCTCCATCAATACAACCCACAGGATTCTCACAATACCTACACCCAGCAGGGTCATGATCAGCGGAATGACCACATCCCCCATACCGCGCAGCGCCCCTGAGAATACCTCTACAAAAAGGTAGACCCAGTAATAGGGCGCAATGGTCCGTATCATCGGGATTCCTTCCGCTATAACGGCAGAATCATCCGTAAATATTCCCAACAGCTGCGGACAGTAAAAATACATAATAAGACACAGCATCACTCCCGGTATGAATTCCAGAAGCATACTGATACCGATTCCCTTTTTCACACGGTTCATTCTGCCTGCGCCATAATTCTGTCCGGCAAAAACAGTAATAGCCGTCCCCACTGAGCTGCTGAGCATCCAGTAGACAGCATCGATCTTACCAAAGGCCGCCCATGCTGCCATGGCATTCGTACCGAATACATTGATCGCCGACTGCACAACAATATTCGGGATATCATACATGGCATACTGGATACCATCCGGAACTCCGATGGCCATCTGCT
The DNA here is from genome assembly GCA_051877705.1 of Coprococcus sp. Taxonomy (GTDB): domain Bacteria; phylum Bacillota; class Clostridia; order Lachnospirales; family Lachnospiraceae; genus Coprococcus_A. The sequence continues at coordinate 10,569 of JBJEJD010000017.1, read as the reverse complement.
GCTTCAGGATATGACGATGAAAATGCAGCTTCTTTATGGATAATCCCGCCGACCGCATCAGCTCCCGCGTCACGAGTACCGCACTGACTGCCTGTGCAATTACCGTTGCTGCTGCCGCACCGGCAACTCCGGCTTTTAAAACAATGATCAATATCAGATCCAGGACAATATTCACTGCCGTACAGATAATCAGGTAAAACAACGGTCTTCTTGAATCTCCCAGTGCCCTGAGAACGGAAGCACCTGCGTTATATATAAAATTAAACAAGATGCCTACAAAATAGATCCTCAGATATAACGTGGAATCGGCCATCAATTCCTCCGGTGTCCGCATCAGTCGCAATACAACAGGCACAAAAATCATACAGACCACCGTGGTGACCACACTCCCCAGAATGGAAAAAGCATAGATGGTATGCATACCCTGATCCACCTTTTCCATGTCATGCCTTCCGCCATACTGGGAAATAACCACGGAGGCTCCCGTTGTCACACCCAGAAATACACCTGTAATCAGCTTGGTGATCCAGCCCGATGAACCGGCCACAGCCGCCAGCGCATCTTTACCCACACCCTTTCCAACGATAATGGCATCTACTGTATTATAAAACTGCTGAAAAAAAGCGCCAAAAAGAACCGGAAGAAAAAACAGGATCAATTGCTTCCCTATATTTCCTTCCGTCATATCTGTTATTTTATTCTGTTCCACTAAAATCCCCCCGACAATTAACTACTACACAACATTATTTATCGCAAATGCCTCTTTGTCAAGAGCCGGATGGACTGTTATTTATTTCTGATGCATCCACACAGTAAAAGATAGCTATTGCCCGTATGCCTCGAGAAATTCCCCGTACATATTCTGTCCTGCATAGCTCTGGCGATGATACACACCATCCAGCGCATAAGACACCAGTTCATCGCCCACATATTCCAGTCTCAGCGAGAAAAACGGCGCATCATGCTGCATCAGCCAGAAGAATATCTTATCGCCTTCCCATATTTTCAGATTGAATACATCCTTCTTGGGCAGCCATTCCAGATTGCCCTCATTGCATTCGATCATCTCACCTTCCCAGCCATCTGCTGAATACAGGTGCATATACTCCGTCTCATAACGATCAGTAATAAAGGTAATGATGCCCCTGAAACGATAAGATGTCAGCGTCAGTCCCGTCTCTTCCTTCACTTCACGCAGCAGACAGTCCTCCGGACTTTCCTTATCCTCGAATTTTCCACCAACACCTATCCATTTATCCTTATTAATATCCTTCTGCTTCTTCACACGGTGCAGCATCAGATACTGATCTCCCCGTTCCATATAGCATAATGTTGTCAGAAACATTTGATCATCTCCCCCATCTATTCCTGCCACAATCGCGGCAGGGACCGGCAGCTATTGCAGTTGACTGTCATCTTAGCGTCTATCATACTTTAATTTGCGCCCTTAATCAAGCACAAGAGGCAAATTTGCGTGATTTCAGTCAATACCTGCCTCTATTTCTTTTTCCAGCCAAGCAGTAAAGCAGAATTGATGATAACGAGAACAGAACCGGCATTGTGGACAAGTGCGCCAACAACAGGACCAAGGAAACCGGTGATGGCAAGTACGATGGCAAGGAAATTGAGTCCCATGGAAAAAGAAAGATTGATTTTTATGGTTTTCATCATCCTTTTTGACAGTAAAAGCAAATGCGGCAGTTCTTTGATCTCATCATCTACAAGGGCAATATCCGCTGCATCCACGGCAATATCGCTTCCCACACCGCCCATGGCAATACCGACATTTGCGGTTTTTAGGGCGGGTGCATCATTGATGCCGTCACCGATCATGCAGATATCCTCATTCTTGTCCTGATAGGCTTTGATACAGTTCAGCTTATCCTCCGGCAAACAGTTTGCATGAATTTCGTGAATACCCAGCTGCTTTCCGATAGTTTCCGCAGCATAAATATTATCACCTGTGAGCAGAACAGGCTGAACACCGGTCTCGGTAATTGCAGCAATCATCTGCTTACTTTCGGTTCGAATGGTATCGGAAAGCACAATAAATCCTGCAAATTCATTATCAATTGCCACATAAGTAACTGTACTTCCTTCATTCAGATATTTTTCTGCGTTATCCGCAAGCTCTTTTGAAATAGAAATATCCGTTAACAGTTTTAAGTTTCCCGCTTTAATCTTTTTTCCGCAAACAGTTGCAATAACCCCCTCGCCCGGGATCATCTGAAAGTCATCGCATGGCTCAAGGCTTTTTCCATAGCATCTTACAATGGCTTTACCAAGTGGATGTTCGCTCAGACTTTCAACCGCAGCCGCATAGGAGAAAACCTCGTCCTCACTATATCCGGAACCTGCTTTTACAGCCGTAACAGCAGGGGTGCCATAGGTCAGTGTACCTGTCTTATCAAAAGTAATTTTTGATACCTTTGCCAGCCGCTCCAAAGCATCTCCTTCACGAACAAGAAATCCGTGCTTTGTCGCATTGCCGATGGCAGCCATAATAGCGGTAGGCGTTGCAAGCACCAAAGCACACGGACAGAACACAACGAGAATCGTAACGGCTCGAATGATCTCTCCCGTAATTACCCATGTAAGGACCGCAGCCGTAAGAGCAATCACAACAATCCATGTTGCCCAACGGTCAGCTAAACCAACTATTTTTGCTTTACCGGCATCAGCCGACTGTACAAGTTTGATCATTCGCTGAATAGAACTGTTTTCGCCAACCTTTGCGGCACTCATATCAAATGCACCAAACTGATTGACTGTGCCGGACAACACCTCGTCCCCAACGGTTTTGTCGACAGGGAGAGATTCACCGGTCACAACCGCCTGATTGACCGATGTCTGTCCCGAAATAATAACACCATCTACGGCTATTGTTTCTCCAGGCAAAACGCGAATGATATCTCCAATCCTGACTTGTTCGGCAGGAACGATTTTTTCAACACCGTTAACAATGAGTCTCGCTGTTTGCGGGGTAAGATGAACCAGCTTTTCAATACCTTCTCTCGCTTTGGCAACCGTCAGATCTTCCAGAAGTGCACCGAGCTGCATAATAAATGCCACTTCTCCGGCTGCGAAATCTTCTCCGATATACACAGATGCGATCAGTGCAAGAGAAACAAGAACATCCGCTTTAATATCAAAAGCAGTAATCAGTCCTATAATCGCTTCCATAATAATAGGAATACCACAGAGAATGATTGCGATCCATGCAGCATCAAAAGGTAGTGGGAGCAGGTCAAAAATACTGATTATTAACGCCGCCCCCGACACAACAAGCAACGTGATATCCTTTTTCACGCCGCCGAGTTCCATAAAATGTTCGATTTTTTCAATAACTCTTTCCATTGTAACCCTTCTTTCTATACCCATGGGGGTATGCGTATAATATACCCTTGGGGGTATATTTTGTCAAGAGGATATAGAAAAAAGGCAGCCGTCTTCGACTACCTTTTCCATGTTACTGCATATTTGCGAAACGCTCTACAGCTTTTGTAAAGCTCTCGATTGTTTTGTCTGCATCGCCGTGCTCGATTCCATCCTTCACGCAATGCCTGATATGACCCTCCAGAACAACTTGTCCTGCTTTGTGCAAAGCGGATTTAGCCGCATTGATTTGAGAAAGAATATCCTCACAAGGAATATCTTCATCAATCATACGATCAATTGCCTGCACCTGTCCGATGATTTTTTTTAATCTGCGGTGCAGATTATCAGCATCCATACACTGTTTCATTTTCCAAACCTCCGTACCTATAGGGGTATATGCATTGTAGCACAATACGGACTTTTTTGTCAAACAGCATTCCAAAAACAACTGCTATTGTCTTTTTCACTCTGCACTGTCAAGTTATGTTTGCACAATCTTTTCTCAGGTGATAAGATGAAACAAGCATTGAACTCAACGGGAGGTTTTTATGAATACAATTATAGAAAGCTTACTGGAACGTAAATCTGTTCGATCCTTCACTGATCAGGATATTTCTCCGGAAGATAAAGAATTGATACTCACTGCAGCCATGGC
>JBJEJD010000017.1:0-6436 GCA_051877705.1 Coprococcus sp. | reverse complement strand
GGCGATATTATGGAGAATTATGAAATTCACCGTGACCTGCTTCATCTGCCGGAATATGTATTTCCTGCACTGATGCTGGTATTCGGCTATCCGACTGCGCAGCAGCTGGAACGCCGCAAACCGGAACGGGCACCCCTTGATTTCATTGTCCATGAGAACGGATACAGAACCTTATCCAGAGAAGACATGGAAAAAGGCATGGGCATCAGCCGCGGTAATGGTTCATTTGACGATTGGATGCAGGCTTTCTGCAAACGAAAATATCATTCAGACTTCTCCCTGGAGATGACCCGCTCCGTTGAAGAAGCATTGAAAAACTTCCGTCATCAGTAAATGTCATTCGGTTCCCTGTCAACCAGCAATGTAAGCAAAAAAGGAGAAATTCCCGTGGATCATGATCATCCTATTCCCGGAATTTCTCCTTTTTATGACATTACTTCGAATTCTATTTCAAACCTATCTGATACACCAACAACTGGTATCCGGCCGCCAGACCGATACCTCCCATAAGAGCTGCCAGAGTATATAAAAGCGACTGCTTCATTTCATCCTTATCCCCTACGATCACAGCCTTTTTGTCTTCCCTGCCGTCATCATAGCACCTGATCTCGACCTCTGCACCCTTTGGATATTTTACCCGCATCTCCTCTTTCGTATCATAATGCTTTCTTGAATAGCAGTACAGCCTCTTACCAGCTTTACTCTCACGATACATAAAACGATAGCACCAGACCAGATCTCTGTCCTTATCATCCGCATCTGCCGGATGACAATATCCATCTACAACTGCCTTGATCTTCTTTCCTCTGATATAAGGTTTCCAGAAAGTATAGCTGATTATGCATATAATAATCAGAACCAGCAGATTTGTTGAATTAAATATCATACCCATCATCTGTTTTTCTCCCCTTTAATCGTAAACGTACTTGTATTATTATATCCTTTGAAACAGTCATCGTCAACGAATAAATTTAAAGCTGGTGTTTTACACTGAATTAGGGTAGACTGTTAACAGGAGGTGTTTATCATGATATATGATTCTATCATTATCGGTTCCGGCATTGCAGGGGCTTCTGCTGCCATGAATCTGAAAATACGCAATAAATCGTTTATGCTCTTTGGCTCACCGTCTTTTAATTCCAAGGCCATCAAAGCCGAACAGATCCTCAATTATCCGGGAATGCCCGCTATCAACGGACAACAGCTCTCCGATGCAGTTTTTGAACATCTGAAACAGATGGATATTACTGTCACTGATCTGAAGATCAATGGTGTATTCTACTATAATGATACATGGCACGTCACCTCAGGTATGCAGATGTTCGAAGCCCGTACCGTCATTCTGGCCACCGGCGTGGAATTTTCCAATCCACTGGAAGGAGAACAGGCGCTGGTCGGTATGGGTGTCAGCTACTGCGCCACCTGTGACGGCATGCTGTACAAAGATAAGGACGTAGCCGTGATCGCCACCAGTGCAGACGCTGAAAAGGAAATGCTGTATTTGTCGGAAATTGCCGCCCATGTGTCCTACATGCCAACATACCCGCTGAACAATAATTTTGACGACAAAGATAACCTAACCATATACAAAGACCGCCCGCAGGCCATCCTCGGAGACAATGCCGTTACCGGTGTCCGCCTGAAATCAGGGGAGGATGTATCTGCGGACGGCGTCTTCATCCTGAAGGATGCCATATCACCTTCCACTCTCGTCTATGGTCTGGAAACAGACGGCCGCCATATCATCGTTGACCGGCAGATGTGCACCAATCTGAAGGGCTGCTTTGCATGCGGAGACTGCACAGGCCGACCTTACCAGTATGTGAAGGCTGCCGGCGAAGGCAATATCGCAGCCCACTCTGCCATTGAATACCTGGCGAAGCTATCTAAACTTCAATAACCGTTCCGGTCATCAGCGGATGAATCTCACGAAGTTCTCTGGTCAGTATCTCCAGAGCCTTATCGCCGGTGCAGTGGCCTGTATAGTAAACTGCATCCGGCAGATTATCCGCCAGATGTTTGATGATCGGCTCCGGCAGGCATTCGCCTGTTCTCGGGCTGTACAGATGGAATCCACCAATGATCAGATCCGCTTTCACCGGACACTGATTGATAATATTCAGAACACCTTTATGCCCGCATCCCATAAGCAGCACATTCTTCTCTCCCTGGATGACCAGATGCTGTTCATGAATAAAATCATCCCTCGTCTTATCCTCTTTCAGAAGATTCTTATTGGTCTCATAGACTTCACCTGATACATGGCTGTAGATCTGAAGTTCATCATCAATCACATAATTACCGTCCAGCAGACGTACCTGAGGATGATTTTTAAGATCCTGATTCAGACCAATATACTCCGGCCCTGTCTTCTTATTTGTATAATGATTGGCAAATGCCTTCTCCTGAAGATAAATCACCGCATGATTATTGATGGTCAAAAAAGCATCCAGACCGCCGCCATGATCATCGTGACCATGTGAGATAACAACTGTATCCACCTGAGACAGATCAATACCCAATGCTTCCGCATTTTTGATAAATAAATCCGTTGTTCCCACATCAAACAGCACCTTATGCTTTGCCGTCTCCACGTATATACTGAGTCCATGTTCTGCAGGCAGACTGCATGTTGTCGTATCCTCTACTAAAGTTACAAGCTTCATATCGTAAACCCCCTTTTCCCTATAGTATATCACAGGAAACATCCGTATTCCAGCAAAAGTTAATTAAGGAATGCTTTGCCATTTCCCCCGGATTGTGATATACTAAATGCACAGTTCAACAGAAGGGATGGTGGGTTCATGAAAATGCAGGAATCTCCGGAGGATTATCTGGAGGCCATACATATGCTTTCACTTCATAGTGATGAAGTCCGCTCCATTGACGTGGCCAGGCATCTCGGATACTCCAAACCAAGTGTCAGTGTAGCCATGAAGCGTCTTCGTGAGAATGGATATGTCAACATGGATGACAACGGTTTTCTTACCCTGACAGAATCCGGACGTGCCATTGCCTGCAGCATTTACGAACGTCATCAGGTTATTTCCGGGTATCTGACTTCCATCGGGGTCAGCGAGGAGAATGCCCTGAAGGATGCCTGCAGAATTGAGCATGTTATCAGCGAAGAAAGCTTTCAGAAGATCAAAGAGATTTATACCGCTTCAGTAAAATAACCGGAAGAAACGCGCTTTTGCGTGTTCCTCCCGGTTATCTTTTTATCTGTAAATACTCGTTTTCTGCATTATACATAAAAGATTTCCGCGCCTTCCCTAACCGGCATGTTCAAGCAGTATCCCCTCCAAAGCAGCGCTGCTGCTGTTATGGCAGCGGACAATTTTAAAATTTTTCTTTTCCGATTCATCAACGGCACACCTTACCATTTTATGTGATACTGTGTTCGTGAATAAAATACAAAGATCAGGATCTCCAATCTGCTTGTCCAGATCTGCGGACATCTGTGTAAATATCTTTGCCTTACACCTGTGGGATTTACATATTTTCTTATATTGACAGACCATTCTGTCATGCCCCCCGATAATGACTATGCTCATAGTTTTCCCCCTTCTTCCTGATTTTTTCCTGCCGGAAAAGCCATCTTCTCCGGCAGGTTCTTATTAAAATTATTCAATTAAACAGCCAGCGCTCTGCCCAGCTCTTCAAGCTTTGTCTCAGCCTCAGCATCCGGCTCATTCATACAGATGGCATCTTCACCGCCAAGAACCTCAGCGCCTGCTCCCTGCATGCGTTCGACCCAATTGCGCATCCATTCACCATCGCCCCATCCATAAGAACCGAATAAGCCAATCTTTTTGCCGGAAGCAAAACTCTCAACCTCTGTTACAAAATCTTCCATAACCGTTTCCTCCAGCTGCTCATTACCCATGGACGGGCAGCCCAGAGCAAATACCGGGCAATCCTTCAATTCAGATGCCGAGAATTCTTCTACGGAAACGACCTTCGCTGCAGCGCCTGCGGCCTCCACACCCTTTCCGATAATCGCTGCCATAGCTGCTGTGTTTCCTGTACCACTCCAATATGCGACAATAACTTCTTTCATTTTAAAAATCCTCCTGTAAAATAAAATATTTGATGGATGATTATCCAAACTGATACTGTTCAGCCCGGCTAAAGCCCAGGCCCTGCTGTACCATATCCATGGCTATCCTTTTTACCTTTGAATATAATTTGAAAGTTTCAAGGGCCTGCTGTTCGTTCTCATACACTTTCCAGTAGCCGGTACAGAGGCAATTCCTGCCTTTATGCCGGATAAAACCCTTAACATCTCCCAACGGATAGCCAAGAAAAATGCCCATTTCATGCGGGAAATCGATCTGGCCGTTCTTATACAATCTGAACCTCTTCGCTGCATATCCCAGCATATCCTCCAGATTCATATCAGCCGTATAACCATAGGCTTCCATAAAATCGCGGTTATCCGGGTCAGTCAGCTGCTTCCAAAGCGCATCCTCACGGAACAGGAACCATACCTGCTTTTCTGAGCGGTGATCGAAACATCTGGCCTTTAACCCGGTACTCTCAATCAACGACTTCAAAGCCTTTGCGTAAAACTTATCAATAATCAGCAAATTGGACGGCTTAATACCAAAAATGACCGGTGCACATTGTTCTGCTGCTTTTTCCTGTATTCCTCTTATGTGTTCATAAGTCTGACTGTATGCTGCCATCTCTCTTCTCCTTCATTTTATATTGGTTAGGTATAACTAACCTTCTGGCACCTTTATCATATCATCTGTCAGTTTTAAACGCAAGTTTCTATTTGATAACAATTCTCATTATCTATACATTGATATTTAATATCATTTACGACTTGTGGATTGTATACACAAAACAGACCGTCGGTTTCCGGAAAACCAACGGTCTGTTTTGTGTACGAAAATATTATATTATCTCTTTCAGAAGTTCTTTCTGATGCCCGGACATCTCAACTGATCGAGAAGCCAGCGATTAGTATTACCTAACCTCTTATGCACCTATCATATCACATATGAAAAAACATTGCAAGTATTTTTGAGAATGAATTTCATTTTTATTTAATATTTACCTCCAAAATCTCCTCACCCATATCATATCCTTTACGATACAACACATTTTGAAGGATCTCCATCCATTCTGCCTGATTCAAATCTATTGTATGCCGGTTTTTTAATAGTATCTGGCAGCCCTTCCCTGAGCCCTGCGCATCCACCTGCGGTTTCAGCGCTGCCACCTTTAAAACCCCTATATCTGTCAGAGTATTTACCATACGGTAGACCGTCGCCATTCCGATTCCCGGATCGCGCAAAATCGCCTGATAGTAAATCTCCTTACAACTGGAACATTCATGTTCAAAAACGATGTCCAATATCAGCTCTCTCTGCTTTGTTACACGAAAACCTCGCTTCCTCAGTAGGTGAAGGATCTCCTCCTTCTCCTGGCAGACGCGCTGGTACTGTTCATTTTTTACGCTGTTCTCCACAGCTGCATCCACCTCCACAATTACCACTGCAGCCTGAACATGCCTTTCCACTTTTTTTATCTTTATAAATACTGTGAATCGCACCGACTGCCATAGCCAGCACCACTAAACCTACCACAAGAGTTCCCATTAAGCGCGTGCAGCTCCTTTCACATGAACTGTTAATTTTTTACTTTCTTTGTAAGGACGAACCAGCAGATAAATGAATAAAACAACGATTATAATTGCTGCGATAACACCGATACTGAAACCGCCGCCTGTAATCAGTGTACCAAACTGATTGATGCAGAGAGCAACAGCGTAAGCAAGAACACACTGGTAACCGATAGCAAACCATGTCCATTTCGCACTGTTCATTTCTCTCTTAATGGCACCGATGGCTGCAAAGCAAGGTGCACACAAAAGGTTAAATACAAGATAGCTGTATGCTGCAACAGGTGTAAATGCTGCTGCAATATTGGTCCAAACCTCTGCGCCATCTTCTGCAACCTCTTCAAAACCGAAGAGAATACCAAAAGTACCTACAACATTTTCCTTGGCAACCAGACCTGTAACAGCAGCTACAGCAGCCTTCCAGTTACCCCATCCAAGCGGTGTGAAAATCCATGCAATGGCACTTCCGATCCTTGCCAGGATACTATTTTCAATCTCCAATGGCTCCAACATACGGAACTGACCGTCTACCCATCCGAAATAAGTTGTAAACCAGATAAAGATTGTGGACAGAAGAATAACTGTGCCAGCTTTTTTAATGAAAGACCAGCCTCTTTCCCACATACTTCTCAATACATTGCCCACTGTTGGCACATGATAAGGAGGAAGCTCCATAACAAACGGTGCCGGATCACCGGCAAACATCTTTGTCTTCTTCAGGATGATACCGGAGCAGATGATCGCTGCAATACCTACAAAATAAGCACTCGGAGCCACCCAAGGCGCACCGCCGAAAATAGCGCC
>JBJEJD010000016.1:0-6014 GCA_051877705.1 Coprococcus sp. | reverse complement strand
GAAAGAGGTGCTTTTGCATGGCACTGGCACCCGGAGATCGAGCTGACATTTATTCTGGATGGAGAGATCGATTATCAGGTCAATAACAGAACTTATCATCTGCTAAAGGGAGATGGTCTGTTCTGCAACACCAATGCATTGCATACAGGACATATGCACGAGGGCCATGACTGCCATTATATCTCCACAACCTTTGCTCCCCGACTGCTTTACGGCTTTTCAGGCAGCGTGATCCAGACTAAATACATCGAACCTGTATTGACCGATGTACACCTGGCTTCCGTTCCCCTTTCTCCGGAATCAGAATGGCAGAAAACCATTATCAATACTATGAAACATATCTACTCACTGTCCCTTAACCCGACCATCACCTACGAAATGGAAATTCAGCAGCTGCTTCTCTCCATCTGGAACCAGCTTTACAGTCACGTGACCCTCTCTGATCAGTCTCAATATACTGCTGAAGCCAGAGATGTGGACCGACTGAGAACACTGCTTGATTACATCCACACCCATTATTCGGAACAGATCACACTGGAGGCGCTTGCGGGAGAGATCAATATCTGCCGCAGTGAATGCTGCCGCTTTTTCAAAAAATGCATGAATCAGTCCCTTTTTGAATATCTGATGGAATACAGAATCAATAAAAGTCTTCCTCTTCTACTGGATGGACGTGAAAGCATCACAGCCATTGCAGAGCAGACAGGCTTTTCCACCCCGGCTTACTATGCCAAAATATTTAAAAAACAGATGGGCTGCTCCCCGAGGGAATACCGTAAAGAGAAAAATTGAGATGGGGCAGAGGACGGTTCCACCTGTCGGATTCCGCCCTTACATCTTCCTACACAGATACTTATACACAATTGATGCCGCTATATACTGTACAACTGCCGCTCCCGCAAGAACACTTACGACTACCGTTCCTGCCCGAAAAACTGCCGCTATGAACGAAGCTATAAGGCATACCGCCATAGTGGCCACCCAGGTTATATACCCTGCCCGATTACGAAGCTGCACCTTTCTTTCATCCTTTATATTAATTGTCTGCTTTCTCAGTTCTTTCCCCTGTCCCGGTCAGAACATTTCTTCCACATACAGATATACAACAAAACCGATGACTATGACTAGAAAGTCTATTCCATCGGTTTTGTTGATTAACTGTATAGTTTACCTCTTATTCAGAAATTTCTATTCCCTTCTGAATTTTCAGATCAGAAACTGCTTTTTCAACATTCATTCTCGAAAGTATGAATGTGATAACGGCATCGATACCAAATGGAATCCACAGATACATGATATAGAGCATGTTAACAGTAGATTCTGCCTGTACTGCCAGAGAACCATCAAATCCACTGGCTGCCAGAAGCCATCCTGCGATTGCAGTACCAATACCTCCTCCAAGTTTTACACCCAGAGATGTGCAGGAATACATGGTGCCGTCCACTCTCTTGCCATCCTTCAGCCAGGTGTACTCAGAACATGTGGCGATAACCGCATTCATATCCCCCTGCCATGGTCCCTGTCCAATGGCGGCCAATGCAGTAAAGGCAAGCATCAGCGGTACACTTCCCATATAGCCGGCTACAACTACCAGTGCACGTCCAATAGTTGCAAGGGTATAACTTGCCACATTCAGCTTGTACATGCCCTTCCATTTTGCCACAAGCGTCGGTGTAAACACCAGAGCAATAATTAAAGGAATATTGACTGCCCATGAAAATACACTGTACAGATTCTCATTAAACATAACATAGGTCATAAAATAGACACCCATGTTTATCATGGCTGAGTAAATCTGCTGAAGAATATATGTTCCGCAAATCATCAGATAATATTTATTCTTAATCAGAATCCTGAAAGCATGAATCAGTCCGTATTTTTCATCCTCTCTGTACTGTTCTTCTGTCTCTGTACCCTCGGACAGTTCCTCTTCAGAAAGCTCTTTTACAGACAATACAGAAATCGAATTGACAATCAGACCAATGATAGCGTAAATGATGGCTACAGTTCTCCATCCGGCTGCGCCGCCGCCCATCATACGAACAAACTGAAGGGTGACGGACTGAATCAGCAGACTTGTGGCAAAAGCAAACATAAATCTGTAGGAGCCCATCTGTACACGTTCCTTGCTGTTTTTGGTAATTAATGATGTTAAGGCGGAATAGGCAATATTATTAGCCGTATAGAACACTGCATTTAACAGCGTATAGCAGATAAAAAACCAGGCATACTGAGCCGTCTGACCAAGGCTGGCAGGAACTGCAAAGATCCCGATCAGGGTCAGGGCGCATCCAAAATATCCATAGAACATCCACGGTCTCGCTTTGCCCATCCTGGAATGGGTCTTATCGATCATTGATCCGAAAAACACATCCGTAACGCCGTCAAAGAGCTTAGATACTGCAATCAGCGTACCCACAACACCTGGATTCAGACCGATGGCATTGGTCAGATAAATCATGACAAAGGAGGACAGAAAGGCATAAACCACATTTCCTGCAATATCTCCCGAGCCATAGCCCAATTTGTTATACCATTTCAGATAAGTCTTCTCTTTCATTGTAAAATCCCCCAATAATTACTTAAATAAAGGTAAAATGTTTAATTCAAAGGTAAATTTCTCCTCATCAAATCTGTATTTTTCCTGAAGTCTTGGACCGCAGCTGTTAGATCCGATGCCGTTTTGCCTGAAATCAAGATTCAACACTGTACTGCCGCAAGGTGTCAGTTCAAAATTATGGGCTTTTTCCGTCAATTCCTCCTGAGTATAAACAGACGCATTAAAAGAAAATGATTTTGTCCCATAGGCAGTCAATATCATCTCATCACCCGTAACTGTCACATAATCGCAGTCGCAATGGCTGCCATTTTCCTGAGGTTTCAGATAATCCTCATGCAGCTCTTTCACGGAAGCAGAATAGATACCATGGCTGGACGCCCTGCATTTATCGATATAACTTTCCTCCGGCCCCATACCATAATAAGTCACCTCTTTCATATCCTTTGGAAGGAACAGACGCAGTCCGAATCTCGGCAATTCCGGGAAATCCATATTTCTAACCACATCCATACGGACAGATATCTGTCCCCCATTGGTAATGCGCCATGCCGCGTCGATTTTCATCATTCTCTGCACGGTGACTGCCGACAGTGACATTCGGCTTTGAATCTCAAGATAAGTATCTGTCAACGTATAATTGGTAATATATGCACGGGATACCGCTTTGTCATACATGGCCTTCACCCACTCTTTTTTCAGATACATATCATTATCTGTCGGTGCCCTCCAGACATTCAACTCCATCGGACGGTCAAGCAATTCCTTTCCTGCTATCGCCAGCTGCTCAAAAATACCGTAAAGCTTGCTATAAACATAGGTGAAGCCCTCACCCAGAATCACCAGCTGTCTCTCGTTTTCTTTAACAAGAATCGGCGCAGCCTCCTTTGCAATCACTGTCTGTTTTGCAGACAGCTCTGCCACCATCTGATTCCCACCATTTTCATTCGTTAGCAGTATCTCATCAAAGCCAAGCAAATGCCCTTTTGTCCGAAATGCATCCCCACTCCTAAGAGTGTACATCAGCTTCAGAAATGCTCGCCCTTTTGGCGGAACCTGAACCGGAAAATATATCTTTCCCTGAGTGTGTGGAAGGATCACAGGAATATCTGCCGTATCAATCCTTCCGGAAGAAATAACAGCACCATCGCAGTTGACTTCAAAGAAAATATCCAGATAGTCCCTCAATTCCACATAATTCATCTCGTTTTTGATTGTGATAATCCCTTCCTCCTGCTGAAAATCTGTCACTCTCGCCGGTCTGTGAACATTTTTGAACTCCAGAAGTCCTTTATGCGGCCTTCGATCCGGATATACAAGACCATCCATACAGAAATTACCGTCATTAGGATATTCTCCGTGATCTCCCCCATAATAATATATGCCTTCTCCACTCTCAGCCTTGCCCTTATAGATGGCATGATCACACCATTCCCACACAAAAGCACCACAGATACAGTCATACTTCTCGATCAATTTAAAATAATCCTCATAATCACCTGCACCGTTTCCCATGGAATGACAGTATTCGCACATGATATAAGGCTTATCCGGATTGGTTTCGGCATACTCCACTACCTGCTCAAATGCCGGATACATACGACTGTACAAATCCAGGTTCGAATAATCATACTTTCTCTTTTTCCCTTTATAATAAGCACTTTCATAATGTGTCAGCCGGCTGGGATCATACTGTTTTGTCCACGCCAACGCCTTCTCAAAAGTACAGCCGTAACCACCCTCATTGCCCATTGACCATATAACAACGCAAGGACGATTCTTATCCCGCTCAACCAGCTTCTTTGTACGATCCAATGTGGCCTCATCGAATTCCGGGTTATCTGAAATGAGTTCATTCCACCTGCTGGCCCGTTCTTCATCTGTATCTTTAGAATAGCAGAGCATCCACGGGCCATGACTTTCATTATCTGCTTCATCAATAACAAAGAAACCATATCTGTCACACATCTGATAGAACATGGGTGCATTTGGATAGTGACTGGTTCTGATGGCATTAAAATTATGCTGCTTCATCATGGCCAGATCCTTCTTCATCTGCTCTACACTGATCACACAACCCGTCACGGGATCTGAATCATGACGATTAACACCCCGGAATTTAACCTGCCTGCCGTTGATATAAACCACATTTCCCTCAATGTGGATCTCACGGATACCGATATATTCAACAATCACCTCATGCTGTGTTTCAAGAACCAGTGTATACAGATATGGCTGTTCACTATTCCATAAATAAGGTTTTGAAATCTCAAATTCTGTATCCCCCTGGTATACAAACTCAGTGATCAAAGTGTCCTGTTCATCGTAAACACTTGCCTTGACAGGAATCGTCTGATCCAGATATTTCGTGTGAATACTTATGGCCGCATTATCACCGACCAGTTTCGTATTGATAAAGTAATCATAAATACACTGTTTTGGTCGCTTCATTAAATAGACATCCCTGAAAATGCCGGTCATTCTGAACTTATCCTGATCTTCCAGATAACTTCCATCACACCATTTCAGTACCAGCACTGCCAGTACATTGCTTCCCTCCACCAGATACTCTGTGACATCAAACTCACTCAGCGCATGAGACACCTGACTGTATCCCACATACCTCCCGTTCAGCCACACATAAAAGCAGGAATCCACACCTTCAAATTCAAGAAAAACTTTCGGTGCCATCTCATCTGCCCTGTATTCAAACCTGTGGATATAGGCGCCACAGGGATTTTCCTGTGGTACATAAGGCGGATCCACCGGAAATGGATACCTGAAATTGGTGTATTGATGACAATCATAGCCATACTGCTGCCATACCCCCGGTACCGGAATCGACACATAATCCTCTGCGTCGTAATCCTCTCTGTAAAATTGTTCCTTCAGATCGTAAATGCTGTCATAGTAACGGAATTTCCAATCGCCGTTTAACATCTGTATCCTGTCAGATTGCTCTCTCTGTTCTTCCAGACAGTCCATCCGCCGGGATGCCGGAATGTAATACGCCCGGTCAGCCATGGTATTCTCATGAAGCATGTGCAGATCCTCGTAATGACGAGGTACGATCATAGTTCTCCCTCCTTTATGCATTTTTTTGCAGTTCTAATTATTTTCTCCATGCTGTCTCGTTTTCCTTATGTACCTTTATTTTAAAGGTTTTTACAGATTATTTACATAAACCGCAATAGACAAAACATGCACAAAATGATACAATTTAAAATAACAGGAAGGAGATCTCGTCATGTATACTGATAATGCCTATTGGCACAATACCCGTTTAGATTTCAAAGATCGAAAACATCCTCTGTTTGTCGGAAGCTGCGGAACCTATCATTTATTCACCCGTCCGAAACTTCCAACCCACCGTCCCAGAGGTCGTCTGGATTTTCAGCTTCTATATATAGCTTCCGGGAAAGCTCATTTTTATTTCAATGGTGTGGAACAAATTGTC
>JBJEJD010000015.1:0-24883 GCA_051877705.1 Coprococcus sp. | reverse complement strand
GTAGCGGTTCTTCTGATCGGAGGTATCGGTTCGCATTTTGCCAGCGGCAATCCGGATGGACTTGAATGGTCTTTATTTGGCAATACTGAAGGCGGATATGCGTCTAATATGGGCCTTGATGAAGAAGATTACGGTATTACCAGTGATGCAGCTGCTATAGCCGGGGATATTCAGGAGAAAACAGCCTTTCTTCCGGATTATGCATTTTCAGGAGATGAAGAGAATCCGGTCGGAACGACGGTTTCAGGTGTTCTTGGATCAATTATTGTAGCAGCGGTTGTTGTGATTATCTGTTATATAGGTGGATTTTTCAGAAAGAAAAAGCTGCTGAATGCCCGTTAATTCATTTGTACATATGAACAGATTGCAGGATATCTCATGAAGGTATCCTGCTCTTTGTGTTGTAGGAGTAAGCATGAATCAAATGACTGCAGCCATGCTTGAAATGGCTAATATGGACGAATTGTCACGGATGGATACATTTATTCACCGCAGACATCCGCTTGGCAAATTATTAGTTACCATATTATATATTTTTGTTGTTGTATCTTTTCCGGTGGATAATTTAAGCGGCCTGGTGCCTTTGATTTTGTATCCGGTTTTGGTATTTCAGCTCAGTGGAATTCCGGTCAGTACCTGTTTTTATAAACTGCGGTTCATACTGCCGATTGTATGTGCGGTGGGAATCTGGAATCCTATACTGGATCGTACAGCTGTTGCGCAGATAGGTGCGCTGACGATTACGTCGGGCCTGGTATCTTTTATAACACTGATGCTTAAAGGCGTGTTTGCACTCATGGCTTCCTTTCTGCTGATTGCGACTACGAATATTGAGAAAATCTGTTATGCATTAAGTATTTTACATGTCCCGGATCTGCTGGTGACACAGATACTGATCACATATCGGTATATAAGTTTGCTGCTGCATGAGACAGGCACCATGGTCAATGCCTATTCTCTCCGGGCTCCGGGGCAGAAAGGCCTGCATTTTTCTGCATGGGGATCTTTTGTGGGACAGCTGCTGCTGCGGAGTATGGATCGGGCAACGGAGCTGTTTCAAAGTATGAAGATGAGAGGATTTCACGGAAGCTTTTATTATGCGGATGTGGACAAAGCCACGAAATCGGACTATCTGTATATCTGTATCTGCAGCGGGCTGATTTTGGCTTTCAGATTTGTCAATATTTCAGTTTTGCTTGGGAATCTGTTCGTGTAAGGAGGTGTTGATATGACTGAACAACAGAGTACATATGTGATTGATATTGCCCATGCATCTTTTGCCTATGACAGGGGATATCAGGTTATATCGGATCTGTCACTGCAAATAGCAGAGGGAGAGTCTGTGGGTCTCATTGGCGCCAATGGGACAGGCAAATCAACACTTTTAAAGATGATGACGGGTTTACTGGGACACGGAGGAAGTATTAAGATTTTTGGACTGGAAGTTGAGAAGAAGAATTTCCCGGAGATCAGGAAGAGGACAGGATTTGTCTTTCAGGATTCGGACAGTCAGCTGTTCATGCCGACGGTTTATGATGACATTGCCTTTGCTCCGAGGAATTATGGAATGAGTAAGGAAGAAGTGGAGAAGGCTGTTGACAATGCCCTTGAAAGAACGGGTATCACTCATTTAAAATATAAACAGAATTATAAGATGTCCGGCGGAGAAAAAAGGATGGCCTGTATAGCAACAATTCTTGCTATGCATCCGGATGTTGTTCTGATGGATGAACCCTCTATTGCGCTGGATCCGTATAACCGGCGGACATTGATTCAGAATCTGAACAGGATGAAGGAGACAAAGCTGATCGCTTCACACGATCTGGATATGATACTGGAAACCTGTGACAGAGTCGTTTTAATGGATCATGAGGGAATCAGGGCTGATGGTGAAGCAGAAGAAATATTAAGAAACAGAGAGCTTCTGGAATCCTGTCACCTGGAATTGCCCTTCTGCCTGCAGCCGTGCAGGCCATATGCTAAACGGGAAAGAACATAATACGGTAATCTGCTTTTGGGAGGAAATGAGATATGAATGAAAAAGAGTTGGCGAATTTAAATGAAAATAAGGAATCAGCAGGTAAGCATTCACATTCCCATTATCACTCGCCAGAAGAGAAGAAAAGGCAGTTGAACAGACTGTCGAGGATCATCGGACATTTACAGTATGTCAAGCGGATGATAGAAAATGACGAAGATTGCGCGGATGTCCTTAATCAGCTTTCGGCCTCAAAATCTGCGCTGGTGGGTCTGGGCAAGGAAATTATCAATGAACATATTGCTCATTGTATTTATCATGCCGTTGAAGACGGCAATACGGAGGCAATAGAAGAGTTTCAAAAGGCAATTGAGAAGTTTATGTAATTCCGGTCAGATAGTATAAAGAATCTTCTTGATGGGAATCCTGATTCCGAGGTGAAGCAAATGGATAGGAAAGAGCAGGAAAAACTGCAGCAGAAAATGTCCCATGATGAATTTAACAGTGTAACTCAGAAAGAAAAGGTGGAGAATCAGAACCAGACGCATAATGTAAGAAAAGAAGGAATAGCTCCGATCAATCAGAAGCGATGAAAAGATGAGATGACATAACTATTGATGAGAAGAAAAGATAACGATTGTCATAGTTTGCCGGACATGGTAAAATAATCTCAGTCGGATTAGAACAACGTGGGGATAGTCAGGTGGTTGTCCTTCCCGGAAACAGGGAAGGGGTGCTTTGGCATCCCTTTTTTTTGCGGTATCTGCGGTGGTATTGGGGATTATACTGGGATCGATCCGACCCTGATCCGTCTTGGATGGACACTGTTTTGTGTAATGGGCGGCAGTGGAATTCCGGCTTATGTGATTGCAGCCATTATTATCCCAGAGCGGCCGGAGTATTAATGGCAGTCTTAAATTATTTTATGATAGAAGGCGGCTCTGCGAACAATTCGATATTTGGAGGGTAATATGCAAATCTCATAAAACATATCAGAAAGATACAGATGAGGGCGTACAAAAGAAAAGAATAATTTTCCATTCTGCAGGATAAAGTAAGTCGATATATGGTATAGAATGCGATGAGAATACTCAAAACAAAGGTTCCGATATCTAGAAGAAGAGAATGCTTACCGATGATGCCTGTGCCTGTGTAGAAGATAACAGGAATCAGAAGCGTGCAAAGAAGCGTACCGGCCAACATTGAGGGAACGATACAAGGCCATGAATTTTTAAGTCTGGGAATGATGATCAAAGAATACAGAAGCATCGGAAAAAAGACCAGTTTCATATGTTCCCATATGGATTCATTAACAGGCATAAAGAATCCAACGATCATGTTGTTATTGGACCATTCATACAGAAAATGAAAGAGTGTTCCGAATATAAAAGTAAAGAATATGCCGTTGATCACATAAGCTTTTAATCGTTTCACAGTCGTCACCTCAGAAATAGTATATTTCTTTGATCATACAATTATGCAGGAAATAAAAGAGGAAGAACGAGACTTATCTATAATATTGACACAAAGAGCCGAAGAATCCGCCTATATCCGGGATGTGCTTTCTTGTAGAATAGAAGAAAAAGAAAGAAGAAACGGGAGGAAATAAAATGAAAGACAGACTTTATAAATCCAGAGAAGATAAATTGCTGTGTGGCATCTGTGGCGGTGTTGGGGAATACCTGGGGATCGATCCGACTCTGATTCGTCTTGGATGGGTACTGTTTTGCGCATTAGGAGGCAGTGGATTTTTAGCCTACGTTATCGCTGCTATTATCATTCCGGAACGACCGGAATATTAATCGGGGAAGCAAGCAGGAGAAGTGTCGTTTTCCGGTGGCTCCGGAGCATTGGCTTCATCATTTTTGCATGCTGCCTGTCTGGCAATGACGACTTCCAGCATATCACCGAGGGCGGTGAGACTGGTAGCGAGTACAGAGAGTTCATCATTGTCAAGGCATTCAGCCAGACGGCAGGCCAGTGTGGAGAGCAGATAGAGATCAGAACAGCCGTTATTCATGTCAGTCCTCGAATATTGTTTTGATATATAGTATGTAATGACGCTGATAAATGTGAATCGGGATTTTTCTTAAATAAAAAAGCTGCTGAAATCATGGATAGATGTTTCAGCAGCTTTTTTTATGCAAATCTCAGTGGAGCATACGGGACTTGAACCCGTGGCCTCCACACTGCCAGTGTGGCGCGCTCCCAACTGCGCTAATGCCCCTCACAGGGGTATTATATCAGCAGGTCATGGAGAAATCAACATTTTTTTATTGCAATTCCCAATTTTTCACCCATTTTGACAGGACTCTCCAGTCCGCGGGAGGAAGCCTTCAGGTAGCAGGAATCTACTTTGGCTTTGCCCTTTTCCAATAGAACAATAATGGTTGAACCGCCATAGAGGAACATGCCCTTTTCCTCACCCCTGAGGCAGTGCTGGGACTGATGGTGATTTTTAATCTTTCCAACCAGCATGGCGCCTACTTCTACCTGAGTTACAGTGCCGAAGTGGGAAGTTTCCATGACCGTATATTCGCGGCAGTTCTCTGTGAACACAGGCAGTGTTTCCAGAGCAACGGGCCTCACGGTATGCAGCTTCCCGGGAATAAAAGTATTATTCCCCTTATTACAGTCATCCAGGTAGCAATAACGGTGGTAATGGTTCACGCAGAGGCGAAAGACCATGCAGATACCGTCTTGATATTTTCGAGCCAGCTTTTTGTTATGAAGCAGAGCGTCTATGGTATAATGGCTTTGCTTTACGGGCAGTACCAGCCGGTCCGTGATCTGATAAACGCTGAGCAGTCCGTCACAGGGCGAGATCAGGTGATCCGGATGATTGTCAATGGGCCGCCGGCTTTTTCGGATCTGGCGGGTGAAAAAGGCATTGAAGTTTTTATAAGGTCCGGAAGTATATTCTGAAAGATCAATGTGATTGCGGCGCACAAATCCAGGGATCAGACTCGCGGATAAGCGGGTATCCAGAAATGCGCCGCAGATATTTGAGAGCGGCCTGGAAGCCAGGAACTTCAACAGTATACGTCCTGGTGCAGAATGATATAGAAAGTGCAGCATTGCCATCCTCCCTGCTACATGAGAAAGAACCAGAAAAACAGCAGTACAGCAAACTCAATGGCACCGGCAAGCACCATCAGCATTATTTCTCTGAATTTCGGTTTTTTGACACGGAATCGGGCAATAAAGGCTATTGCTGTCAGGAACATGGCTCCGAAATATACCGGTGTAATATCAAATGGTGTCAGCTGCTGTATAAGCAGGACCGTCGGGAAAATCAATGCCGCGCTGGTAACGGGCAATCCTTCGTAGTAGGTACGGGCGCCGCCTTCTTTTTTCTGACGTTCTTCTTCCGCCACATTAAAATATGCCAGGCGGATCAGTGCTGCCAGTACATAAAACAGCATGATTGCATAGATTAGTATGCTAAAGGGACCTTCAAAACGATTTTCTGCGCGTATATTGGGTATTTCCGGAAGTCTCGGACTGACCCGGAGCATAGCGACACCGATACATGCGGGCAGGGCACCGAATGCGATCAGATCCGACAGGGAATCAATCTGTATGCCATAGGATTTCTCTGCATCTGTACGGTTCTGCTTTGTCCTGGCTACGGTTCCGTCAAATGTATCACATAATCCGCTGACAAGTAAAAAGAACATACCAAGGAATGGGTGCCCCGTTCCGTTGAGTGCTACAATAATTCCCATCATTGCGGACAGCAGTGACAGATAAGTCAGCCACACTGTATAATTATAAAATCCTATCATCTCTTTCCCTCTTCATTCTTCTTTTTGTTTTTTAATATTAATAGAAAATAACCCAACAGCGCGATCAGGCCGCTGAGTAAAATGCAGCAGTAAAAGGAAATAGAACGGCTTAGCAGTTCCAGGTGGACGGCCGCTTCCTTTGACATAAATCCCTGCAGGCCATCCAGCAGTAAATAGTCTGCGACACCGATGGCGCCCGGGATTGGAACGCTGTTCGAACCTAATACAACAAAACTCTGGATGCCCCAGATATCGGCGGCATGCTGCATACTGCCGCCCGTAGCAAGATAAGTCGCTGTACATACAGATATCTGGCATATCCTCTGCAACAGATTAAAGATAAAGGCCGGAATCAATGTCCTCGTATGTCCGGCTGCCATTGCGGAACATTGACGGTATTCCGCCACAAGTATTTTCAGCTGTGACTGCCTCTTATCCAGCTGTTTGACCAAATGAATATGGGAGAGAAACAGGAGCAGCTTATTTCCGATAGCTTCAATCCATTCATCTTTTTTCAGCAGCAGAAAAAAGGCTGTGATTAACAGAAACTGTACAATACAGCCAATAATGATTAAAGCTCTGGAAATAATTCCGAATTTGGAGATGAGTGCCGGATTGATGGCGATCCCCATAATTCCTGTGATGAATGTAGCCGTTATATACAATATTAAATTGATCAGAAGCGTTACAGTGGTGACAGCTCCCGGGATACCGTCTTTGATCATAAAGAAGGCGCATGCCGGTTGTCCGCCGCTGGCTGAAGGTGTAATAGCCGAAAAATAGATATCCGCCGAGGAATATAAAATTCCGCGGTGAACTCCGGCCGGATAGCCAAGGCGACGGCTGATACTGATCACAGCAAGACCTTCGAACAGGATAAAACCTGTCATACAAAGGGCAGCAAGAAGCAGCCATGGAAGGGAAGCCTGCCGGATACTTTCTATAAAAGCTGCCGGAGAAAAATCCGCACTTTGTGCGCAGACAGCCCAGATACTCAGCGCTGCAAGGACAATAAAAAATAAAGACCAGCCTAATTTGTTCTTATTCATTGAGTTGGTCTCCGTTGTCTAAAAAATTAATTTTGGCAAACCATTGTTCAATATGTATTTTTCTGGAAAACCACAGTGCGAGCTCAGCGGTGACAACAGCACCTGCCATGTCGGCGATGACGTGCTGCTTCAGCAGCACTGTGGAAGCAAAGACCAGAATCGTTGTGATGACCATAACGCCGCGGTACCAGACCGGAAGCTTTTTGGACATCAGTGCGCCGCGCATGCAAAAATAGCTTTCCAGACAGTGAATAGACGGGAAGAGATTGTTGGCAGCATCTATCTGGTATAAATAGCTGACAGCCATATCAAACAGGCCGCTGCCAATAATGTCCGGCCGTACCATTGTTGTCGGATAAAAAACAAAGCAGAAAAAACAGATGCATTTTGCGGCGATCTCTGAACCCAAAATATAATAGCACATGTGACGGCTGTCACGGGCAAGCACGATGTAGCCTGCAGCCCATTGTACATAGGCGAGAAAATAGATAATGATAAAAGCAGGTACAAACGGAATCCTCTGGTCGATAGGCAGTGTCATATTGTGGTAGGCGGCATTGCCAAGAAATAATCTTGCTCCGAAGTATGCAATGCAGTTGATGATAACAGCCAGGATAAGCGGCAGCAGTGCATACTTCGGAATCAGAGGTTTTTTATTCATATCATATTAGCAGGTGGCGCCGCCCTTTGCGGTCAGGGCTTTGCCGACGATGGCTTCCTTGCGGCTTAAAATATCATCGCTTAAAAGTTCTGCATTCACCTTTTCAAAGCCGATGCGGGCAATGGTATCTGAAAAACGTTCGCCGCTGATACCCTGCTCTGCGAAGAAGAGGATGGCCTTCTCTACAACGGAGATGACTTCTTCTTCGGAGGTGAAGATCTTTGTCAGGCGCTGTCCGTGAGCATATCTCTTGCCCCAGCGTCCGCCGATGACTACTGCATAGCCGTAGGTGCTGTCATCAACTGCATGGAACGGACATTTCTGTACGCAGCGTCCGCAGTGATTACATTTGGACGGATCGATATAGAGCTTGTCATCCACAACAGTGGCTGCTTTAACCGGACAGGCAGCTTCGATCTGACATTTTTTGCAGCCCTTGCAAAGCTCAGTGTCAAGAGTAGGAACGCGCTGGCCGATGATGCCAAGGTCGTTCAGATCCGGTTTGACACAGTTATTCGGACATCCGCCGACAGCAATCTTGAACTTGTGCGGCAGATTCAGTCCGCGGTAGCCTTTGTAGAAAAGATAATGCAGTTTCTCTGATAAAGCGTATGTATCAATGAGACCGTACTGGCAGGTAGTACCTTTACAGGATACGACCGGACGCACCTTGGAGCCTGTGCCGCCTGTTTCAAGGCCTGCTTTGGCAACATATGCCTGAAAATCAGGAATCTTATCGTAAGGGATACCGATGACTTCCTCTGTCAGACGGGTGGTCAGAGCAATCTCGCCATTGCCGTAAAGGTCTGCAGCCTCGGCAATGCATTTGGCCTGTGCGGCGGTTATCTTGCCGTTCACGGTGATTACACGGCCATTGAAGTTGTTGGTACCCTTGTTGTGGAGGAAGCCCATGGCTTTAACACGCTTGATATCCTCCGGTTTTACAGTAACTTCTTCGGCTGCAGCTTCTCCGTTCGCCTTGCGGACGAACTGTTCCAGTACATCGGCAGCCTTTTCAATGGTGATGACGCAGCGGCGGTCATCGCCTTCCGGATAGCGGTAAAGCTTCTTCAGGTCTTCGCAGTTATCACTGCCCAGTGCCTTTTTGAATTCTGCCACAAATTCTGCGCAGAGCTCCTTGAAACCCTCTGTCTCATGGGCTTTGTCTCCGCAGTAGAGCAGACTCAGAGCAGAAATAGCAGCGGACAGAGCACCACAGGTGTTGCCGCAGCCCATGCCGGCACCGAATCCTGCAGCCAGCTTCAGGCCCTTCTCATCAAGACCGAGATCATAAGCTTCATTGGCGGCGCGCAGAATACATTCGCCACAGTTGTAATTCTGATTCAGGTAAAGTTCATCTACTTTTTCTCTTAACATAAAGTTCCCCCTTAATTATTTATAAAAGTTCAGTTTGGTATTTCAGCATTTATTTTATTATACTATACAATTCATACAAAGTCTTTATTTTTTTTGCAATAGAGACAGGTTCATGATAAAATTGTGGTAAACATTACGGTCCTGTGTGACTGAAATGATGTAAAGAACCAGATGCATAATTTTTTGAATGAGGATGAAGAATATGGGTATGAAAAAGGCTGAGAGAGAGGTAAAAGAACTTTCTGCGATATTGGATATTGTGGATAGCTGCAAGGTATGCCATATTGCCATGATGGATGGGGAATGGCCATATCTGCTGGGAATGAATTTCGGGTATGTTTATGAGGACGGGAAGCTGGTGATTTATCTGCATACTGCCAAGGAAGGTAAGAAGCTTGATTTGCTTAGAAAAAATGACAGGGTCGGGTTTGAGATGGACTGTGAGCATGAGGTGATTCCGGCAAAATATGCCTGTGCCTATAATTTCCGGTATGCCAGTGTGATGGGCTATGGACACTGCGAATTCGTGACAGATGTAGATGAGAAGGTCCGGGCTCTGGAGCTTTTGATGAAGCATCAGACAGGAGAGGATTTTGTCATGGAACCGAAGCATACAGTTGCTGTGGAAATATTAAAGATAACAGCCATCGAGTTCACGGGCAAACGGCGTTTTAAAAAATAAAAGGAAGTATTGAACAGATGGGAGAAGTTTCTGTTAAAAAAATAATATGTCCCTTTGACTGTCCGTCTACCTGTGGTCTTCTGGCCGAGATCAGGGACGGGAGGATCGTCAGAGTAAAGAATGACCCGGAGCATCCTGTTGCGGTTAATGGCATCTGCAGGAAAATGCAGCGGTATGAAAAAAATATTTATTCTGAGGAACGGCTACTGACGCCTCTTAGACGAACAGGTAAAAAAGGTGAGGGGAAGTTTGAACCGGTCAGCTGGGATGAGGCGTTGACGGAGATAACAGAGCGGTGGAAAGCGCTCATTGCGGAGTACGGACCGGAGGCTATCCTTCCATTTATGTATTCCGGAGTCATGAGCGATATTCAGCGTAATTGTGGAGATGCTTTTTTTAACCGGATGGGTGCGTCTGTTTTGGTAAAGACTCTCTGCTCATCGGCCAAGGGCGCCGGATATGAATCGGTCATGGGGAAAACAGGCTGCCTTGATCCGCGTGAGCTGAAGGACAGTGATTATTACATTATCTGGGGCAGTAATCTGGCAGCTACCAGGATACAGACGCTGGCGGATCTGATGAAACCGGAAAACAGACATAAAAAGAAAGTATTGATTGATATTTATGCTAATCCGACGGCAAAGTACTGCGATCAGGTGATACTGGTGAAGCCTGGAACGGACGGCGCATTGGCACTGGCCATGATGCATGTTCTGGATACGGAAGGTTTTGTTGATGAGTCCTTTCTTCAGCAGCATGCAGATGGATATGACATATTCAGAGCGGAACTGCCGAAGTATACACCGGAATGGGCGGCGGCGGAGACCGGAGTTCCGGCGGAAATGATCCGGCGGCTGGCCCGGGAATACGGTACAGCGAAATCACCGGCAATCATCCTTGGAAGCGGCAATTCCCGACATGGCAACGGGGCGATGACGGTAAGGCTGATTACGATTCTGTCTGTTTTGACTGGTGCATGGCAGAATAGAGGCGGCGGATTATGCGGCTGTACGCCGATTAATACGGTCTATGTAAATACTTCACTGATTGCGCGCCCGGATTTCAGAAAACAGCCGGCCAGACGGCTCAATATCAATCAGCTGGCAGGGGCTTTGACTCTCACAGGTGAGGCTGCCGTAAGAAGTCTATATGTATATGCCAGCAATCCGGTTAATACAGTCAGCAATCAGAAACGGATTATGGAGGGGCTGGAACGGGAAGATCTGTTTACCGTTGTTCATGAGCGTTTTATGACTGATACAGCCCGCTATGCGGATATCATTCTTCCTGCCGCATTCTCTGTGGAACAGTCGGATATATATCGTGCATACGGTTACTGCACCCTGGGGGCGGCATGGAAAATAGTGGATGCGCCGGGAGAATGTAAGAGCAACTGGGACACCTTCTGCCTGCTGGCACAGTATATGGGTTATGATGATCCGTATTTCAGGCAGACAGAGGAAGAGATGGTCCGGTTCATGCTGGAGAATCCGACCGAAGCAGTAAAAAACTGTACCGAAGAAGATCTGCAGATACTTCGTCAGGGCGGGGCTATTACCATGCCATTATCGGATCATCTGGATTTCCGTACAAAAACAGGAAAGCTTCGTATTGTTAATGAAGATTTAGTGGATTCTGTACCACTCTATAAGAGGAATTATGGCGGGGACTATCCATTGAGTCTGGTCGCGGCTCCAAGTGTATACAGTTTGAATTCCACATTTAATGAGAGAGAAGATCTGGTGGATTCAAGAAACATCATGACACTCTGGATACATAAAGAAGATGCGGCTGTGAGAGGAATAGAGGACGGTCAGAGGATTATGGCCTGTAATGACCTTGCTAAGGTGGAATTCAGAGCCTGTGTAACGGAGCAGATTGCCAGGGGGACAGTAGTGTCGGAAGGTGTTTTTACAAGGGCACAGGCGCTAAATGGTTATACTATCAATGCCCTGAACCATGAACGGCTGTCCGATATGGGAGAGGCAACGACTCTCAATGATAATACTGTAGAAGTGCGGCCTGTTTAAATTACAAAATGTTTTTTTATACGACGGGATCATGCTTTTAGTTCGTTTTAAGCGGGTCTGGAAGCAGGATCCCGTCAAATGATTAGCCCTGAGTCAGAATGTTCTTTACATGCTGGATTTCCTGACTGGTGGCCTTTTCCGCCGGAACATAATATTGATGCTGTCTTGCCAGCTGGTAGATCTCTTCCTGAGAAGTTTCACAGGAATTTCGCAGCTGTTTTAAAGTCTGTTTTAACTGTTTGTTTTCTGTCTGAGGAATCATTTCTCCAAAGCGGGTGAGTTCTCCGTTGATACCGGCGAGTGTGTCGGCTACCATTGTCTTTTCGTCGATCATATTAAAACCCCCTTACTGTAAGAACTGCATCAACTGCTGCTTGTTTTGCATGGCAGATTGAGCGGCCTTCTGAAAGAACTGTTGAATCTGTGGATCGGAAGCGCCTGACGCATAATCCATCATTTTCTTGTGAGATGTGTCGTAACCGCCGATCAGGTGGCGGAGATTCTGTAAATCCAGAACTGATAACTCTTCCATAGTCAACCTCCTGCAATAGATATTTATTACGAAGATAGTGTGGCTGGATGATAGTTCGTTTATACTGGTATTTTTTGTAAAAAGAGTGTATGATGATATTGTGGTACATGAATGCATGTGAAGGGAGATTTTTGATGAAGCGAGACAGAGAAACAATTATTGGAACAGTGATTATTATTGCAGCCGTGATCTTTCTGGCGGCTGGTTATATAGTGCTGCCGGACACCCTGGTGGTACAGATTGGGACCGATGGGCAGCCATCGAATACGCTGCCGAAAATACCGGCTCTTTTGATACCTTTTGCCATAAGTACGATATTTTCCATATTTTATATGAAGGCTGAGCCGGAGAGACGGCTCCATAATCTGTTTGCGGCAATTGTGGGCATTGTTGCGGCGATTGCCATGTTTCTGTTCAATTACAGATAATGACAAGCGGTATCCGATGATAAGGATACCGCTGTTTTTTTAATATATGCAGGATATGTTATATCAGGTTCATACTCTTAAGCAGGAATATCCAGAAAGTAAGCGTAATCGATGACAAAAGGGTGGCAGTGACGACGATGCTTGAAGAGAGCACTTCATCGTTGCCCATATTTTTTGCCATAATATAACAGGTGACAGTTGTAGGTGAACCTACCATGACAAGGATGGCTACCAGCGCACTTTCTCTAAATCCCATGGCAATAGCAAATGGAAAGAAAAAGGCAGGAAGAGCAATCAGCTTGATAAAAGTGGCAATGAGTGTCGGTTTAATTTTTTTGATGGCTTTCCGGCCTTCAAAACCGGCGCCGACGGCCAGAAGCGCCATTGGGGTGGCTGTCTGGGAAACGCTGGTCACGGTTTTCAGGACAATTGGCGGCAGCTCAATATTCAGCAGGGAAAAAGGAACCCCTGCAGCAATGCCGAGAATAATCGGATTGGTCAGAATATTGATAAAAGCTCTTTTAATCGTATCAGCGGCATTGGTATGTACCTGATCATTTGCACAGACCGTCAGTATGATAACGGAATAGATATTATAAAGGGGGACAGCTGCCACGATCATCAGCGGTGTCATACCGGAATCTCCGTATATATTCTGTACGAAAGCGATGCCAAGAACAGCAGCGCTTCCCCTTGCGGCAGCCTGTGTGAATGCACCGACCATGGTTCGGTCTTTCATGAATATGGCGGTCAGTGCCCAGATGCCCATGAACATGATAGTTGTTCCAACCATACAGAAAATGACGAATTTCGGATTGAAGACATCACGGATGGGAGTGGTGGCAATATCTTTAAAAAGCAGTACCGGAAGTGCGACTTTAAAAACATATTTATTAATAATATTGACAAAATTGTCATTAAACATTTTTTTCTGCATGAGAAACCAGCCCAGTACAATGACAAGAAAAACGGGCAGTGTCGTATTCAGACTAAAGATAAAATTATCCATGTAATCGACCTCTTTCATATAATCCTCATATTAGAGTAACACCCTGAAAACGGCATGTCAATGCACATCAAAGAGCTATCTTGCATATGTTGGTATATGAATTTGGAATAGGAGCTATCAACATGGCGATTCGCATCTTTATTGATCAGGGGCATAATCCATATGGGCCGAATACGGGGGCTGAAGGCTTTGGTTTAAAGGAGCAGGATATTACTTATGAAGTAGGTGTGCTGCTGGCAGATCTGCTGCTGGCGGACAGCCGGTTTGAAGTGAAGTTGTCAAGAAATACGCCGGAGGAACAGCTGGGGACCAGTAATGCCACCAGCCTGGCAGCCCGTGTCCGGGCAGCCAATGCCTGGCCGGCGGATTATTTCATCAGCATTCATGCCAATGCCAATGAGAATCCGGCCATCAATGGAACTGAAGTCTATGTTTACAGAATGTATACACAATCTTATTATCTGGCACAGCATATACTGGATGCAATTGTTAATATTGTGGGTACAAAGGATAATGGGGTGAGGGTTAATTCCTCTCTGTATGTACTGCGAAGGACGAATATGCCGGCAGTGCTGGTGGAACTGGCCTATCTGACGAATGAAGCGGATGCAAAAAAGCTGGAGACGATGCAGCCGGAATTTGCCAGGGGGATTTATGAAGGGCTTCTCAGTTATTTCGGGTTTGATCAGTAGGAGCAGTGGCTGCTCCGTAAGAGAAGCAGCCATTGCCGGAATCCTGATTATTTAGCATCAAAGGATTCGCAGTCTGTGCCCTCCTTAGTCTTAGGAGAACATTCACATTTACCGACACGAATGGAATTTAAAGTACAATATTCGACTTCTCCTGCATGATGTTTGCAGTCATGAACACTGCATCCGATAGAATTATTTGCTTCCATTTGGATAATCTCCTTCCGTAATAATTTAGAGACGTACCGTGATAATGACGGTCGACGGTATCAGTTTGTGTAAAATTTTATGAAATATGTATGAAATACTATTTTTTTTTGAAAAATTTGTTATACTACTAATATGGGGAGGAATTTCTATGCAGCATGAGGTAACCAGGGTTCAGAGTCTGTTGGATGACCATGGCCTGATATGTGAACCAGGGTGGGCAAGGCAGCCGGTCTGGCAGTATGAGCGTCAACGTATTGCAGAACCTGCTTTTCGCATTAAAGAGTGGGATTATTATCTTGCGATGAGTGAGCATTATGCGGCGGCCTTTACATTGTCTGATCTGGGATATCTGGGGCTGATTAGTGTATCATTAATTAATCTGACAGAAAAAACTGAACATACGGAAACGATATTGACCCCAATGCCAATGGGTAGATTGCATTTGGGCAGTACATCATCAGAGGGAGATGGCGATTTTAAAAATGGAAGAATCCATTTGCGCTACAGGACATGGTCGGGACGCCGTCGGATTCAATGTGTTTTTCATGATTTCAAGGATGGAAAGACGCTGACGGCTGATCTGCTGATGAAGCAGCCTGACATGGACAGTATCTGTATAGCGACGCCGTGGAAAGAGCGTCCAACTGCTTTTTATTATAACCAGAAGGTCAATTGTATGCCTGTCAAGGGAAAGGTCAGCTTTGATGGCAGGGATTATCTTTTCGATGGTCGGAAAGATATGGCAGTGCTGGATTGGGGACGGGGAGTGTGGACCTATGATAATATCTGGCGCTGGGGAACCTGTAGTACCTGGATTGACGGGAAGCCGTTTGGATTTAATCTGGGATATGGATTCAGTGACAGGAGCAGCGCTTCTGAAAATGTGGTGTTTTATGATGGGCATGCGCACAAACTGGATGAAGTAACGTTTATGATTCCTGAAGATGAGAAGGGTGGCAGTCTTTTTATGGAACCGTGGACGATTTCTTCAAGTGATGGCCGGTTCGAAGGGATTTTTGAACCAATACTGGACAGGAAGGCGAAGGTCGATCTGAGGTTGATCGTCACAGATCAGCATCAGGTGTTTGGGCATTTAACAGGAACAGCTATTCTTGATGATGGCACGTCAGTTAAGATGAGGGATGTGACTGCGGCCATCGAGGTTGTACATAATCGTTATTAATACGGCAGACGCCGGAATCTGAAGGGAGATATCCTGCGAGGAACCGCAACAGGGAGGAAAAAATATGAGAGAGCGGATTATATTCGGGGAGAATGGATACACGGACTTGAAGCTGGAGAAGAATAAGAATTATATTGTAACAAAATGGTATGGCAGCAGCCTGGCAATTTTTGAGGAGGAAGCATTTAAAAAATATCTTATGAAGCTGGATACGGATTTTAAAGACAACAATCATGGGCGCAGCGTCATCAGATATTTTCTTTCGGCGGCTGTGACGATGGTGAAGGAAGAGAATGAAGGATGGATCATTCCTCCGGAGCTTTTGGATTGCATTTCAAAAGAGGGAGAATCAATTGAGAGCTGGCACTGCAGCAATGAAGGAAAATATCAGGATAGTCTGCCGATTTTGCTGCTGGCATCCAGCAGTAATATGGACAGCGCTATTACGATGACAGCGGAACGACATTAGAAGAATATAAAAAGGATACGGCAAAGCATGCTCTGCTAAAAGCAGTAAGTATGCTTTGCCATATTTTTTATGATTCTGACGGGGCAAGAACATCTGCAATGGAATTGTCTGTCAGAAATGTGTTCACATTATATAGGAACAATACATCTGTGATATTATAGTTTTCAATGATTTTATCTATATTATCGTAAAAATATCTTGGGTCAATGATGACGATATCCTGATAGTAAGGCAACAGGAACTGTACCATACAGTTGGCATAGGAATCTTTGATCAGCAGAAGGTGTTTTCCTTCCTTCAGGGTCGTACTGATTTCTACACGGGCATGATTGCCTCCAAGGAATACAGTGTATTTGTCTTTTTCATTCAGTTTTTCACTGTCATAAACCGATGTTGTCTTCTTTCCTTCTTCTGTATAATATACGACATAATCAGGATTTTGATTTTTTGATTCATAAATCTGAATACTGTCACTGGAACCGTGGAAGCCGCTCTTGGATGCCAGTGTTCCCTGGAAGTTATCAGCAACGGTATAAATATCGTATTCTTTTTCTGGATTGCTGATCTGCATTCCTGCTGCCAGCTGCTGGAAGCCGTAATATGCGCCCAGACTTGTCCAATGATGATCTGTTTTATAATAAATATCTTCGCTGGCATGTTCCTTCATTGTTTCCAGCATGTCAATATTTTTAACGGTGTTTCCGCACATGCTCAGTACCTGGGCGATATCTGCCTGCTGATCTCTGACCGGAGCATTGGCGGGCATCCTGTCTTCCAGAATATAGGCAGCATTTGGAACCAGGCTGATATAAACCGGGATATCTGAATGACGGGCCGCGAAATCGCCGATGCTTTCAGCATTCTTTTTGATGTTGTCCCAGTCAGGTGTACTTAATACTTCCATGAGATATCCATTTTTGCCAAGATAGACACCATTGGATTCTTTTTTGCCAAGAATTCTGTCTTCCAGCAGTTTCAATGAGATCCATTGATTACGCAGAAAGAACTGGTCGGATATGTAATTCTCAAAATCCGTCATGAATCGGCCGCTTTTGATGGATTCCCATGAGATTACGGGACGCTGCGTCAGGAGCCGGTTCTCTGATTCGGAATAGGAGATGTCTTTTTTAAATATATTGGCAGCAATGGCAATAACCAGGACAACTATAAACAGGATTGCCAGTGTGCGGTAGGCGGCGGCAAGACGCCATTTGAATATTCTTCGTGATTTTTTCTTCTTTTCTTTTTTTAAGGGTTCTGATATTTTGACCGCATTTTTCCTGCTGCGGTTATTTTGATCTGCCATTGCAGCGATAGCTCCTCTCTTTTTACTCTTAATCATGCATAGGATAATGCTCATTCCTAAAATCTGAAATACAAAAACGGATTGTAAGTGGCATTAACCAGATAAGCGGTTGATAAAATAAACAGTGCAATATAGGATGCCAGTACAAAATAGCGTTTGACTTTGCTGCTGACCATACAATGAGAAAACCTCTTATAAGTATATGGCAAAGTGCATATAATCAGAATAATAAAAAGAATAAAATAATTTGACAAATAATACAATGCTGTCGCGTCTGCCAGAGCGCAGGCACCTATACCGAACATGGTCCCTATGTACTGCAGTGCACTTCCCAGAGATGGGGAGAAAAACAGTACCCAGCCGATCATGACGAAAAACATTGTATAAATATGTTTAACAATGCCCGGAAGACGCTGAAGTATATTTTTCAGCACAAATTTTTCAAGCAGCAGAAGCAAACCGTAATAGATACCCCAAAAAATAAAATTCCATGCGGCACCATGCCAGAAGCCAGTCAGCAGCCATACAATAAAAATATTCAGAATATTTCTCTTTATACTCACCCGGTTACCTCCCAGAGGGATGTAGACATATTCTCTGAACCATGAGCTGAGAGATATATGCCATCTTCGCCAGAATTCTGTAATGCTGGAGGAGGTATAAGGATAGTCGAAGTTTTTCATAAAATTAAAACCAAACATTTTGCCAAGACCGATGGCCATGTCTGAATAACCGCTGAAATCAAAATAAATCTGGAAGGTATAAGCGGCACATCCGATCCAGGCGGTCAGTACGGACAGCTCTCCCAGGGGAAGCGCTGTAATGGCATCAAAAGCCATGCCGATATTATTGGCCAGTAATACTTTTTTGGCGAGTCCCCGCAGGAACCAGGCAGTACCATTGCCGAACAGGGCCAGGTTGACCTTCCGCTCCTTCAGCTGATCTTCAATATCGGAATACCGGACAATGGGGCCGGCAATCAGCTGAGGGAACATGGAGATATAAGTTCCGAAAGAAATGATATTCTTTTGTACTTTTACTTTTCCTTTATAAACATCAATAATATATGACAGAGTCTGAAAAGTATAAAAAGAAATACCGATAGGCAGAGCCAGCGGATGATAGGGAATATCAAATGGAAGGATGGCATTCAGATTGTCTATGAGAAATCCGAAATACTTGAAGAATCCAAGAATTCCAAGGTTCACTCCCACAGCCAGCCAGAATGCGGTACGGGCTTTTTTATCCAGACCTCTGGATCTGCAGTCATCGATTTCCAGACCGGTGAGATAGTTGAACAGAATGCTGAAAATCATCAGCAGGATATAGACCGGTTCACCCCAGGCATAAAAAATGAGACTGGCAATCAGAATGACCGGATTTTTAAGGATTTTTGGTACAAGAAAATATAACAGAAGCACAATCGGCAAAAATATAAATATAAAAAATACACTGCTAAAAATCATAACGTTTTCCCTCTTTTAAACGTTTTACAAACTCTTTCGAAAGGCTTTATCAGCCGCTGCCGCATCGTTATGGACGATGAATAATATATAATTGCCCCGGACATCAAGAATATGATCTTCTAACAGTTTGCACTGTTCCGGACCATAGCCTTCAAAGCTCTGCAGCTGCTTTTCAAGTCTGGTATTGATCGCCGATTCCACGGACTCCGCCTGGGACTGATCTTTGAGTTTTACGATAAGTAGTTCTTCTACTTCCATATTGGAACCGGACACGTACAGACGGACATCTTCATAGTCGTTGGCATTGATACCGTAGAGCCTTTTGAACATACGATGATCGGCTGCTGATAACATGTCCATGTTAATAGCTGACGTGACATCGGAATTAATCTGAGCTGCAGGGGTGCTGCTGGTTCCGCTGCCGCTCAGCAGACGAATCATAAATATAAGTAAAAAAAATAATAATACATATTTAATATAAAAAATCCAATTTAGTTTCTTCATTGTTTGGCCGCCTCGATAAGCATATTCGTTGCCCAGTACTGGTAAAAATCTTTTTGAAAGTGGATGCCGTCGATATCATACAAATCACTGTGGGCTTCAAATACAGCTGTATTGTCAATATAGTGATAGCCGTTTTCTTTACACCATGCCTTTAAGGCTTCATTGTAATCCGGAATTTTATACCATTTGGTGGATTGCTCAAAAGCCGGATCCTGAGCCGGGAAAATGGAATTGACATAAATCTCCGTATCAGGAAGAGCTTTCATAAGGGTCTGCATGACTTCTTCATAGGATGTGACATAATCCTCCGGTGTAGGCCACAGACCGATGCTGACATCATTTAATCCGGTACACAGGAACAGACAGGACGGATTCAGCATCTTCATCTGATCGATATAATCCGGGATGCCTGCAATTGTCAGACCTCCGGCAGCCAGAACACGGGATTCATCCAGCAGATCATAAGTATAAAAGCCCACTGTCCGGGAATCACCGTAAATGGCGGAATCATTGAATTGTGCCCACAGGGATACACTGCCGTCTTCAAGAGCCAGAGCCAGTGCCTCGGCCCGGGCATCTTTTTTATTCTGTTTGATTTCCTGTTCAATGGCAGAGACATCTTTCCCTTCCAGTGTTTTCAGATGTGAGATCCCCTCATTCAGATTGGTCCCGGAGTCCTCTGATGCCAGTTTCGGAATTGCGATGATAAGCATAATAAATATTAAAAGGACTGCCGCTGGCAGGATATATTTTTTTATATTCATAATCAAAACCTCGAAATTTGTCGAATAATAATGTCTTTTATTATTTTAATGCATTTAGAGATATAAAACAAGGGAATAGCTGATTTTAGACATATGAAAATTCTTTCAGATTTCTTTCGCGTCCTAATTCTTTCTTACAATAAGCGGACATTTTCTGTTTCCCGGTTTTTTTATGTTATGATAGCCGCAGATGGCAGGCAATGATTGCCTTTTGCCATTTAGAGTAAAAAGCATTATAAAAAGCAGGGGGCGATGATGTGAAAAATATTCTGGAATATCTTGAAAGGGCAGCCGGAGAATGGCCGGAGAGAACAGCCTGTGCGGATAATGAGACAGTGGTGACATGGAAGGAACTGAGACAGTTTGCGGCAGCAGTGGGAAGCCTTTTGCAGCGGGAGGGAATTAACGGGAAACCGGTGGCAGTCTATATGGAAAAGACACCGGCATGTCTGGCAGCAATGTTTGGTGTGGTATATGGCGGAAATTTTTATACGGTCATTGATACAAAGATGCCTTGGGACAGAATAAGAAAAATCTTCACTGTATTGAGACCGGCAGCTGTCATGACGGATAAAGATCATGAGGCAGTGGTTAGCGAAGAAATTGGCAGGGATGAATATTCCGGGATAAAGATAGTTTTATATGAAGACGGTATCCATACAGCGGAGAATAAAGAAATTTTGGCAGAAGTGAGGCGGCAGGCCATTGATACAGATTTAATATATACTTTATTTACTTCCGGTTCAACAGGAATGCCGAAGGGGGTAGCCGTCAGCCACAGAAGTGTGATCGCTTATGCAGAATGGGTGAAAGAGACCTTTGATATTAATGAGCAGACCGTATTCGGCAGTCAAACGCCTTTTTATTTTAGCATGTCGGTATTAGATATCTATGCTGCGCTGGCATCGGGGGCGGAACTTCAAATACTTCCAAAGCAGCTTTTTGCTTTTCCTGTGAGATTGCTGGAATATATGAATGCACGAAAGGTCAATACGATTTACTGGGTTCCGACGGCTCTGTCTATTGTCGCCAACTGGAAGGTTCTGGACTATGTACAGCTGCAGTATCTGGAAAAGGTTCTTTTTGCGGGAGAGGTGATGCCGGTAAAGCAGCTGAATTACTGGCGACGGAAGATGCCGGATCTGCTGTATGCCAATCTGTACGGTCCGACGGAGGTGACAGATATCTGTGCTTATTATATTGTAGACAGAGATTTCAGGGATGATGAATCACTGCCGATCGGACGGGCCTGCAATAACTGTCATCTGCTGGTGTTGAGAGATGACGGCACTGAGACGGCAGCCGGGGAAGTTGGAGAGCTTTGTGTAAGGGGGTCTTTTCTGGCTATGGGATATTACGGTGATACTGAAAAGACTGAGAAGGCCTTCATACAAAATCCTCTGAATCCCTGGTATCCGGAGAAAATATACAAAACCGGAGATCTGGTGCGGTACAATGACCAGGGTGAACTGATTTATCTGGGGCGGAAGGATTACCAGATTAAACATATGGGATATCGTATTGAGATGGGAGAGATTGAAACAGCAGCCGGCGCGGAAGACGATGTGAAAGCATGTGTGTGTATTTACGATAGGGAAATGGACAGGCTGGTATTGTTTTATCAGGGGGGACCAAAGAATGTGGATGAAATGAGCGAATGGCTGGCGGAAAAGCTGCCGTCCTATATGCGTCCGGGGGAGTGTATCCGCCTGAAGAAAATGCCTGAAAATGCCAATGGAAAAACAGACAGAAAATATTTGCAGTCCTATTATGAAGACATGAAAAAGGGGAGGTTTAAGGAATGAACGAATTAATAAAGATATTGAACAAAGTAAAAACAGGTATTGATTATTTGTCGGAGAAACGGCTTGTGTCTGACGGCCTGCTGGATTCATTGGATGTCATGACTATAGTAACGGAGCTGTGTGATGAATTTGATGTGGATATTCTGCCAACGGATATTGTCCCGGAAAATTTTGAATCAGCTGAAGCCATGTGGCGGCTTGTTGAAAGGCTTCAGGAGGATTAGAATTTCATGAGCTATACATCCTGGGATTATCTGCTATTGTTTCTTGGTATTCTGGTATGTCTTTATTACCTTGTGCCGCTGGAAAAACGATGGATGGTTCTGCTCGCCGGCAGTTATCTGTTCTACCTGCTGGCTTCGGGCCGGCTGCCTGTTTTTCTGATAATGACGACATTGTCCGTTTATTTTGGAACACTGGCTATGGAACGGGAGCAGAAATGCTTTGATGCTGTCAGGAAGAGTCTGGAGAAGGAAGAACGCAAGACGAGGAAAATGGTTATGATGAGGAGGAAGCGTTGCATTCTTTTAATCATCCTATTGATAAATGTGGGGCTTCTGATTCTCTTAAAATACTATCATTTTTTCAGTGAAAATATCAATGCGGTGACGAGGCGTATGGATATAGGATGTCAGATCCCGCCGCTGAAACTTCTGGTACCGCTGGGGATTTCTTTTTATACGCTGTCCGCTGTGGGGTATGTCATAGATGTTTACAGGGGTCAGTGCAAAGCAGAGCATCATTTTGGCAGGCTGGCTTTATTTTTGAGCTTATTCACCAATATTGTGGAGGGACCGATCAGTCGTTATGGGCAGCTGGCCGGACAGGCATTTGAGGGACACCGTGCGGATTACCGTCAGTTTACTTTCGGCATGCAGCTGATTTTATGGGGACTGTTTCAAAAAGTAGTCATTGCTGACAGAGCGGCGATCCTGGTGTCCACTGTTTTTGATGATCCGGCATCTTACAGCGGATGGATCGTGGTGCTGGCCATGCTGGTTTATACCTTGCAGATTTATACGGATTTTGCCGGATGTATGAACGTTGTCCGAGGCAGCGCCGGTTTATTCGGCATTGAACTGGCGGCTAATTTTGAGCGCCCTTTTTTCTCCAGGTCCATTGGAGAGTTCTGGCGGCGCTGGCATATGACTCTCGGCGCCTGGTTCAGAGATTATATTTTTTACCCTGTGACATTGTCGAAAATCAATCTGAGATTGGGGCGGCTCGCCAAAAAATATTTGAATAATTATTTGGGGCAGGTGCTGCCTACGGCTTTCGCACTGTTTTTTGTTTGGATGGCCAACGGTCTCTGGCATGGCGCTGCATGGAAATATGTGGTGTATGGAATGTATTATTATGTCCTGACACTGCTGGGATTATTTTTCAGACCGGTCATCGGGCGGTTTTATGCCCGGACAGGCATTTGCCGAGAGGGCAGACCATGGCAGATTTTTCTCATGGCAAGAACATTCATATTTGTCAATATCGGAATGCTTTTGTTCAGGGCCAATGATCTGTCTGCTTTTGGCAGTATGTTTGTTTCAATATTCAAAGAAACAAGGGGAAACTGGCTGGAGCTGGGACTGGATATGTATGATATGGCAGTGCTGGCTGCGGGGACGGTTATTTTGCTGATCGTCGGTCTGATGCAGGAGAAAAAATGGAATATCCGTCAGAGCATTGCCGGACAGCCGCTGCCAATCAGATGGTGCCTGTATATGGCTGCCATTTGCGTGGTGATTGTATTTGGCGCTTATGGCAGCGGGTATGCACCGGTAGATCCGGTGTATGCGAATTTCTAAGAGATGCTTTCACGGAATAATATTTCCATGTACGAATAGGAGGTTCGGTTTTTGGATAAGGGCAACGATTCGTTAAAGAAAGATGATAAGAGGTATGTTCGTATGGTGGGGCGTATCATGGCTTTCTGGCTGATAGTAATCCTCATCCTGGAGATTATTTCCTGGATACTGATGCCGCGGACAGGTTTTCACAGAGGAGGAATGATGAATTATCGTGCCAGGGGTTTTTATGGTGAGTCGGAGAATTCACTGGATGTGGTTGCCATCGGCAACAGTGATCTGTCCAGTGCCTTTTCACCAATGGAAATCTGGGAGCAGAACGGAATCAGCGCTTATGCCTGCGGTGAGATTAAACAGCAGATCGCTCAGGCTGTAAAGCTTCTTGAAGAGGTATTGACCTGCCAGAAACCGAAGGTTGTGATTCTGGAGGTGGATTCGCTGTTTCAGGAATCCATGTCGGGGCAGCTGCTTTCTATGCTGAAGACAGGGATTAAATATGTATTTCCGGTGATAGAATATCATGACCGATGGAAAGAATTAAACATTCAGGATTTGCTGGGCAGGGAACGAAAGTCATGGCATGATTTTCAGAAAGGATACTATTATTCGGATGAAAAGGTGGCTTATACAGGTACTGATTATATGAAGGATACCGGTGAAGTCGTTCAGATCGATGCAGTGGCTGTCCATTGGCTGGATAAATTTCTGAATATTTGCAGCCAGGCAGATATTCAGGTTGTTATGGTGGAAATGCCGTCAGCTAATTCATGGAACATGGGCCGTCATGAAGCGGTGGCGGCTTATGCCGGTCAGAAAGGGGTTCCGTTTATTGATTTCAATCTTAATATGGACAAAACGGGATTTGACTGGATGACGGACAGCCGGGATGGCGGCAACCATCTGAATTACAGCGGTGCACGTAAGATATCTGTATGGCTGGGGAATTATCTGCAGGAGAACTATGATCTGGCAGATCACAGAACGGATGCTGCATATGCAGAGTGGCAGCATGATATGGAGCAATATAAAAACAGGTGAGGGGGCAGGGACAGGGGACAGGGAGGGACAGGGGGAGGGACAGGGGAGGGACAGGGGAGGGACAGGGGACGGTTCTGTGTCCCGGAATATGGGACACAGAACCGTCCCCTGTC
>JBJEJD010000014.1:3976-6062 GCA_051877705.1 Coprococcus sp. | reverse complement strand
CCTGAATTTATATGATAGACTAGGGAATTGTGATATGTTATTTATTAATTCCTTGCTCTCTGCAGAGCAGAGGGCCGTGAAGTCCAGAAGGAGGTGCACTAGCATGAACAAATACGAATTAGCAGTAGTTGTTACTACTAAGATCGAAGATGAGGAAAGAGCAGCAACCATCGAGAAGATTCAGAACCTGATCGCCCGTTTTGGCGGCGTTGTCACTAACGTTGATGAGTGGGGCAAGAAGAGACTGGCTTATGAGATTCAGAAGATGAAAGAAGGCTTCTACTACTTCATTACTTTCGAATCCGATTCAAACTGTCCAAATGAGATTGAACAGCGTGTCCGTATTATGGAGAATGTAATCAGATACTTATGCATTAGACAGGACGCTTAATTAGAAAAGGGGTAAGTCTAAATGAATAAAGTTATTTTGATGGGAAGATTAACCAGGGATCCGGAAGTCAGATATTCACAGGGCGAGCGCTCAACAGCAGTTGCCCGTTATTCTCTGGCAGTAAACCGTACGTTTAAACGTGAAGGAGAACCTGATGCAGATTTTATCAACTGTGTAGCATTTGGTCGTCAGGCTGAATTTGCAGAGAAGTATTTTCGCAAGGGAATCCGTATCGTTATTACAGGCAGAATCCAGACCGGCAGTTACACGAACAGAGATGGTGTAAAGGTCTATACAACAGATATTATTGTTGAGGAACAGGAATTTGCCGAAAGTAAGGCGGCCAGCGACCGCAACAGCAGTGAGTTTGCAGCCGGCAATAATTATGGCGGCGGTTACCAGCAGTCCGGCAGACCGGTTCCAAGTCAGGCTCCGGCGGATGGTTTTATGAATATCCCGGATGGCATCGATGAAGAGTTGCCATTTACCTAGATTGATGACCATAGTCTGTTATCCACAGGACAATAAATGTTTTGAATTTGAGAAGGAGGTTTTGAAATGCCATACAATAAGGAAGAAGGCAGAGGCACTCAGATGAAGAGAAGACCTATGCGCAGAAGAAAAAAAGTATGTGTATATTGTGTAGATAAGAATGCTGTTATTGATTACAAAGATGTTAACAAGTTGAAGAGATATATCTCTGAGAGAGGCAAGATCCTGCCAAGAAGAATCACAGGCAACTGTGCAAAGCATCAGAGAAAGCTTACAACAGCTATCAAGAGAGCAAGACATATCGCATTAATGCCATATATCACAGATTAATCTGCAGACTCGGAAGAGTCGTGGGTTGTGGAAGATGCAGAGGCATCCGCAAGAGCGGATGCCTTTTTTTGTTATACATTTTCTGTATAAACGTGTCAAAAAGGATTATTTCATCAAATTCACGAAATGTGTTAATCTAAATGTGAAGATAAACGGAAAAAATCACTGTTTGAAAAGGGTTAAGGAGGATTCAGAATTATGAGCAGAGAAGTAGTTATTGTAGCTTACGGACGTTCCGCTGTATGTAAGTCAAGAAAAGGTTCTTTTGCAGGTACACATCCTATTGAGTATTCTGCACAGGTATTAAAGGGAGTACTTGACAAGATCCCACAGCTGGATCGTGCAGATATCGAAGATGTTATCATGGGTTGTGCTGTACAGCATGGAACAACATCCATGAATATTGCAAAAAGTGTTGTTGCAAGAGCAGAGCTGCCTGAATGTGTAGCCGGTCATACCATCAACCGTTTCTGTTCTTCAGGTCTTCAGGCCATTGCAACAGCTGTCAATGCGATCGCCAATAACCAGGGTGATGTTATTGTTGCCGGCGGTGTTGAGAGTATGACAGATACATATGCGCCATATCCGGTTGAGTACCAGGATGCATGGTTAAATGAATATGCTCCGGGAGCTTATATGGGCATGGGCATGACTGCTGAGAACATTGTGAAGAATTACGGTGTAACAAGAGAAGAGATGGATCGTATGGCTTATGAATCCAATATGAAGGCTGATAAGGCTCAGAAGGCAGGTAAGCTTGCGCCATCTATTATTCCTGTAACCATTATCGACAAGGATGGCAATGAGAAGGTTATTACAGAGGATGAAGGCATTCGTCCGGGTACAACAATGGAGACTCTGGCTGGTCTGAAG
>JBJEJD010000014.1:0-3876 GCA_051877705.1 Coprococcus sp. | reverse complement strand
GAGAGACTGCCGATCAAGCACAGCATGCTGGCAAGCATCGAGGAGTTTGCACCTGTTGATGCGATTGTTGCCACATCTGCATCTGGTCTGCCACTTGGACAGATTACAGAAAATGCCGTACATCCGGAGAGATGTGTAGGTGGTCATCCATACAATCCACCTCATCTGATTCCACTTGTAGAGATTACAAAGACAGAGAAGACTGATCAGGCCAATGTTGAACTGGCCAAGGAATTCTATGAGTCTCTTGGTAAAGAACCAATCGTACTTCAGAAGGACTGCCCTGGTTATATCTGCAACAGACTTCAGCTGGCTGTATTCCGTGAGATGGTTGACCTTGTTGAAAGAGGTGTCTGCACAGTTGAAGAGGCAGATAAGGCTCTGACATTCGGTCCTGCTATCAGATGGGCTATTTTTGGTCACAACATGATCATGCAGTTGGGTAATAAAGATGGTCTTAAGGGTATGATGGATATGCTGGCAGGCGGTTTCAACCTCTGCGGCGATATCGCTGCATGGGATACCATTCCTGCTGATTACGGTACAAAGGCTCAGGCTGAGATGGATGAGATTATGAAGAATCTTCCGGATGAGATCGGTCATACCAATGCAGAAATCTCTCAGTACAGAGATAAGATGCTGATCAGCATCCTCAAGCTGCATCATAAATTCTAAATAGATTTTTGTTGTCAGGTCAGACAATAACAAACGGTTTTCCGTAGTTGCTGTTCTGACCTGTTTTGTTTTTTGGGACAGGAAGGAGAAGGAAAATGGATAGTTTGAATTTTGATTTTGCCGGGAAGACGGCTGTTATTACGGGTGGTACGAAGGGGATTGGTCGTGCGATTGCACTGGCTTTTGGTCAATGTCATGCAAATGTGGTGGTGGCAGGACGCCGTCAGGAGGACTGTGACCAGGTGGCAGCAGATATAAAAGCATTGGGAGGCAGCGCGGCAGGTATCCGGACGGATGT
The DNA here is from genome assembly GCA_051877705.1 of Coprococcus sp. Lineage (GTDB taxonomy): Bacteria > Bacillota > Clostridia > Lachnospirales > Lachnospiraceae > Coprococcus_A. Next base: position 2,903 of record JBJEJD010000014.1, on the reverse strand, counting down.
GAGGAATCTTTCAGATGTGGATGCGTTGATTCAGGGAGCTGTGGAGCATTTTGGCGGTGTAGACATATTGGTCAACTGTGCCGGAGTAGCTGCGACAAAGAAGATTCTTGATTTAAATGAAAAAGATTATGATATGGTCATGGAGACCAATCTGAGAAGTGTACTTTTTGCTTCAAAAGCAGCTGCTGTCGAGATGAAGAAGAGTGGAAAGGGCGGTAAGATTATTCAGATCGCGTCTGTAGGCGGACTGAAGGGAACCAGCGGATTGTCGCTGTATGGTGCGTCAAAGGCTGCTGTTATCAATCTGACCAAAACAATGGCGCTGGAATGGAGCCGTTATGGTATTCAGACCAATGCTGTATGTCCGGGTTATGTGGTGACAGAGCTCAATAAAGAGCAGTTTGATGATGATAAATTCCGGGATCATGTGCTGAAGACCATACCGCAGCGGCGTCTGGGGACGGTGGACGAGGTGGCAGCCATCGTGCTGTTCCTTGCATCCGATGTGTCAGGCATGATCAATGGTGAGGCTATTGTCGCTGATATGGGCGCAATCTGCGGGTAAAAAAATAACGACTCAGCTGAGTCGTTATTTTTTTATTATTTTGTTTCCAGAGGGAATTTCTTCATAAAGAACTGCTGGCCGACTGCGCATAATGCAGCGAGGATGATACCGACTGCCAGTGTGAAGGCAAGTCCGGGTACGTTGCCGCCTCCCTGAGAGAAGGTCAGGCAGACACCGGCGAAAATAAACGGCATACAGCCAAGCAGTGTGTTGCCCAGCAATTTGATATGGATATACATGGTGATGGTTGTACCAACCAGGATGGCCAGAAAGCTGGCAGCTGAGCCGGACAGACCTAACTGGTTAGAGAACAGAGAGATTAAAAGGAAGTCAAACTGTCCCCAGGCAAGGCCGCAGAAAGCGGAGAGAATCATACCCGGTGCCTGTTTAGGCATTGAATTCATACCAAAGAAGATGGCCATGCAGACGAACATGATCCACGGAACATTGAAATCCGCAAAAAAGGCCATATAAAAATGATTAAATACAGCAGACCAGAAACTGGTCCAGATACAGAAATAAATAATTGCTTTATGACTCATATGTAATTTTCTCCTGATAATTTTTTTGTTGATCAGACAAGGGCCACAGGCAGATGGAAGGCCCGTCCGATTTCAGTGTAGTGGCGGCCGGTCAGATCCCGACCGAGATAATTGAAACTCTCACCCGGCATAGCCAGTGCACCAGGCATTTCATGTCCCTGAAGGTAACGCCGTATGGCCTGAATATAATCATCGCAGCATAACAGTCCGGCTGCCCGGATGGTGCCGCCGAAGGTGATATTTGGTGTACAGATAATATCATATTTATCTTCTGAGACTGCCATGTTTTCGACCACTGTCTGAATCAGTGGATGAGCGAATTCAGACGACAGCATCAGTACCTTTCCGGGAGCGCTGGCGATAGTTTTTTCCATATACAGTGCGCGTTTGCGGTCAAAATCGTATTCCATAGTGATGCCGCAGGAACCATCGGGAGTGTTTGTCCAGGATGTTTCTATAATGGCATCCTGATGACGGTACTTCACAATGCGCATTCCATGTCCGTTCAGTTTTCCATAGGCATCCACACGGGAATAGGGAATCTGATCATTTACAGATATAATTTCGTCGCCTCTGCGGATACCTGCCTCCCATGCCGGAGAACCTTTTCGAATACCGCTGACAATGGAGCGCAGATCCTGTACATAAGATGGTTCCAGCAGGACGGGACAGTCGATTTCGGGAGCGATATCGTCCACAAAATTCTTTAATTCCCGATAGATCGTATCCGGATTTGGAAATATATCCTTTTTCGTGTGGGAAGAAAAGCCCGGCATAAACAGCTGGATGGAATCTGCACCGTAACGGGAAATATCCTGAATAGTCCGGCGGATATCATCAAATCCGGTAATATTTGGCATGCCAACCATGCTGCATGAGAACGGGATATGATATTCATCCAGCAATTCAATAGAAGCAATGGCGCATTCGGCCATTGCTTCTGTGTCCCTCATGAGCCTGCGGTGACAGGATACGGAGGAACTGTTTAAAGAAAGATTCACATAAACCGGCTGCTGTTGGCTCAAAAAATCCACCAGATCCCGATTCAGATGATGACCATTGGTTGTCATGCTGACGGGAGTCAGCGGAAAAAGCCGACGAAGCTGACGGATTATTTCCTTAAAATCCCTGTGGGATGTGGGTTCACCTTCTATAATATTTGTCGCAGATTCTCCGATGGTGATGGTCCGATGTGCATCCAGATACTGCATCGTATCCAGAATGTCCTCCAGACTGCGTTCTCCCATATAAATGACCTGCACCTGCGGTGGATTATTCTGGTGGCTGCAAAAGATACACGCGGAATCACATCGGGATGTCAGGGGCAGAATATTTGCTTCCATAGCCGTACGGTTGATCAGATCCTGAATATGCATCGGTGTGTAAGCGTTTGCGTTCATTCTGTCCTCCCTTATAGGATATTATCCGAAAATAGCCATTGCGTTGGCTGCGAGCAGAGCATCGATCTGTTCCTCTGTCAAACCACGTTTTGCCAGGCCAGGAAGAACTCTCTGACCGATGTCTGTGATGTTGGCCCATTTCATTGCTTCTTCCATAAATGGGGTCATGATCAGACCACGGCCAAGGTTGACGTTCACGGAGTCATGACCCAGAAGAATCTTATTGCCATAGCCTTTGTCAACCAGTGTTTTGATGACATCCATACGCTCTTCGTCTGTCGGTGTATGGAACAGTTCGCCTTCCAGACCGAAACGATCAAGATTGACATAAACGCCCTGTTTTAATACTCTTTCATGATAATCGATATCTGTACTGCCGCACATATGGCCGATGGC
>JBJEJD010000013.1:0-6142 GCA_051877705.1 Coprococcus sp. | reverse complement strand
TGGCACAGCATTCCGACGTGCTCAATCAATTCGCCAAATTGTCCAGACAGGAGCAGGATACGCTGATTGAAGGTGCCAAACAGGTCCGTTCCCGGGATGAAATGAGAAGCTATGTAGAGAATATGTTCCGATAAGCATTATACAAAACGAAGTGCCGCAGACCCGAGGGCCTGCAGCACTTCTTGTATGTTTGATTATGTAATTACCAAATGATTATTATTCTAATACGGTGTAATCATCACCAAATTCAAATCCAAGATCGGCAGCAATATCTGCATTGTACATACGTGTTACAGAAGCAGGATCCTCAACTGTCATAGTAGCAGGATCAGCACCATTTACCAGAATATCATAGGCCTGTTCACCTGCGCGGTAACCGATATCATAGAAACTGATGGATAATGTAGCAAGACCGCATCCCTTGCAGATACCTTCCTCGCCGGCAATGACAGGAACACCAGCCGGACGGGCTACATTATCAATGACACTTGTATTCGCTGCCGCTGTATTATCTGTTGGGATATAAAGAACATCACATTCAGATACAGCAACTGTTACAACAGACTGAAGGTCATTGGAATCAGAAAAGCTGTAATCTTTATAATTAATACCAAGCTCATCAAAGTACCCGGCGATATGTTCTGCCTGATATGCTGAATTCACCTCTGCTGAACAGTAAAGAATACCAACCTGCTGTACATCCGGGAAGAGATCTGCAAGCATCTGAGCCTGTTCATCCAGCGGTGCAAGGTCATTGGTACCTGTTACATTGATACCGGTACATGCATTCTCGTCAAGTTCGATATCAAGGGCGGATGCAAAACTTGTAATAGATGTGCCTACAACAGGAATATCTGATGTAGCATTGGCACAAGCCTGAAGAGAAGCTGTTGCATTGGCCATGATCAAATCATATCCGCTGGCTACAAACTGATTGGCAATTGTGGCACAGGTCTGGGAGTCACCCTGCGCATTCTGAACGTCAAAATTTACGGCGTCCTCACCCAATAATGCAATCAACGCATCCTGGAATCCCTGTGTCGCACGGTCAAGGGCATCATGCTGTACAAGCTGGCAGATACCGATATTATAAACTGTGCCGTCGGCAGCAGGAGCAGCTTCTGTTTCTGCTGCGGCTTCTGTAGTAACAGCTTCTGTTTCTGTCGATGCAGCTTCCGTTGTCTGTTTTGCATCAGAAGATGAGCCACATCCCATCAATGTTGCAGCTGTAAGACATGCTGCTGCGAGCAGAGCCACTAATTTTCTAACATTCTTTTCCATTTTTTATTCCTCCATTTTTCCTTAACGCTTCAACGCGTTCAAGCTATATAATATTCTATCACATTTCTATCATAATGCAATACTTATAGTTGCAAAAAGTTAAAATTTATGACAATTTGTACAATCATCTGCCTGTACAGGGAAACAAATACTTAACCACATTTATCCTCTCTACTCCATTGACTTTTACAGCCTATTGAAGGAAAATAGTAATATCTAATTATTCCGGAAGAAGTGATAACTTTATGATCAACAAAAAAATTATCTATTTCATAACACTTGCAGAGTGTCTGAACTTTACTCAGGCTGCCGCAAAACACAACGTCTCTCAGACAGCTGTCAGCCAGTATATTGCCGGACTTGAAGAACGGCTGGAAGTAAAACTTTTTAACCGCTCCCCCCATGCTGTTACACTGACAGAAGCCGGCAAGTATTATTATAAACAGGTTAAATCAATTCTCAGACTTTATGAGGATACATGCTCACAGATTAAAAATATCGCTGCTAATTACTACGGTTATGTGAAGGTGGGCATTGGTATTTATGAATACTGTAATACAGAACACTTTTTTTCCAGTTTTCTTTCTCTTCATCCTGAGATTAAAGTTGATATTATGCAGTACCCCTACAGTGAATTGTCAGAGAAACTCAGAACCGGTGAACTGGATCTGATCATTGGGCTGGAATTTTGTGAAGAAGCCTTTGCCAGAAATGAACTGCTTACAAGAACCCTTTTTGAGTCTGCCAATTATCTTGTAGCAGACAGTTCTATAGCAGAAAGATACGCCAAGGATGACATCCAAACCATGCTTGCAAACGAAAGCCTGATTACCAACTGCGAAGATTATGGTCCTTCTTCTCTTCAAATGCTCCATAATCTGTTAAGCAGCGAAGTTGGTTTTGTTCCTGAGCAAATTGAACAGACCAATTCTGTCAATGCCCAGCTAATGATGGTCCGCGCAGGACACGGCGTTGCAATTGTTCCGGGATTTGTTGTTGATGTTCAGGGAACAGGTCTGAACAAATTTCCTTTGCCAAGCGGAGAAATGATCCGCTATAAACTCATGCGTCTGCGCAAAAATCCAAACAGAGCAGCAGAGTTAATGTTCCAGTTTCAGGAATAAATCAGCCAATGATTAACTGGACATTATCATACAAAAGTGCTACACTGGATATGTGCATTAACGTGTCAGAGTGTAAAACAGACAGCGTATACAGGAAATTCTCTGAACAATTATGCGAAATCTATTTAAAATGGGGAATATAAGATGATAAAATCAAGGAAAATCGCGATTATAGGTCTCGGTGCAGTTGGTAAAAATTGTGCCTATGCACTTGTTTTGAAGGGACTTGTGGATGAATTACTTTTAGTAGATACCAATGAACAGAAGGTTCAGGCTGAATGCCAGGATCTGAGAGATGCCATGTCCTACTGCCCGTATTCTGTTTCTGTCAATGTTGCCGGTTACGGCGATCTTGGCGACTGTGACATTATCGTTAACAGTGTTGGCAATATGAAGCTTCTTCTTGAAACAATGGATCGACTGGATGAGTTAAACTTCAACATCGCCCAGGTCAATGACTTCATTCCAAAGGTAATGGCAGGCGGATTCAAAGGAATTTTTATTAATATTTCCAATCCATGTGATATCATCACGTCACAGGTGGCAAAGCTTTCCGGACTTCCAAAGGGGCACGTATTCGGTACAGGTACCGGACTTGACACATCCAGACTGATTGCCCTTTTGTATAAGCAGACAGGTGTTGCTCATCGTTCTATTTCAGCATGTATGATGGGTGAACACGGTGCTTCCATCATGGTACCATGGTCACAGGTTACATTCTACAGCAAACCATTGTCTGAGCTTGAAAAAACAGATGTCCGTTTCCAGTTTGACCACAAAGCTTTCCGCAAAAAAGCTGAAGAGAATGCTTACCTTGTACTTGGCGGCAAACATTGCACAGAGTATGGTATCTCAACTACCCTCTGCCGTGTTGTCGATATTGTCCTCCATGACGAGAAGGCCATTATGCCAGCCAGTACAGAGCTGGATGGCGAATATGGTGTCTCCGGTGTATTTGCAGGTGTTCCTTGCATCATCGGATCCAACGGTATTGAGGAGATTATTCAGTATGATCTTCCTGAAGAAGAACTTAAGGAATTCCGTCAATGCTGCGATAACATCAAGAAAAATATGACCATGAATGATACTGTAATTCGTTAAAGAAAAGCCCTGAATAATCAGGGCTTTTTAATTATGAAATAGCTTTATGGCATGCCACCATATGATCTCCACCGGCGCAGCGAAGGGCCGGTACTTCTGTACTGCACTGCTCAGTCGCGTATGGGCAGCGGGTGTGGAACTTACATCCCGCAGGCGGATTATAGGCACTCGGCACATCACCCTCCAGAATAATACGTTTTCTCTTCCTGTCTGCATCCGGAATCGGGATCGCTGATAGCAAAGCCTGCGTATATGGATGCAGCGGTGAACCATAAAGGTCATGTTTTGAAGCAACTTCCACCACGCTTCCCAGATACATAACAGCTACCCTGTCGCTGACATGACGGACTACACTCAGATCGTGAGAGATAAAAAGATAGGTCAGATTACGTTTCTCCTGCATTTTACACATCAGATTTAATACCTGTGCTCTTACAGAAACATCCAGTGCCGATACTGCTTCATCACAAACCACGAATTCCGGATTCAGAATCAAAGCTCTGGCGATACCGATTCTCTGTCTCTGTCCGCCGGAAAATTCATGAGGGAAACGGTTCAGATATTGTCTGTCCAGACCGACATCACTCAGAATAGAAATAACCATTTCTTTTCTCTCTTCCGGCGTTCCAATTCCATAAACCTCCAACGGTGCGCTGACCAGATCATAAACTGTCATACGCGGATTCAGAGAACTGTAAGGATCCTGGAAAATAATCTGCATCTTTTTGCGCATTTCCCACATCTGTTTCTTATCATAAGCTGAAATATCCTGACCATTATATATGATCTGTCCTGATGTCATGGGAATCAGCCGTAATATGGTCCTGCCAAGGGTCGATTTACCGCAGCCTGATTCTCCAACCAGTCCCAGCGTCTCACCTTTCCTGATGGTCAGATTGATATCATCAACTGCCTTGACCACCGGAGGATGCATATTAAACAGACCCTTTTTGCCAGTAAAATATTTTCTTAAGTCTTTCGTCTCCAGTAAAATCTGATTCTCACTCTTCATCATTGACCACCCTCATACTTAAAACAGCTTACCGTTGCATTACCTGCCCGATACATTCCCGGCTGTTCACCGGCACAGCGTTCCGTTGCATAAGGACATCTCGGACTAAAACGGCATCCTGCAGGCATATGGCCTGGTGCCGGAACCGTACCTTCAATCGTATTCAGTTCCGCAACATCCTCCTCCAGCGGCGGAATGGAACTCAGTAATCCCTGTGTGTACGGATGTTTTGGATTATTGAAAATCTCTTTTACGGAGCCGTATTCCACAACTTTTCCTGCATAGAGTACCAGAATATTATCTGCTGTCTCGGCAACAACACCCATATCATGCGTGATAAGAATAATCGCCGTATTCATTTTTTGGCGAAGATCTGCCATCAGCTCAAGGATCTGAGCCTGAATCGTCACATCCAGAGCTGTTGTCGGCTCATCTGCGATTAAAAGCTTCGGTGCACATGAAACAGCCATGGCAATCATGACTCTCTGCCGCATACCTCCGGAAAGCTGATGCGGATATTCCTTCATTCTCTTCTCCGGGGCAGCAATTCCTACTTTTTTCAGAACCTCTATCGCTTCCTTCCAGGCATCCTTTTTATTATATCCCTGATGGATAATCAACGGTTCGATCAGCTGATTGCCAATGGTAAGAGTAGGATTCAAAGCCGTCATCGGATCCTGGAAAATCATGGCAATCTCATTACCTCTGATCTCACACATCTCATCTTCCGTCAAAGAAGTCAGCTCCCTGCCATCCAACTGAATGCTCCCTCTGGAAATTCTCGCATTCATCCCCAGAAGCCGCAGAATAGACAGACTGGTTACACTCTTGCCGCAGCCTGATTCTCCTACGATACCCAGGATCTCACCCTTTCCAATGGAAAAGCTGATGCCGTCCACCGCCGTATTAATGCCTTTTTTTGTTTGAAACTGTACCTGTAAATCATCCACTGAAAGCAATGAATCCATAATCATACCTCTTAACTGCAATTTTCCATTTTACCAATGGATATTTTATATATGCAAACTAATTTTACTGCCTTATCTTCTGATCAATCCTACTGAACATCCCAATTCCAGCTGGACCAGTTCAGTGCATTGAAATCAGATGCGTTAATACCTGTTATACGCTTATTGTAAGCAGTCAATGTATTCTTTGTATACAGATAAGCCATAGGTGAACGTTCACGGATCAGAACCTGATATTCATCAAAGAACGGCTTCCTTTCTTCAAAGGTAAGCTTTGCATTACCTGCATCAATAATATCTGTCAACTCTGTATCTGTCAGCTGGCAGAAATTACAGGAGCTGTCCGGATGGATCATCTCACGGCTTTCACTTGGATCCAGTGTTCCGCCGGAACCGATGATACCCAGATCATGCTGACCATCCAGCATATTGCTCATCAACGTTGCAAACTCAACCTGTTCGATCTGAACCTTAACGCCGATCTTCTGCAGATCCTGTACAATCAGGGCTGCTGTACGCTCAGTCTGGCTGCTTCCTGAAGAAATATAGAACTTCAGAGTCTGATCAAATGGGAAACCAGCCTCTTCCAGCATTGATTTGGCTTCGTCCGGATCATACCATACTTCAACATCTGCATTGTAATATGGGCTGGCACT
>JBJEJD010000012.1:0-6195 GCA_051877705.1 Coprococcus sp. | reverse complement strand
AGAGCTTTTCTCACTCCCGGTGCAGGGGGATAAGGATTCTCATTGGTATTTAATTTGATCATATTTTCTCTGTTTGGCTGTTCCCCCGGAGTATAGGGAACAACCGAACGTATTTTATCCTGCCACGCTTTCATTTATCTCATCCTTTCAGGGCTTTGCATGCTTCCGCCAGTCTCTCAAAGGCAGGGAAAGAACGTTTGATCATATCAGGAGATACACAGTAAGCCAGACGCACATAGCCCGGGCAGCCAAAGCTTGAAGCATCCACCATAAGAATATGCTGTTTCTTACCCTCATTGACAAAAGTTTCATAATCATCAATTGGTGACTTTACGAACAGATAAAAAGCGCCCTGCGGCCTCAGACATTCAAATCCAAGGGAAGTCAGCTTCTCGTATAGCATCTTTCTGTTCTGGTCATAGATCTCGATCTGAGGACGCTCATTCAGACATTCCTTGATAACAAGCTGCATGAGAGACGGTGCATTCACACTGCCGACACGGTTGGTCACCACAAGTCCCGCCTTTACTTCCTCATAATAGTCCATCTTTGGCGAAATAGCGATATAGCCAATACGTTCACCCGGAAGAGACAGGGACTTGCTGAAAGAATAAACGATCAGGCAGTTCCTGATATGATCCGGCATAAACGGCAGCTTATTGTCATCATAGACCAGTTCTCTGTATGGTTCATCAGAAATCACATACAGAGGATGCCCGATCCTGGCCTCCGCTTTTTCCAGAGCAGCCTGCAGCTTATCCAGAGTGTCCCCGGAATAAATAACACCCGTCGGATTATTCGGATTGTTGACAATGATCAGCTTTGTCTTTTCTGTGATGACTTCATCCAGTGCGTCAATATTGATCTGGAAAGTCGTCGTATCTGCCGGTACAGCCTTCAGTATACCGCCCGCCGTAATGACATAATTCCTGTATTCGCCGAAAAATGGTGCAAAGGCGATGACCTCATCTCCATAATCAAGGAATATATCCAGTATATCATTGATACCGGAAGCAGCTCCTACCGTCATAATAATATCATCCAGCTTATATTCAGAGCCAAAACGTTCATTCAGATTATCAGCAACAGCCTGACGAACTTCCTCATAACCCGAATTACTCATATAGCCATGTACATACAAAGGGTCTTCATTTTCAAGGATCTTTATAATAGACGCTTTGACTGCATCCGGTGCCGGAACACTTGGATTGCCCAGACTATAGTCATAGACATTTTCCGCACCAACTTCTTTTGCCAGCTCCTTACCCTCTTCAAATAATTTACGAATAACAGAACTTCCTGCCACCAGCGGCTCCATTCTCTTAGCTATAACCATTGTATCTTCCTCCATCAGTCCGATTGCTGTACACTTTACTCTTCTGCACAGCTAAATTAAATCATCTTTTATCATATCAAATAATAAGGATAAGTACAAGTACCGAATGCGCACTTTGAATAAGCCGGACGGCAGGTGCGTATTTATTCAGCCATATCTGTATACTTCTGATAAAGACTGAGTAGATACACATCTGCCGTCCGGCCTGTATTTTTTATCTCATGAATGTACGTACCAGCTGGTCATACAGATGATTATACGGCTGATAACGCATTGGAAGATCGATCCATGTTTTTTTGTCCACGATACTCTTATAATGGGTAAATGTATCAAATCCTGTTTTGCCATGGTAGGCGCCCATTCCACTTTCACCGAAACCACCGAATCCCATCTCACTGGTGGCCAGATGGATGATGGTGTCATTGATGCATCCGCCTCCGTAACCACATTCCGATGTCACTTTAGCAGCATTCTTCCTGCTGGTAGTGAACAGATACAATGCCAGTGGATGGTCCATGCTGTTAATCCTGCTGATGGCTTCATCCAGGGAAGTATAGGTCAGGACCGGCAGGACCGGACCAAATATCTCCTCCTGCATCACTGCGTCTTCAAAGGTCACATTGTCCATGACTGTCGGTTCTATACGGAGGGCAGTCATATCCAGTCCACCGCCGGATACGACCTTAGCCGAATCAATCAGACCTGCGATTCTCCTGAAATGCTTCTCATTGATAATCTTGCCATAATTCGGGTTCTTCAGCGGTTCCATTCCAAACTGCCTGTGGATCTGACGCTTTATTTCCGCAATAAGCCGGTCTTTCACTGCCGGATCACAATAAATATAATCCGGCGCCACACAGGTTTGTCCGCAATTCAGATATTTACCGAAAACGATCCGTTTCGCCGCCAGACGGATATTGGCCGTCTTATCCACAATACACGGACTCTTGCCGCCCAGCTCCAGTGTCAGCGGTGTCAGATGCTCTGCCGCATGGCGCATGACATCCTTGCCAACGGCCTGACTTCCCGTAAAAAATATATAATCAAAATGCTCCTTGAGGAGGCATGTATTTTCCGCACGGCCTCCTGTTACTACGGCCACATACTGTTCAGGGAAGCATTCCTCAAGAATTGTCTTCATGACTTCACTGGTATACGGAGAATAGGCACTCGGCTTCACCACAGCAGTGTTGCCTGCAGCCAGGGCATCCACCAGTGGTTCAATAGTCAGCAAAAAAGGATAATTCCATGGGCTCATGATCAGCACTACGCCATAAGGTGAAGGCTTTTTAAAGCTCCTGGAATGGAACTGGGCCAGGGGCGTCCATACCGTCTTCTCTCTTGAAAACTGACGGATATGCTTCAGCATATAGCTGATCTCGCTGAGTACCATACCCGTTTCACACATGTAGGATTCGGACGGGCTTTTGCCCAGATCTCTCTTTAATGCTGCATTAATTTCATTCTCATATTTCAAAATACATCTCTTTAATCTAAGAAGAGACTCCCTTCTGTACTCCACATCCAGCGTCGCACCTGTATAGAAATAAGCTCTCTGCCTGTCAACGATCTCTCTGATTTCTGCCTTTTCCATCATTCCATTCCTTTCCGTCAATTCTATCCGCTCACTATATCTTTCGCAAAAGCTTCACGCTGCCAAACATGTCACTAAACAAGCAGCATATAATAAAAGATTTCCAGCTCGTCTGCGTTCATCAGCACCGGTACCGGGTACAATGGATTGGCCTCCCTGTCCGCATATCTGGCCAGCTTCGGAATGTCCTTCTCTCTGATTTCCGGTACGCAATCCCCGATTCCATAACGCTTCTTCATCTCTTTAATGGCATTAATGAACTTCTCTGCTGCCATAGCATCGGAATCCTCCCTGTCTGAAATTCCTGCAGCCATGGCCAGATGATGCAGCTTCCGGTCAATAGTATGTCCATAGGCTTCCAGTACATGCGGCAGTAAAATGGCATTGGCCAGTCCATGCGGCACATTATATTCACCGCCCAGAGAATGAGCGACTGCATGGACATATCCCACATACGATTTTGTAAAAGCACATCCTGCATAATAGGAAGCAACAAGCATATTTCTTCTGGCTTTCACATCCTGCCCGTTTTCGTAAGCTTTATCCAGATTTTCAAAGATCAGCTTCACTGCCTTCAGAGCTTCTCTCCGTGTATCTCTGGTAGTAGAATTGCCGATATAGGCTTCCACAGCATGGGTCAGCGCATCCATGCCCGTCGCAGCTGTCACAAAAGGTGGAAGACTAAGCGTCACTTTCGGATCCAGTACGGCATATCTTGGAATGAGCGGGAAATCATTGATTGCATATTTATGTCTTGTCTCTGCATCTGTAATCACTGCTGCCAGTGTTGTCTCACTGCCCGTTCCCGCCGTTGTCGGTATGGCAATCAACAAAGGCAGCCTTCTGTGTACCCTGAGAATCCCTTTCATCTGAGACAGAGACTGCTTTGGCTTCGCCACCCGGGCACCTACAGCTTTGGCACAGTCCATACTGGAACCACCGCCAAAACCAATTATTGCATCACAATGATGCTGATGATATATTTTTAATGCATCTGCCACATTAGCCGTCGTCGGATTGGCCACTGTTTCATCATAAACGGCAAAATGAATGCCTTCTTCCTTCAATGCCTTCTCCAGCGGCTTTAAAAGTCCCAGCCCCCGGATGCCTTTATCCGTTACGATCAGGACATTCCCACAACCGTTCTTCCTGATCACAACAGGCAGTTCTTCCATACTTTTTACGATCTCCGGTTCTCTATAGGGCAGTACCGGCAATACCGCCTTAAATACATTCTGATAAACTCTGCAGTATCCTTTTTTTATAATATTCATCTAATAACCCTTTCGCTTTGATATCGTCATATTTGATAATCAAAGCAATTATACCGCGAATTTTAAAAAAATCAAGAAAACTTTTTTCTATATTCAAGGATCCTTCGCAAGCCCTGGCACGGGATCCTGATCTGTAATACAGATAATCTCCCTACAGAATCCTCTCCGGTCTGAATCGCAGATAATCCGATGATACCAGCCGGTATTCTATACCATTGACCTGCCCCAGAAAACTGTCATGAAACCGCTCCCGCCCATGACAGTGGGAATAAATCACCTGTTCGGCACCATAGAGCTCTGCCAGCTCCGTAAAACAGCTTTTCTCTTCGCCAATACTGGTAGGCGGATAATGCAGGAACATAATATATCTTCGATAACCTTCTGCTGTTGCCGTCTCAAAGGAAGCTGTCAGCCTGTCCATCTCCCGGCTTCTCAGCTTCTCAAAATGCTCCCATGTGTCCAGACCTTCATAACAATATCCCTTGGTTCCCACCAGAGCATAATCCTCATAAGCGCAGTAATTATTCTGCAGAAAGAAGAGTCTTCCTGCATATTGCTCATTGAGTTTTTTTGTCTTTTTCGCATCCCAGAACATATCATGGTTGCCTCGCAGCAATACTTTTCTGCCAGGCAGCCCACAGATAAATTCCAGATCCGCCTCACATTCCTGCAGATTCCTTCCCCAAGAATGATCGCCTGTAAGCACCACCGTGTCTCCCTCGTGAATCCTCTTACACCAGTGTTTTTCTATTTTCTTTACATGATTTTTCCACTCACTGCCGAACACTTCCATGGGTTTATCCACTGAAAAAGACAGATGGAGATCACCGATTGCGTATAGTGCCATTCTTCTTAAGTTCCTCCCTTTAATCTGTAATCTTTATTTGCTAATTAAATAAATTTACCGTCATTCTTCTCTTCCAGGGCTTTAATAATATCGTAAGTAAGTTCATTGTACGGTGTCGGAATGCCCAACTCCCTCCCCATACGAATCAGCGCACCTGAAAACATATCTATCTCTGTATGTCTTCCCGCATCCAGATCCTGCAGCGTAGAAAATCTTGCCTTTGGCCATTTGGCAGCACTGCTTCCTGTCACAGAACTATCATTCCCTATATCTATATCTTTCGCAGCTGCAACAGCCACTACTTCAGCCCGCAGCTTCAGCGCGATATCCATTATATAATCGCTGTCATTGTAAGCTCCTAGATTACAGTCAACAATAGCCTGAGGCAGATTCATACTGATATTCAGCGCATATTTCAGCCAAATCAACCTGATAATATCTTCACTTATATGATATCTCACACCAGTTCCATCAAATAGCTCGGCCAGCGCATCAATCCTTTCTGTTCTTCTGCCATCAGTTTCACCGAAAAATACACCCTCCGTCACAGATGGATCAAAAACGACAGAGCTGTCCTTCCGATTCGAAGCAATCTTTATCATGGAAAAAACAATACGCTCCATACCGATTTTTCCGCCAATAATTTCCTCGCTGTCTACACCATTCATGACACTCATCACGATCGTAGAATCACCCACTGCCTGCTCGATGGCATGAAGACTTCCCTCCAGACTTCCATATTTTACCGCCACAAGCAGCAGATCCACCCCATGTGCTTCCTCTGGTGTCTTCACATTCAAAGCGATTTTTCGCTGGTTGATGGTAATCCCTTCACGCTCCAGACGTTCCTTCCTGCTCCCCTCTGCTATCACCCATAAATTATCTCCAAGCTTCTCCTGCAGACCTGAAATAAAATAACTTCCCACAGCACCTGCGCCTAAAATTGCCACTCTTTGAATCATTCTATAAATCTCCTTAGTTATAATATAATCCATTGTATCACATCCACTTCCATTCTTTTTCGAAACAAATGGAATTTATGAAAATTTTACCTATTATTGTTCCTTTTCATGTATAATAAACATAATGATAAAAATATCCGCAGGGGAAGGAATTTTACTATGAAAAACTATATTACTTACGC
>JBJEJD010000011.1:20586-25545 GCA_051877705.1 Coprococcus sp. | reverse complement strand
AACAAAGGTCCAGAAGAATAATGCGGACTGGTATGGTGTTATCAGAGGGGCTGTCGGGAAATAGATAGCCCCTTATTGATAAAGTTTATTCGATTGTCCAGTCTTCGACTTCCAAATCTTCTACACGATTGAATTCTCTTGTATTATTTGTTACCAGGATCAGTTGCTTTGATCTTGCATGTCCCGCAATTAACATATCCATTGGTCCAATCGGTGTTCCGTTTCTTTCAAGCTCAGCACGAATCTTCCCATATTCTTCTGCTGCATAGTGATCAAATTTCAGAAAGTTTTGTATCACTGTCGGGGGCCTATGCTTAATCACATAAATGCATATATTAGTGTCCAACATATATTTCATAGTGATTCACGCTCCTGCGCTGTCGGCTGCTCTCTTCCATTACTCATAAAGTCATCCGAGAAAAGTTCTAAGCTCTTCAGAAATCCCGACCATTTATTTTCCTTTGGCATTAAGATCACAATGTCTCCAACCTTGTTGACTGCCACCTCATCACCAGAGAAGCGACATTCTTTTGGTAATCGAACAGCCTGGCTTCTGCCATTTTGAAATAACTTTGCAGTCATCATAGCAATGCACCTCCTTGTAATCAAAGTATATATCAGGATATATATCAGGATATATTTCTTGTCAAGCATCTGTGCGCTTTTCACTCACTATTCTATGAAATTAACTGTAAATTATTATTTGTTTTTTGTGTCAGGCATCGTTGTGTGGAGACGAAGCAACTCTTTAGAGATATCATTGCTCCCCGGAAATAATAGAAAATACCATATATTATGCACGTATATTTATAGTTGGAGGATTTGCTGGAACCCCCTACACGTTTTCTGGGTTTTATGATATGATAATCTAGACTTTCCTTTTAAAGGCAAAATATATATTGTACGGAGATGAAACTGATGATTTATAATAATATTCTTGAGGCTGTCGGACATACCCCTATGGTACAGCTCAATCGTATGGTTCCTGAAGGCAGTGCCAGAGTTCTGGTGAAATTTGAGGGTGTCAATATTGGTGGTTCTATTAAGACAAGAACTGCCCTGAACATGATCGAGGAGGCTGAAAAGAAGGGGCTTCTGTCTCCGGACAGTATCATTGTTGAGCCAACCAGCGGCAACCAGGGGATTGGTCTGGCTCTGGTTGGTGCGGTTAAGGGTTACAGAACCATTATCATTATGCCTGACTCTGTCAGTGAAGAGCGCAGAAAACTGGTGCGTCATTATGGGGCCGAGGTGAAGTTGATTCATGATGCCGGCGATATCGGTGCATGTATTGATGAGTGCCTGCAGACAGCTTTGCGTATGCAGGAAAAGAATCCGAAGGTTTTTGTACCTCAGCAGTTTGCCAATCGGGACAATACCATGGCTCATAAAAACTTCACTGCCCGGGAGATTCTGGAGCAGGTAGACGGACCGATCCACGGCTTCTGTTCCGGTATCGGCACAGGCGGTACCATTACAGGTATTGGTGAAGTGCTTAAAGAAGCGAATCCGGATATGGAGATCTGGGCTGTAGAGCCTGAGAATGCAGCTATTCTGGCCGGTGGCACCATTGGTACCCATCTTCAGATGGGCATCGGCGACGGTATCATTCCGGATATCTTAAACCGTAATATTTATGATAATATCTATATCATCACCGATGAAGAAGCCCTCAGCGTATCCAAGCGGCTGGCCAAGGAAGAAGGCCTCATGTGCGGCATCTCCAGCGGAACCAATGTAGCAGCCGCCCTGAAACTGGCGCAGAAGCTGGGACCGGGCAAGACCGTTGTGACTGTCCTTCCGGATACAGCAGAGAGATATTTTTCTACACCGCTCTTTTTTGAATAAATCAAATAAGTCTTATGCAGCTTTTTTGTCGGATGAATGGTCTGTGTTTTCTGCTTGTATTGAAGTGAGGGATGATGCTATACTTATATAAGGAGGAAACGGGGGTGACTTTTATGCCGGGTTATGTGATGCATTTGGCGGAAGCAGGACAGATACTGGATAAGGTCAGGGAGCGGACGGAGATATCCCGCAGTTGGGAGCAGCAATTCCTTACCGGAACATTACTGCCGGATACGAGGTTGAAGGACGAGAAGCGTTTTTCTCATTTCTGGAATCCTGAGCAGCTGGAACTATTGGCGCTGGCACCGGATCTGTCCCTTTTTCTTGATAAATACCGGCAGCGGCTGAGAGAACCGGTGATCCTGGGATATCTTGCGCATCTGCATCTGGATGCCTGCTATGTCCGGGATTACTGGCCGACGGTGATTGCATTTTACGGTGCACAGGGAGAGCCGGAAGTGCGGAAGGATCTGATCACCGATGTGGAGATGCATCATCTGCACAGGAAGGTGCCGGTGAATAAGTTTTTCTCTCCGGAATACTATTATGGGGAGTATACGAAGCTGAATGGCTATTTTATTGATAAGTATCATCTGGCGGTTCCGGAATGGGAACAGATCCGTGTATTTGCCATGGACGAGGTGAGGCTCCAGGATATGGGGCGTATTTGTCGGGATCTGGCTTATCTGTTGGACATGTACCATGCGGGAGATGAGAAGGATATTCAGATTTTTGAGTTGGATCACCTGGAGGCCTTTATGACAGCTGCGGCCGATGATTTTGTAAGACAGTACGGGGATGAACTCGCGGTTTCTGCCTCAGGGGTATACCAGGATGCCATTCGGCGAATAGAGGAAAGGGGATGAGAGGATGCAGCATGTAGTGACGGCGTTTACCGCCGTGTCAAAGGAGGCAGGCAGTATGTCAGAAATGCTTCCAAAGTTCGGTGTGATTGTTCTGGTGGTGGCTATTATCATCATCGGACTGCTTATCTATTCCAGAATTGACAAGAAGAAATAATACAGAAAGGATGCACATTCCGGGTCGGGCAGCATAGAATAAAGAAAAAGCGGAGTACAGATATGCGCTTTTATTTTACAAAAATGCAGGGACTTGGCAATGATTATGTGTATTTGGACTGTTTTGATGAGAGAATGCAGCAGGCTCGGAAGCTGCCTGGAAACAGGAAGGAAGAGCTGGCTGTCAGAATGAGCCGGAGGCATACGGGAATCGGTGCCGACGGCTTAATTTTTATTCTGCCGTCGGAGAGAGCGGACTGCAGGATGGAAATGTATAATGCAGATGGTTCCAGAGGAGCCATGTGTGGCAATGGCATCCGATGTGTAGCGCGGTATGTGGTGGAAAAAGGAATTGTAAAGAAGAGAGTATTATCCGTTGAGACAGACAGTGGTATTCGGGAGGTGCTGGTCCGTGGCGGCGTAAAGGGAGAGGGAGAGACATGCAGGGTCCGTGTGGATATGGGCGGTATGGAGAACAGAGGAGAGCGGAGACTTGGCCTGAAAGGCCGTGTGATACCTGTGCAGCTGGTGTCCGCAGGGAATCCTCATTGCGTTATTTTTACGGAGGATATCAGGAATTTTCCACTGGGGGATATAGCTGGTCAGATACAGTGTATGCCGGAGTTTGCCGAAGGCATCAATGTGGAGATCGCTGCAGTGGAAATGGTGGCTGCAACAGGGGAAAAGCATATTGACATGAGGGTGTTTGAGAGAGGGATCGGGGAGACTATGGCCTGCGGGACCGGGGCCTGTGCCGTCTGCGCGGCTGCAGTATGGCAGGGCTACTGCCGGTACGATGAGAATATGGAGGTCAGGCAGCCGGGAGGTAATTTGGTGACGGCCTATCTGGCCGATGGCCGTATGCTGATGGAGGGACCGGCAGAGTTCGTCTATGAAGGGGTATGGGATGACTATAACACTTTGATACAGAATGATAAAGGAGAATGACAATTTGTTTATAAAATATTTAAAAGTCAAACAATGCGTATTACAGAATATAAAAATCAAATAATTAAAAGAAATAATATATTTTTATCTGTTATATATTGCCTGTGAAACAGATAATGTATTATAATAAAAATATATTGACAAGATGAGGGTGGAATCAGTATGGTTGGGAAGATGGATCAGGTATTGGAATATATAGAAGCTTTGCTGCCGGGAGCACGCGTATCAGTCAGGCAGCTGGCTAAAGAACTCTCTGTCAGTGAAGGCACGGCTTATAAAGCTATCCGGTGTGCGAAAGAGAAAGGCCTGGTTCAGTCTAAGCCAAAATCAGGAACAGTCAGAATCGCATCGGATAATGTACATAATGAGAAAGCAAGGCCCGCGGAGGATTTTGTGTCTGACAGAGCCGGAGATTGGATGCAGGAGCCACTGTATCTGTATCATGATGATGTGGCTGCTGACTGGCACCGGCTGTATCGGGGGATGTTCTCAGCGTTTTCAAAATGTGCGGTAGTGGATGATGACCGGAAAGTCTGTGGTACTGTAGATGCGCTGCAGGTAAATTCTGCAGAACTGACCAGTAAGATATCTTCAATGTATATGTCAGAGGGAAGCTGTCTGGTGGAGGATGAGGATATACCGGTTTCTGTGCTGGCTGACTCTATGGCGAAGGCGAATACTTCTCTTGCTTATCTGACCAGGAATGGTGTGGTCAGTGGTGTCATTACAGCCAGTGATCTGCTGAGATATTACCGGCTAAAGGTGAAAGGAGATTTCATTGTAGGTGATGCGGCTGTTTTTGAAGTTGTCGGATATAATAAAAAGATCGGACAGATAGAATACAGAGTTCAGCTTTCACATGCCAACCAGGCAGGAACCAGGTATCCGACGGGAGTATGGCTGTCTATTCTGACGAGAGCAGCAGGATTTCATGGACAGGAGATATTTGGCGGGGCCTGTGAATGTGGAGCCGGATCTTTCTATATGATTTGTGAAGATTTTGACAGAAAAAATTTAAAAGTAATCAGTGAGATTGATAAACAGGAGGAAAGAAGCTGTGTATTGCTGGTGGCGCTTTATGATGAAGAAAAGTGCTGTGCCCGTGGCACTTTTATGATTCATTGTATGACTTAGCATGGAAGAT
>JBJEJD010000011.1:3960-20486 GCA_051877705.1 Coprococcus sp. | reverse complement strand
TTGATTTTTATTGAGGAAATATCCAGAGGGCTTGTTTCACTGGGAGCTATCATGAATGTCCAGATTATGCAGTGCTGCTATTCTCTTTGGGACAGTGTGAATGAGAGGCAGAGGAAGGAATGGCTGATGCCGGCCATTGCGGGAAAGAAGATTCTGGCCTTTGCATTGGGGGAGGAGAGTTGTGGTTCGGATGCCTTCAATATCAGTACGATTGCATCCTGTACACCGGAAGGGTGGTTGCTGAATGGAAGTAAGTACTGGATTACCAATGCCGGTGTAGCTGATGGATATATTGTAGCGGCTAAGACCAAGGCAGGCGACCGTAACAGAAATGTGAGTCTGTTTTATGTGGATGCTGGAAGTAAGGGTGTGGAAGCATGCAGGGAGAAGCTGTTGGGATTTAATAATTCGCCGACGGGACGGGTGGAATTCCATGATTGTCTGCTGCCGCCGGATTCTTTGATTGGAAGCGAGAATGGAGCGTATCGGATTATAAAGGATGCGTTAAATTATGGACGGCTTGCTGCTGCTGCCATGTCTATTGGGGCTGCGCAGGCAGCATTGGAGCTTTCTGTGGCCTATTCGCGGGAGCGGGGACATTTTGACCGGGCGATTTCATCTTATCAGGGTGTATCCTTCCCTATTGCGGATATGTATACACAGATCATTACCAATAGGAATATGATGTATCATGTGGCTGAGAGAGCTGAGGCCGGATGCAGGATTACGATGGACGCTGCAGCGTTGAAGCTGTCTGCTTCAGAGATGTGTCGGAAGATTTGTGATGATATGCTGCTGATCCATGCAGGGGCCGGCTGCCGTGTAGGGAATGCTGCAGAGCGGCTGGTCAGGGATTCCCGGCTGCTTACCATTGTAAATGGCACATCACAGATCTGCAGGACGATTATTGCGAACAGATTGTTTTTGGATCCGGATAATATTCCGGAATAATCAATAAAAGAGCTGCGGAAGCATCCGGCTGCCGCAGCTTTGTGTTCGATTTAGTCAACGAAATTGAATTCGTCTTTGAATCTTTCTTTGAATATTTCGAAAACAGCATGAATGATGTCTTCGTCTTCGACACTTAAGTATTCTTCTGTTTCTTCGTCGATTTCATTAACTTCAAGGATGATAACCATGCCATCGTCATCATCATCATCTTCTACTGGAAGCAGAATAACATAGCTTTTGCCTTCATAATCGATCAGGTCAAGAAACTCGAAATCCTTATCTGATCCGTCTTCATCTGTCAGTGTGATGATGTTAAGTTCTTCTTCATTCTGGAGCTCGTCAAAGTCACTCATAATAAATCCTTTCATTATAAAAATGGGCGGTGCCATTGTGATATTTTACAGGGATATTATACCATTATGCAGTTATTATTTTCAATGGTTTATATATAAGGAAAGATTTAATTGTTTACGGGCAGACAGGATATAGAAAAGACAGGAACCGATAAGTTCCTGTCCTTCGAAAGGGAAATATTTATATGGCATTAAAGCCGGCATCAAATGCCCTGGCATTCGATTCATTGAATCGGGATTTGCCCTTTTTGGCGAACATATGATTCATGGCGGCGACTGCTGCATCATGGGTAAAATCCCCCATGAGTTTGATAATTGCGCCGGTCATGACAATGTTGGCACCCTTGGCGTTGCCCAGGGCGGTGGCTATTTCTGTACAGTTTACCTTGACATAGGTCACATCCTGTCTGGCACCTTCCGGGATCTCTACAGTATCACCGATCAGAACTGTGCCGCCCGGTGCAACGGACGGGAGAAATTTGATCAGGGATGGTTCATTCATAGCCAGAAGGAGATCCGGCATTTCCGGAGATGGGTTGTAAATGTAGCCATCCGTGCTGTATTTAACTGTGCAGTTGGCAGTGCCGCCCCGCATGGCGGAACCATAGGAAGGTACCCAGGTCACATTGATGCCTTCGCTGGCAGCAATATCAGAGATGATCAGGCCGGATGTCAATACACCCTGACCGCCGGAGCCTGCAAAAATGATTTCTTTCATCTTATTTTTTCTCCCCTCTCTTTTTAAATTCTCCCAATGGGTAGTATGGAATTAATTCGTCTTCAATACGTTTCATGGCATTGACCGGCGAGAGTCCCCAGTTAATTGGACATGGCGAGAGAACTTCCACGACGGAGTAGCCTTCATGATTCATCTGAGCCTGGAGAGCATTTTTAATGTAACCCTTTAATTTATTGATATTGGCCGGTGTTGTGACCGTTCCGCGGGCAGCATAGGCTGCATTTGGGAATTCCCGGGCAACCATTTCAGGAAAACGGATCGGGAAACCGGTGACGGAACAGTCACGGCCATAAACAGAGGTGGCTGTTTTCTGACCTTCCATGGTGGTCAGGGACATCTGACCGCCGGTCATACCGAAGTTGGTATTATTGATAACAATAACAGTGATATTTTCGCCGCGGTATGCTGCATTGAAGGTTTCTGCGATACCGATATTGTATGCGTCGCCATCGCCTTGATAGGAAACGATAAGGACGTCCGGGTTTACACGCTTCATACCGGTGGCAACGGCACCGGCACGCCCGTGACAGCAGTGGAGACGGTCACATTCAAGACCGGCCCCCAGGTTGGATGAGCATCCGACACCAATAGGGAAAATAATATTGTCCAGCTGATCCAGTTCTTCAAGGGCCTCAATAATCAGACGGCTGACAATACCATGTCCGCAGCCCGGACAGAAGTCCATTGGTTTGTCCACAAGAGCAGGAACTTTTCTTTCACGAGAGTTAGCCATATTAGTACACCTCCTTGATTTCACCGTTTTTTACTCTGAAATAATCGGATTTGATCCGGCTTATCGGCGGTGTATTATAAACGTATGTCAGTGCATAAGCAGGAATATTTCTGTCTTTGTGCGTTTTCTTGATAGCGAGGGCCGCATCATCGATCATCTGGCCCGTGGCATTTTCTTCCACAGTAATAATGCCTTTTACATTCGGATTAATACGGGCAAAGGCTTTATCCGGGTATGGCCATGCGGTGATCGGACGGATCAGGCCGACCTTTTCTCCGGCAGCCCGGAGCTCACGTACTGCACCGAGGGTTGCTCTGCCCGGTACACCGTAAGCGACAAATACGTAGTCGGCATCTTCGATGGACTCTTCTTCCCAGCGCTGTTCGTTTTCCTTGATCATGGCATATTTCTCACGCAGCTCTACGGCTTCAGCCATGGAATCACGTTCAAAAATACCGATTTTCTTATAAGTATAATGGCCGTTCAAGGCCCATGGTGTTCTTTTAACTTCCACAAAATCAGGAAGGGTGACAGGTTCCATCATCTGTCCCAGGGTTCCCTCACCCATCATAATGGTCACGATACGATACTTTTCAGCCAGTTCATAGGCCGGAAGCATCAGGTCCACAAATTCCTGAATGGAAGAAGGACATAGTACGATACAGCGGTAATCGCCCTGACCGCCGCCGCGGGTCTCTCTGTTATAATCACACTGAGAGGTAAAAAGGGTACCAAGACCGTTGCCGTATCTTACCTGTGTAATGACAACAGCAGGCAGTCCTTCGTCACATAAAGTGGAAATACCTTCCTGCTTCAGGGAAATACCCGGTCCTGAAGAGGCGGTCAGTGCACGGACACCGCATGCGGATGCCCCGATGACCATATTAATGCCGGCAAGTTCACTTTCTGCCTGGACGAATGAGCCGCCGACTTCGTTCATTCTCCAGGATAAATATTCCATTATCTCACTGGAAGGCGTAATCGGATAGCCTGCATAAAAACGTGCACCGGCACGCACTGCCGCTTCCGCAATTGCCTCATTGCCTTTCATCATTTCTGCCATGATTCACTTACACGCTCCTTTCAAATTATCCTAATACATGAAATACACCATCCGGACATGTTGTATAACAAATGCCGCAGGCAATACATTGCTCATCATCAATCTGGACGGAATAGTAACCGTTTGCATTCAGAAAATCCGACTTACTGATTGCTTTTTTCGGGCAGTGGTAAATACAAAGGCCACATTCCTTGCAGCGTTCCCTGTTGATCTCAACCTTCATTTACTTTTCCTCCAATTCATTGCTAAAATGAAAATGGAACAGCGTTCTAAAATTAGGATACACCTTGAATTAGGGGAATGTCAAGCAAAAATAATGAAATTTAATACAATTCATAAAAATTGACAGGCTTGACATTTGGATGTACCATTATTAAAATGAGAATAAGACTTTTGTGCAATTTTATATAAAGTGTGGTTTAAGGGGAGGGAGATTAAGATGGCAGCAGATATTATTCAATCGGTTGATCGTGCATTGGAATTTCTGATATATCTCTATAACGAGGGAAAGGAGACCAGTATCACGCAGATGGCCAATGACCTTGGGGTATATAAAAGCACGGTATTCCGTACATTGACCACACTGGAAGCGAGAGGATTTGTGAAAAAGAATCCTGAGACGGATAAATACTGGCTTGGAACCAGGCTTTTTACTCTTGGAAAGAGTGTTGAAAATAAGATGGGGCTCCGTGAGATCATCGGTCCTTATGCCACAGAGCTGTACGAGCTCTATCATGAGGTGGTGAATGTGTCGGTTCTTGAGAGGAATCCGGATGACATCTATAAGAGCGTGATTATCTACAAGGCTGAGAGTCCGAATCAGGTACTGACAGTTAATCCGCCGGTAGGCTCCAGCAGTGAGTGTCATTGCTCTGCGATCGGTAAATGCCTGTTGGCTTTCAGTAAGGATGTGGATCTGAGTGTCTATGAGAAGCATCCGCTGAATTCATATACAATTTATACGATTAAAACGGTGGACAGCTTAAAGAGCGAGCTGGCGCTGATCCGTGAGAAAGGCTATGCAATTGATCGTGAGGAGCTGGAGATCGGCCTTACCTGCATCGGTGCGCCGATACTGGACCGAAATGGAGAAGCGGTGGCTGCCATATCTCTTTCAGGGCCATCAAGCAGAATTCTGGCGGGGGATCTTGAAGAACGGATAGGGGCAGTTTGTAATATTGCCAGGAGAGTATCCGCTAATTTTTAAAAGTTTATAGCAGAAAAAATATAAAAAACGCAGGAGACGATCAGGTTTCCTGCGTTTTTCAGTTAATGCGGTTATGATAATTGTCAAAAATTTGACTTGACAGAGCAGGTTCTATCGTTTATCATAAAGAAAAATAGAACAGCGTTCCAAAAATAGAATAAGGGGAGGAATGTAATGGACTGGAAGGGGATATTTGAAGAAAAGCTGATGACTGCAGAGGCTGCAGCCAGACTGATCAGATCGGGGGATGTTGTCTGGGTCGGTGCTTTGACTTCAGGGGCTCCGCAGGTGGTTGATGCGGTGACGGACCGGTATGAGGAGCTGGAGAATGTGCAGCTGGTGGGAGATTTTTCACTGACGCAGTATAAGTGCTTCGAGAGCAGGAAGTATCGGGGACATGTATCCTATGATACACTTTTTCTGGGATCATTTGAACGTGCCTGGATGGATAAGGGGAATATCCGGGCCAATATTGTCAGGTTTGCAGACTCCTACAGAGCGATCAGCGAGGTCTATAAGGCGAATGTCATGATCTGTGAGGTGACAGAGCCTGATGAAGATGGTTATATGTATTATGGCTGTACCGGTGTGGCCTGGAACGGTAAGGTGGCGGATATTGTTGACAGGATTATCGTTCAGGTGAACAGCTATCAGCGCCGGGTGAGCGGATGGAAGCACAGGATTCATGTCAGTGAGGTGGATGCCATTTGCCGTTGTGATCATCCGCTGTATGAATATATTCAGCCACCGGTCAGCGATCAGGACCGGGTCATTGCCGGATATATTCTGCCGCTGATTCCCGATGGTGCCACACTTCAGATCGGTGTAGGCGGTGTGGCCAATGCCGTGGCTTACGGCCTGATTGACAAGAAGCATATGGGTGTTCAGACGGAGATGCTTACGGAATCGTTGATGTATCTGACGAAACAGGGGGTCGTAGACGAAGACAGAGTGACAGCTGCTTTTATTCTGGGTAACCAGGAGACCTATGATTTTGCACTTACGGGTATTCCGAAGCTGGGACCTGTGGATGAGATTATCAGTCCGTCTGTTGCGGGAAATATTCCGAATTTTATTGCCATTAACGGTTGTATGATGGTGGATCTTACGGGCCAGGTATGTTCGGAGACCATCGGTCACAGACAGTATTCAGGGACAGGAGGCCAGCTTGACTGTATTCGTTCAGGGAATATGTCTCCGGGAGGTAAAAGCTTTTTATGTATGCCATCCCGCAGGAAGATGAAGGATGGCAGTTATAAGTCAACAATTGTTCTGAATTTGCCGCCCGGGGAGATTGTGACTGTCCCGCGAACCGATGTCATGTATATTGTAACTGAGCAGGGAATTGCCAATTTGTTCAATCGTCCGGTTGAAGAGAGGGTGGAGGCTATGATTTCCATTGCCCATCCGGATTATAGGGATGAACTGAGACAGCAGGCATTGGAAGCAGGCCTGCTTCACTAGAAGATAAAGGGATTATCTTTTTCTTTTGCTCAGAAATAGGAACATGGTTCTAAACAACAGAACAAAAAAGATACAAAGGAAGTGGTTTTATGTCCGAATCAGAGAAGCAGAAACGGGAACCGGGAACTTTGTTGTCATTGATCGTTTTTGGTGTGGCCATTGCCATTATTCTGGCTGGCGTTGTCATATTACAATATGATATTCACATTATTTTACTTCTGGCTTTAATTTTTGTATGTCTTGTATCAGGCACACTGGGATATTCCTTTGATGATCTGGTCGGGTTTATGAAGAGAGCGCTGGGGCAGGCCATGTCGGCGATGATTATCTTTATATTCATAGGTATTATTATTGCTTCATGGATCTTCTCAGGAACCGTACCGGCTCTGATCTATTATGGACTTCAGTATATTAAGCCGGCTGTATTCCTGCCGGTAGGACTGCTGCTTTGCAGTATAACTTCCATGTCCATAGGAACTTCCTGGGGAACCATCGGTACCATGGGACTGGCCATGATGGGGATTGGCAGCGGAATGGGGATTCCTCCGGCGGTGACGGCCGGTATGGTCATATCCGGTGCCGCGTTCGGTGATAAAATGTCGCCGATATCGGATACGACCAATCTGGCACCTGCTGCTGCAGGAACAACACTACACAAACATATCAGTGCCATGTGTCATACAACGATACCGGCATATATTATAACGTTTGTGGTTTTTACTGTTCTTGGTATGTCCTACCAGAATGGAGAGATGAATCCGGAGACGATCGGGATTTTTACGCGTACGATAGAGGAACATTTTACAATCACACCTATATTACTGATACCGGTCATCGTTCTTCTGGTTCTTAATGCTATCAGATTCCCGGCTATTCCGGGGATGGCTATTGGAAGTCTGCTGGCTGTGATCCTGGCAGTTACGGTTCAGGGGGAACCACTGGCAGATGTTGTGGCAGGGCTCAATTATGGATATGCAAATGCAACAGGAGTGGATATTGTTGATTCTCTTCTGTGCAGGGGTGGTATTCAGAGTATGATGTACACCTTTTCTCTTTCCTGCATTGCAATTTCCTTTGGAGGTGTCATGGAGCATGTGGGATATCTGAGAAAAATAGTTGCCATTATTATAGGAAAGGTTAAAAGAGATGCCGCACTGGTGCCGGTTGTTATAGCGAGTACAACGATAGGAACGCTGACCATGGGGGAGGTATATCTTTCAATTATTGTAAATGGCAATCTTTACCGGGAGACCTTTGAAAAACGTGGATTGAGAAAAGAAATGCTGTCAAGGCTTCTGGAGGAAGGCGGAACATTAACTCAGTATTTTGTGCCGTGGTCTACCACCAGTATGTTTGTACTGGCTACGCTGGGGATCGGTGCGGGAGAATACTGGAAATATGCCGTGCTGAATTATGTGAATCCGATTTTGTCCGTGATACTGGCATTATTGGGGATTGGGATCCTTCGTGTGGATGCTGAGAAAAAGACAAATGAATAAATAATCAAAGAGGGGGCTTATTATGAGTACGAATTCAAATGAAAAAACAGCACTTAGTGTAAAACAGCTTGTGATCATTCTGTTTCTTGGTCTGGGATATACAGTTGTCTATGCCACACCGTTTATTCAGTATGTTTTCTATGATTCACTTGTTGAGGCACTGCAGTGTACCAATCAGCAGCTGGGTTATCTGATTACGATCTTTGGTATTGGTAATCTTCTTGCTCCGATCGGCGGTGCACTCAGTGATAAATTTAATACAAAGAAGATTTATATTGTGTCCATGCTGGCAATCTGTGCGCTGAATGTCGTTTTTGCGCTGAATATGAATTATACCTTCTCACTTGTTATATGGGGTGGTTTTGCTATTGCCGGTCTGTTCCTGTATTTTCCGGCCCATACAAAGCTCACACGTCTTGTTGGCAGCGAGAATCAGCAGGGAACGATCTTCGGTTTTACAGAGGCGTTCTGTGGTATCACAAATGTTATTGTTAACTTTATTGCTCTGTATCTGTTTGCATATTTCTCCAATAAATATTACGGTGTTGCCGGCCTGAAAGCGGCCATCATCGGTTATGCGGTCCTTGGTGTTATTGCCGTTATTGCTCTGGCTATTCTGGTGCCGGATCCGGGCAAAGCAGCTGCAGCAGGCGATACAGAGGTTATTAATACTAAAATGGGTGTTCATGACTGGGTAAATATTATTAAAGATCCACGTACATGGATGTCCGGTATTGCTGTATTCGCAACTTATACGATGTATTGTACACTGTCCTACTATACACCTTATTTCAGTAATGTGCTTGGTGTTTCCATTGTATTTACGGGCGGCCTTTCCATTTTCCGTCAGTACGGCACACGTTTTATCGGTGCGCCTGTCGGAGGCTGGCTGGGTGATAAGATCAAGTCCGTTTCCACTGTTGTGGGTGTATCTCTTGGAGCAGCCGTTGTCATGGTTGTGGCCTTCATGCTGATGCCTGCGGGTACCAATGCCAATGTACTGATCATTCTCACCCTTGCAGCAGGTATTCTGACTTATATGGCCCGTGGCTCCATGTTCGCGGTACCGTCTGAATTAAAGATCCCTCGCAAATATGCAGGAACAACATCAGGTGTTGTATGTGCAATCGGTTATTGCCCGGATTTATTTATCTTCGTTCTTTATGGTTACTGGCTGGATCATTTTGGCAATGACGGCTACAGAAATATCTTTATCTATGCAGCCGTAGTTATGGTTATCGGTGTGATCAACGCGATTGTTACGCAGCTTTACAAGAAAAAACATGCGGCAGATCTGGCTGAAGAAGCAGTCTGATAATATTCGGAAAGGAGTTCAGGTTATGGAACAGAAATATATAGATTCATTAATGGCAATCTGCGGTAAGGAAAATGTATTTTTTGAAAAAGCAGATATTGGACGTTATTTATATGATGAAACAGAAGAATATGTACGTCCGCAGGCCTGTGAGGATTGCCTGGTCGTACGTCCGAAAACCTATGAGGAAGTATCGGAGATATTAAAATGGGCCAATGAAACAAAGGTTCCGATCATTCCGAGAGGCGGCGGCACAGGTGCCTGCGGAGCAGCAATTCCGACACAGCCGTCCGTGATCATGACGATGGAAAGCTTCAGAAAGATTATTGAGGTCGATGAGATCAATATGATGATCACCTGCCAGACAGGTGTTACGCTGGCCAGTCTCAATGAGTATCTGAGTGAAAATGTACACTCCTTATATTTCCCTTGTCATCCGGGAGATGAGGGGGCCCATGTGGGCGGTATGTGTATTGAGAATGCAGGCGGTGTCCGTGCCGTTAAGCATGGTATTATGCGAAACTATATTAAAGGCATGAAAGTCTGTCTGCCAAATGGGGAGATCGTACAGCTTGGGGGCAAGCTCATGAAAAACAATATGGGCTACGATCTGATGCATCTGCTCATCGGTTCAGAAGGAACACTGGCTGTTGTGCTGGAAGCTACATTGAAGCTATATCCGCGTCTGGAGTATACGGGGGCTCTTGTCTGCTCCTTTAAGACAACAGAGGATGCGGTGAAGTCTGTGGGCGAGGTGCAGAAATCCGGTATTATCCCTCTGGCGGTTGAGTATATGGATCGTGCTATATCCCTTGGAACGGCAGAGCATATCGAAAGAACCTGGCCGATGAATGATGAGGGTACGGTGGATCTGCTGTATCTTGTGGAAGAAGCAACGGAAGATGGTCTGTATGAGACTGCCGGAACCATTGCGGAAATCTGTGAGGCCAACGGCGCTCTGAATTCAGTCATTGCCGAGGACAGCAAGCAGCAGAGAAATCTGCTGGACATCCGTTCTGCTATTTATGAGGTTTACAAACCTGTGTTTGTGGATTCTCTGGATACCGCAGTGCCGGTGGCCAATATCGGTGATCTCATGCGTGAATTTGATGCTATTGCAGAAAAATATGGGACAACAACGCCTCGTTTCGGTCATGTAGCAGATGGTAATTTCCATAATTTTATTCTTATGGTTGATGGAAAGGTGCCTGAATGGGCAGATGATATGCGCCGTGATATTTATAAAGCAGCCATTAAATATGGCGGAACGATTACCGCTGAGCATGGTACAGGCAAGACAAGGAAGCCATACATGGATATTCAGTATACACCGCATGTTATCGAGATCATGAAGAGCATCAAGAAAGCCTTTGATCCGAATAATATCCTGAATCCGGGTGTTATCATTGATTTATAATTCATGGAAAAACGTTGTTAACCTATAATTTACGCGCTTACTTTTTACCACATAAGTTCGGGAGGCCGGGCACAGGGTTGCGGCCTCCCGGAAAACAGGCAATTGCATATATAATGGCAGAAATCCGGCGGCCTTGCCGGGTGGCGCCGGTCATCTGAGGATCGATCTGAAAGTCGGTCCTTTTTCTGTTATGAAAAAGGTAAAATGATAAGTGGATTGAATAAAACGACGACATGTATTAAAATGATGATATCTGTTTGCAGGAGGTATGAGTATGGCTGAGGTCGTTTTTGATGAAGATTGGGTATTTATGGACGTTATAGATTACGAAGGGAAAGAGTATCATGTATATGCACTTATGGATGAGGATGGCTACATGGCGGATATTAAGATCGTAAGATACCATAACGGTACGAATGAATGGGGCGCTGCCGTCGGGGAAGGATATTATTCTGAAGTAGAAGATGGGGTCCTGCTTGCGGCACTTGATGAGATATTCAGAATAAGCTTCGGGTACGAGGCTTAGTGAGACAGGGAGGGATAAACAAATGAAATTGATCTCATGGAATGTAAATGGGTTCAGAGCTTGTCTGAACAAAGGATTTATGGATTTTTTTGAGAAAGAGAATGCAGACATCTTCTGCATTCAGGAGAATAAAATGCAGCAGGAACAGATGACAGTGGAAATTCCGGGGTACCATCAGTTCTGGAACTGTGCAGACAAAAAGGGGTATTCAGGAACGACGGTTTTTTCAAAGGAAGCACCTTTAAGCGTAGTGTACGGCATTAACGGGGAATACAATGATGAAGGAAGGGTGATTACCCTGGAATTTCCGGAGTTTTATCTGATGACCTGTTACTCGCCGAATGTCCAGCGGACGTTGGACAGGCTGGGATACCGCATGATTTATGAAGATAAGCTTCGGGCCTATATGCAGGAGCTGGCGAAAGCAAAGCCTGTTATCATGTGCGGAGACCTGAATGTCGCTCATGAGGAAATAGACCTGAAGAATCCTAAAACCAATGTGGGCAATGCGGGTTTTACCGATGAGGAAAGAGGGAAGTTTGGTGAACTGCTGGAAGCGGGATTCGTGGACAGTTTCCGCTATTTGTATCCGGATTTGACGGATCAGTATACATGGTGGTCTTACAGGATGCGGGCAAGAGAACGGAATATCGGGTGGCGTATTGATTATTTTGTCGTATCGAAGGATTATGCGGATGCCATAGAAGACAGCGTGATCTATCCGGAGATCATGGGAAGTGATCACTGCCCGATTGGATTGATACTGAAGGATTAGAATCTGATTATTCTATTGCTTTATTTGAATGGTCCGATCAA
The DNA here is from genome assembly GCA_051877705.1 of Coprococcus sp. Classification (GTDB taxonomy): domain Bacteria; phylum Bacillota; class Clostridia; order Lachnospirales; family Lachnospiraceae; genus Coprococcus_A. Next base: position 8,403 of record JBJEJD010000011.1, on the reverse strand, counting down.
AAGGAGGAGTCGCCGGTGGAAATTCATGCAGATTGCATTATTTTAGAAGAACAGGAAATTCCCTGCAGGCTGGTCCGCTCGGCCAGACGGACACTTGCCGTGGAGATACGGCGTGGATCAGAAGGCAAGCCTGAGATGATCATCCGGGCACCGCAGAGGATGAAACAGCAGGATATCTGGCGGTTCATAAGAACAAAGGAAAAGTGGATAACTGAAAAATGCCGGGCTGTTCTGGTGGATAAAGATAAAAAAGAGCCTGTACGGATTCCGGATTATATGACAGATGAATGGCTTCGGACAGAGGGAGTGGAGTGCTTTCGCAGAAAGATTGAAGAATGGTCAGGAAAAATGGGAATCAGTCATGGAAGGGTTACCATACGGGATCAGAAAACAAGATGGGGAAGCTGCAGCAGCAAGGGGAATCTGAACTTCAGCTGGCGGCTTCTGATGATGCCGGAGGAGATCATGGATTATGTGGTTGTTCATGAATTGGCTCACCGGAGAGAAATGAATCATTCTCCGCGTTTCTGGCAGATAGTCGGGGAGTATATCCCCGACTATGCAGTACGGAAACAGTGGCTGAAGGAAAATGGCAGTCGTTATAGCTAGCGTCAGTCTCTTATTTTTTCTCCGGGAGTTGGGACAGAATAATGGCTGCGAACATGAGTGCACAGCCGCATAGCTCTCTTGGAGAAAGACGCTGATTCAGAATAACCCATCCGGCCAGCAGTGAAAATGCAGATTCCAGACTCATCAGCAGAGAGGCAATGACGGGATCTGTATTTTTTTGCGCTACGATCTGCAATGTATAGCCTACGGCGCTGGAGAGGGCGCCTGCATAGAGTATTGGAAGCCAGGCAGCCAGGATACTGTGTATATCTGGCGATTCTGTCAGCAGAGCCGGAAATGCGCAGATAATACCGCAGGTTAAAAACTGGATGCAGGACATGCGGACGCCATCTACTTTTGGTGAAAAATAGTCAATAACCATGATATGCAGCGCAAAGCAAAAGGCACAGATGAGTACAAGAAAATCGCCTTTGCTTAATGACAGATTCTCTGTCATACAGAGCAGATACAGACCGACAACGGAGATAGCAACGCTGATCCATGCGATAATGCGTACTTTCTTTTTTATGAACAGTCCGAGGATTGGAACAATGACAATATACATGGCTGTGATAAAGCCTGCCTTGCCGACGGTAGTATAAGCAATACCGATCTGTTGGAAAGAGCTGGCCACAGCCAGACAGATACCGCAGAGGATGCCGCCGATGATCAGTGTCGGGCCGCCGTGATCAATCTTTCCGTTTTCGGAAGGAGCAGCTGGAGGGTTGATCCTGTCCAGCAGTTTGATACAGGGAAGGAGTACCAGCGCTCCGACAAAGTTTCGGACAGAATTGAAAGTGAAAGGTCCCACATAGTCCATGCCGACACTTTGGGCAACGAAGGCTACGCCCCAGATAAAAGCGGTCAATATAAGCATCAGATTGCTGCGCATTGCTTTTGTATTCATGTTTGATGTCTCCTCTTTAAAGCAGTAAATTAAAAATATAATTGTTATATTAGCATATATATTCATAAAATCCAGTGGAAAATCAGGAAAATTAAAAAAAATACTTGATTATCCGCTAAAATAGTGTATTTTATAAAGCAGAGCCTTTAACTGCGTAAAGCGGGAAAGAGCTGACTTGGTCAGAAATAGAGCTGTCAGGAGCGAAGGGCAGTCATTACACAGGATATATGGAGGAAATAGAGAGATGAAGATTGTTGTAAAGTTTGGCGGCAGTTCGCTGGCAAGTGCCGAACAGTTCAAAAAGGTTGCAGATATTATTCATGCGGATCCCCACAGAAGATATGTGGTACCTTCTGCACCAGGTAAACGTTTTGATGGCGATACAAAGGTTACAGACATGTTATATGCCTGCTATGATCTGGCTGATGCCGGTGAGAATTTTGATGAGGCACTGGCGGCTATCAAGGCACGTTATGATGAGATTATAGAGGGATTGGGACTTGATTTGTCCCTGAATGATGAATTTGAAGCTATCCGTGAACAGTTTCTGTTAAAAGCAGGCAGGAATTACGCGGCTTCCAGAGGTGAATATCTGAATGGTATCGTGCTGGCAAAATATCTGGGCTTTGAATTTGTGGATGCTGCTACTGTTATTCGTTTCGATGATGCAGGCAATTTTGAGTCTGACAGGACAGACCTGATTCTGTCTTCCAGACTGAAGGATGTAGAATATGCTGTCATTCCAGGATTCTATGGCGCCCAGGACAATGGTGTGGTCACGACTTTCTCCAGAGGTGGTTCTGATATTACAGGCTCTATTGTTGCCAAGGCTGTACGTGCTGATCTTTATGAGAATTGGACGGATGTGTCAGGTTTCCTTATTGCGGATCCAAGAATCATTGATAATCCGGAGGCTATTGAGACGATTACATACAAGGAACTGCGTGAGTTGTCCTATATGGGAGCAACGGTTCTTCACGAGGATGCGATCTTCCCTGTCCGTAAGGAGGGTATTCCGATCCAGATCCGCAATACCAATTGCCCGAATGACAATGGTACGTTGATCGTGGAGAGTACATGCCGTAAGCCGAAATATACCATTACGGGTGTTGCCGGCAAGAAAGGTTTTGCTTCTCTGAATATTGAGAAGGATATGATGAATTCTGAGATTGGTTTTGGCAGAAAAGTTCTCCAGGTATTTGAGGATAACAATCTGTCATTTGAGCATATGCCATCAGGGGTCGATACGATGACTGTATTTGTTCATCAGTCAGAGTTTGAACATAAGGAGCAGCAGGTAATCTCCGGAATTCATCGTGCAGTACATCCTGATCTGCTGGATCTGGAATCCGGTCTGGCACTGATTGCTGTTGTTGGCCGCGGAATGAGGGATACACGCGGTGTTGCAAGCAAAGTGTTTGATGCATTGGCAAAAGCCAATATCAATATTAAGATGATTGACCAGGGTTCCAGTGAGTTGAACATTATTATCGGTGTTAAGGAAAAGTATTTTGAGGATGCCATCAGAGTGATATATGATGCATTTATCACGAATAAAGACCAATAAAACTGGATTTGCATAAAGCCAGTATGAAATAAAATAACCGCCGGGGCAATCTTAATTGACGCATGTCGGGAGATATGCTAGAATATTAGAAGCAGGCCGGTACGAAGCCGGCGGGGATGTTGATTTCGACAATGATGAGTGCAGGCCACGAAGGCGTATACAGTCACAGAAGCCGTATGTTTGCGGGAACATATGGGTCTTTGTATGCGTTTGCGTGGCTTTTTTGTTATTCTGTAATATACCGCTTGATGAAGGGGAAGGAGTCTATGGATTATGGATGTCATGAAATTGCTGGAGGATGTGAAGAATGATAAGGTGTCTTTAGCGGATGCAGCAGAAAAGCTGAAACAGCTGCCTTATGAAGATCTGGGATTTGCCAAGCTGGATCATCATCGGCAGATCCGATCGGGATTCGGAGAAGTTATTTTCTGCAGCGGCAAATCCGATGAACATTTATTAAAGATTTTTAAGACGTTTTATGAAAAGGATACGGAGGTACTGGGTACCAGGGCATCTCAGGCACAATATGATCTGGTAAGGGCTGTGATACCGGAGGTGGTTTACGATCCGCTGTCAAGAATTTTGAAGATTGAGAAGCCGGGCAAAGAGAAGATTGGAAGAATTGCAGTGTGTACGGCGGGAACGGCGGATATTGCCGTTGCTGAGGAGGCAGCGCAGGTGGCAGAATATTTTGGAACCCGTGTGGACAGATTTTATGATGTGGGTGTTGCTGGTATTCACAGATTATTCGCCAAGCTGGAGGATATCAGAAAAGCCAATTGTGTTATTGCTGTTGCCGGTATGGAAGGAGCGCTTGGCGGAGTGCTGGCAGGACTGGTGGAGGTGCCGGTCATAGCTGTGCCGACATCTGTTGGGTATGGCGCGAATTTTGGTGGATTGTCAGCTCTTTTGACAATGTTGAATTCCTGTTCTAACGGTATTACAGTTGTAAATATTGATAATGGTTACGGCGCCGGTTATATAGGTACGCAGATCAACCGGCTGGCTGTTAAATCTTATATACCAGATGAGAAATCAAGTAAAGGGGAAGAATAATGAGTAAAAGAGTATTATATCTGGAGTGTTTTTCCGGTATTAGCGGTGATATGACAGTGGGAGCATTGCTGGATCTGGGAGCTGATAAGAAAGTGCTGATGCAGGCACTGGATTCATTGCATGTAGACGGATATGAGGTGAAGATTGGCAGAAGCAGCAAATGTGGTATTGATGCCTGTGATTTCGATGTGCTGATTCCGGAACAGCCGGAATATGACGAGGGGCATATGCATGATCATCATCACGACCATGAGCATGACCACGATCATCATCACGATCATGAGCATGACCACGATCATCATCA
>JBJEJD010000011.1:0-3860 GCA_051877705.1 Coprococcus sp. | reverse complement strand
ATGAGCATGACCACGATCATCATCACGATCATGAGCATGACCACGATCATCATCATGATCATGAGCATGACCACGATCATCATCACGATCATGAGCATGACCACGATCATCACCATGATCATGAGCATGACCACGATCATCACCATGATCATGAACATAGCCACGGCCATCATCATGCCCATGTTCACCGTAATATCCATGATGTTTTTGCGGTGATTGACCGATTGGAAAATGAGCATGTAAAAGAACTGGCTAAAAAAATGTTTATGATTGTTGCAGAGGCTGAATCAAAGGCCCATGGTCTTCCGATTGACCAGGTTCATTTCCATGAAGTAGGTGCTATTGATTCTATTGTAGATATTATCAGTGTGGCTGTATGTGTGGACAATTTGGGTGTGGACGATATAGTTGTGTCTGAGCTTTATGAGGGAAGCGGACATGTTCGTTGTCAGCACGGCATGATGCCGGTTCCGGTACCTGCGACAGCTAATATTGTGGCTGCCAATCATCTGCCGATGAAGATAACAGACGCTCAGGGAGAGATGGTGACACCGACAGGAGCAGCCATTGCGGCAGCATTACGTACATCGGACAGACTTCCGGAGAATTATCATCTGGTAAAGATCGGTCTTGGTGCAGGTAAGAAAGACTTCCCGAAGGCAAATGTTCTGAGAGCCATGCTGCTGGAGGCTACAGAAGGTACGGCAGAGGGTGTTCAGGGAACAGGCGAGGATATCTGGAAGCTGGAAAGCAATATAGATGACTGTTCGGGGGAGGTACTTGGTTATACAATGGACAGACTGCTGGCCGCAGGAGCAAGAGATGTCTATTATCTTCCTATATACATGAAGAAAAACCGTCCGGCCTATATGCTGGGAGTGTTATGTACCCGCGACATGATAGAGAAAATGGAAGAAATTATTTTCAGTGAAACAACGACTATCGGTATTCGCAAATACCCGGTAGAGCGGACGATTCTTAAACGCCGCGCGGCAAAGGCAAAGACAGTTTATGGTGCAGTAGAACTGAAGATTTGTGAGAAGGATGGCAACATTTACCGTTATCCTGAATATGAAAGTGTAAAAGAAGTCTGTGAGGCAGCGGGTGTTCCGTTTAAAATAGTCTATCAGGCAGCCTGCGAAGCAGATGTAACGGAATAAGAATAAAGGGAGGTCCTGTAATGGAAAATACAACTCGCTTATTGGATTACATGAAGAATATATGCAGCAGCGATGTGTGTGTTGCCTTTTCCGGTGGTGTGGACAGTTCTGTTATTTTAAAGGCAGCCTGTGAGGCGGCATCCTTTTTCGGGAAGAAGGTCTATGCGGTGACCTTTGAGACGAGACTGCATCCGAAGGCTGATCTGCCTGAAGCAAAAAGGGTGGCAAAGGAAGCGGGTGCTCTGCATCATGTGATCTATGTCAATGAGCTGGACAATCCGGCAATTCTTAACAATCCGGTGGACAGATGTTATATCTGTAAGAAATACTTATTTGAACATCTGCTGGCATTTGCCCGGGAGAAAGGAATAGATACGGTACTGGAGGGGAACAATGCAGATGATCTGCTTGTATATCGTCCGGGGACCCGTGCGGTTCGTGAGCTGGGAGTTCTGAGCCCGCTGGCAGAGCTGGGAATCACAAAAGCCCAGGTCAGAGAGATTGCTGCAGAGATGGGGCTTTCCTGCGCCAGCCGTCCATCATCTCCGTGTCTGGCTACAAGGCTTCCCTATGGAACAGAGATATCCTTCGAACTTCTGGAGAAGGTGGATGCCGGTGAAAGATGGATGCAGCAGCAGGGTTTTGCTGTTGTACGTCTCAGGGTCCATGGCGACATTCTGCGCATAGAAGTTGAGAAGGAACGATTTGCAGATCTTCTGGCAAAATCCCAGGATATCGTCTGTAAAATGAAAGAACTGGGATTTGCCTATATTACGCTGGATGTGGAAGGATTCCGTTCAGGAAGTATGGATATCAACATTCAAAAATAAAATAGCAAACAGCAGTCAGTTAGGATACGCAGGCAACGATTCTGTCATATTCTGCCGGACGGAAATGGACGATAAAATGCTGCTGCTGTTTCTGGGTGAGATAGTAGCAGGGAACATTTTCCATTCCAAGTGTTTCTGCCTTATAGAGGCGGTGATTACCGTCGATCAGAAGCATATGTCCTTCTGACAGTTCAGCGACGACCAGAGGCTTTGAAATATCAGTGGCCATGGCCCGGGTATGGCTGACCCTGGATTCATTGTGATCTGTCAGAAGATTGGTAGGCAGATAACGTACGGTATAATTGCCCGGATGATTTTCAATGTCTTCAAGGATGGAAGTAATGTCCCATATCAGGATGCCATTTTCAGTTGCAAAATGATATTTCTGTCTCATAAAAACTGTTCTCCTGTTATAAAAAATAAATATTGATCGATATTTGAAAAAAACAAAAAAAGGCAACGAGTAGACTCCGTTGCCTTTTATAAACTTATAATATCATAAATTTAATGGAAAGTGTTGCTAAAATCAAAAGAAATTTATCCATAAAATTATCCAATTGTTACAGTTGAACTGGTTAGATTTTCCAATACTGCTGAGTTTCAAAAGGAATGAAGTCCGTTTGAATGATATCTTCGTTTCTGCATAGACGAAGTGGGTTGTTGTTCATGAGGGACATTGCTGTTTCTTCAGAATACTGGCTGGATATGTACTGGTATATCTCACGCATATTTGGCGTGCGGACATTGGTTCTGTGAGCATCGCTGGCAATAAAGGATACAAGACGGTGATCCAGCAGCATATGGGCGGTCTCTTCAACCTGGCGTCCAAAGCTGCCAAGGAAGCTGCCTTTATTGCACTGGAGGAGGCAACCCATCTCTGCCCAGATGACAGCGGTCTGAGGCTGCTCAAAGGTACAGTCATAGCGTTCCGGATGGGCAATTATCGGTGTCTTTCCGGTTCTGAGAATTTCACTCAGTCTGTCAGTCATCCATTGTGCATCGGCACCAAAGTTAAATTCTACAAGTATATATCTTGAAAAGTTCAGGCCAATGACCTTCCGGTTCTGAATCAGAGAAGATATATCCGGGGTGGTGAAAATTTCCATGCCCGGCAGTACCTGAACGGGTATGCGGGCCTGTTCCAGGGCTTTTTTCAGTTCGCTGAAAGCCCGCATCAGCTGAAGGCTGTAATAATTGTCATAATAATCAGGAATATTGCAGTGGGGAGTCATAATGATGGTATCAACGCCGCTGGACGCGGCGATGTCAGCCATATACAGACTGTCTTCCAAAGACGGGGATCCGTCATCAATACCCGGCAATATATGAATATGTATATCGATCATCAAAAAAACTCCTTAAATGAAAACAGTTTAAATTTATCATAGCATAGATTAAGTTATAAAAAAAGATATAAATTATAGCAATACTGAACGGGTTAATGTATAACGATGCTAAATCGGTTGATTTCTTGAAAAAGATATAGTATGATTATCAATGAATATTTAAGAAATAAAGGCAATGACTGAATTTTCCGGTCTTGCGGGAGGGATAAAGTGAGTCGATTTATTGCAGACACTAAGAAATACTGGAATTATACAGTGTATTCAGCAAAATCCCAGCTTAAAACAGAGGTCGCCAATTCATATCTGAACTGGCTCTGGTGGATTTTGGAGCCTTTTTGTTTTATGTTGATCTACGCATTTATTTTTGGGTATATGCTTGATCGCAAGGAATTGTATTATAATATCTACATTTTCCTGGGATTGGCTATATGGGACTTTTTTAACCGCTGTATCAAGAGTTCCGTGCGAATGGTGAAGAGGAATAAACCGATTGTATCGAAGGTATATCTGCCGAAGCATACGCT
>JBJEJD010000010.1:0-6265 GCA_051877705.1 Coprococcus sp. | reverse complement strand
CGTTTCGGTATGGATGTTGTTCTGGCTCATCCGGAAGGCTACGAAGTATTCCCTGAAGTAGAAGAAGTTGCAAAAGCAAATGCTGAAAAATCCGGCGGTTCCTTCACAAAGACAAATAACATGGCAGAAGCCTTCAAAGATGCTGATATCGTATATCCAAAGAGCTGGGCTCCATTTGCAGCTATGGAAAAACGTACAGAGCTTTACGGCAATGGTGATACAGAAGGTATCAAGGCTCTTGAAAAAGAACTGCTTGCTCAGAATGCAGAACACAAAGACTGGGCTTGCACAGAAGAGCTGATGGCTACAACAAAAGACGGCAAAGCCCTTTACATGCACTGTCTGCCAGCCGATATCACAGGTGTAAGCTGTGAAGAAGGCGAAGTAGATGCTTCCGTATTCGATCGTTACCGCAACCCATTATACAAAGAAGCAAGCTACAAGCCTTATATCATCGCTGCTATGATCTTCCTTGCAAAATTCGCTGATCCGGCTGATATTCTGAAGAAGCTTGAAGAAAAGAGCACACCTAGAATTTTCAAATAAAAAATATACATTAATTATTCAGGGGGTATTGGGGAAATGACTCGTAAAAAAAGAATCGTCATTGCGCTTGGAGGTAACGCTCTCGGCAATACACTGCCAGAACAGATGGCTGCTGTAAAGATTACTTCCAAAGCCATTGTTGATTTAATAGAAGAAGGCTGCGAGGTTGTTGTCACACATGGCAACGGCCCGCAGGTCGGCATGGTCAATAATGCCATGATTGCATTGACACATGAAGATCCGAAGCAGCCAAACACACCGCTGTCAGTCTGCGTTGCCATGAGCCAGGCTTACATCGGGTATGACCTGCAGAATGCGCTTCGGGAGGAGCTGCTCAATCGCGGTATCACAAATATACCTGTGGCAACTATGATCACTCAGGTACGCGTGGACGAGAATGATCCGGCTTTCGGAGCGCCTTCAAAGCCAATTGGCAAGTTCGTGACAAAAGAGCAGGCCGAAAAAATGGAAAAAGATTATGGCTATATCATGAAGGAGGATTCAGGAAGAGGCTACCGCCGTGTGGTTGCTTCTCCGAAACCGGTTGAAATTGTCGAGATCGGTACGATTCGTACAATGGTAGATTCCGGCGATCTGGTTATCGCCTGCGGCGGCGGCGGTATTCCTGTAACCCGCCAGGGCAATCACCTGAAAGGTGCCAGCGCCGTTATTGATAAAGACTTTGCCAGCTGTCTGCTTGCAAAGGAACTGGATGCAGACTATCTGATCATTCTCACAGCCGTTGAAAAAGTCGCTGTCAACTTCGGCAAGCCAAACGAAGAATGGCTCAGTGACCTGTCCGTTGAACAGGCACATAAATACATGGATGAAGGCCATTTCGCTCCAGGTTCCATGCTGCCGAAGGTACAGGCTGCTGTTGATTTTGCTTCATCCAAAGAAGGCCGTACCGCCCTCATCACCCTTCTGGAAAAATCCAAAGAAGGTATTCAGGGTAAGACCGGTACAAGATTCCATCTTTAGAATATAAGATTATAAGTTATATTTTTGCTGTTTAAATTCCTACCTTATTACACACAGCCCAATGTCATTGAAATCACAAGCATTAGCTTACTCCCTTCTCACATCTTCAATGACATTGGGCTGTCGTGCGTTTATAATGACATTCACTGAAGCTACACTTCTGCCGGATGCAGATTCTTCAGCGATACATCCAGAATCGGTGACGAATGGGTCAGCGCACCGCTTGATACATAATCCACGCCTGTATCCAAAATAGCTGCAATATTCTCACGAGTGACATTACCGGAACATTCTGTCTCTGCCCGTCCGCCAATCAGTACCACTGCTTCCTTCATCTGCGCAGGCGTCATATTGTCCAGCATAATGATATCTGCACCCGCATCCACTGCTTCTTTTACCATCTCCAGATTTTCACATTCTATCTCGATCTTACGCACAAACGGTGCATAAGCCCGTGCCATCTCAACAGCTTTAGCCACACTGCCGGCAGCGCCAATATGATTATCCTTCAGCAACACGCCATCGGATAAATTGTAACGATGGTTCTGACCGCCGCCCACTTTTACTGCATACTTCTCAAAAATACGCATATTCGGCGTCGTCTTTCTTGTATCAAGAAGGGTCGTGCCGGAGCCTTCCAGGAGCTTTACGATACTTCTGGTATACGTGGCAATGCCGCTCATGCGCTGGAGATAATTAAGAGCTGTACGCTCTCCTGACAGCAATACACGTATATCCCCGTTGACCGTTGCCAACAGCTGTCCTTTTTTCACTTCTTCACCATCTTTAACATATGGTATAACTTCCGTTTTCTCATCCAGCAGCGTAAATACCCTGGAAAAAATATCCATACCCGCTATGATGCCATCCTGCTTACAGAGGAGCTGCACAGTTCCCCTCCGGGATTCAGGCATGACAGCATTTGTGCTGACATCTTCACTGGAAATATCCTCTTTAAGTGCCATTATCAGCAAATCATCCACATTTAACTTCATTGTGACCGGATTCATGTCGTTCTTCCTTTCTGATTGCATCCCAGATGCTTTCCCTGCAATTTTTCAGATACTTTGCCTGATTCTTATAGTCCCCTATATTGACATTATAGCGTCGGCGCAGAATATCCCAGTCAACGGCATCTTGCTCCGTGCTCAGATCTGCCTGACCAGCCAGGATCCCCGACGCGGCACTGAGTCGTCTATTTATATTCTCTGCTGTAATTTTCATTGCCGCCCGCTCAGCAAATACCAGACTTTCCAGCAGCGAATTGCTGGCGAGACGATTTGCTCCGTGTACACCATTACAGCTTGTTTCCCCCGCCGCGTAAAGATGTTCCATGGTAGTCATACTATTGATATCCACCTTTACACCACCCATAAAATAATGCTGGGCCGGAACTACTGGTATCGGTTCCTTCGTAATATCATAACCTTCCTCAAGACATTTTTCATAAATATTCGGAAACCGCTCCTTTACATCCAGTGTAATTGGAGCAAAGGAGAGCCACACATGCTTTGTATGCTCTCTGTTCATCTGACGGAAAATAGCCTGGGACACCACATCTCTCGGCTGAAGTTCATCGGTAAAACGTTCCATTTTACTATTCAGCAATACAGCACCTTCACCCCTGACAGATTCAGAGATAAGAAATCTGCGGCCTGGCTTCTTCGAACACAGTGTTGTCGGGTGGATCTGAACATAATTAACATTCTTCAGCACAATACCACGTCTGATGGATATAGCCAGAGCATCTCCAGTCAGATGTGGAAAATTGGTGGAATTATCATATATGCCGCCGATGCCTCCACATGCCCATATGACATCTTTCGCATACACCGGAAGAAACTCACCTTCCTGCGTACGGATCACAATTCCTTCACAGCAATTATTTCTCGATAAGATGTCAACCATAGTCGTATGCGCCAGCAATGTAATATTCGGCAGTTCCTCCACCCGTTTAAGCAGTGTACTGGTAATCTCTCTGCCTGTTATATCATCGTGAAACAGAATACGATTTGTAGAATGAGCGCCTTCCCTCGTGTAGCAAAGCTTCCCGTTCTCCTGGTTAAATCGGACACCATATTTGATCAGCTGTCTGATCACATCCACCGAAGACCGTATCATCATATCCACCGATTCAGGCGTGTTCTCATAATGGCCGGCCCGCATAGTATCCTCATAGAAAGAGGCATAATCCTCTTCATTCTTCAGCACACAGATGCCGCCCTGTGCCAGAAACGAATCACTTTCCTCCGGATCCGCCTTGGTAATCATCAGTATCTTCATCGTTTCCGGCAGATGCAAAGCCGCAAAACAGCCCGCAACGCCGCATCCGACAATCACCACATCATAATATCTGTCCATCTTCTACCGCTCCTTTTACCTGGCCAGCTCCAGCATCCTCTTCAGAGGAGCATGGGCGCCTTCCCGCAGACTATCATCGAGGACAACTTCATTGCCTTCTGTTTCCAGTACGTTGATTACCTTGTCCAAAGTAATCTTCTTCATATTCGGGCAAATCTGTGTATTGCCTGCTGCATAGAATCTTTTATCCGGATTCCGTCTCTTCAGTTCCACAAGTACACCTAACTCCGTTGCAACGATAAACTCTGCAGCATCGCTCTTTGTGGCATAATCAATAATTCCCGATGTACTTCCTACATAATCTGCCATGGCAACCACTTCACTGCGGCATTCCGGATGTACAAGAAGCTTTGCTTCCGGACGAGCCTTCTTTGCTGCCTCTGCAGCCTCCGGCGAAATATTGGCATGGACATGACAATAACCATCATTCAGTATAATATGCTTCTCCGGTACCTGTTCAGCAACAAACCGCCCCAGATGTTCATCTGGTATGAAGAAAATATCTTTATTCGGCAGTGCCCTGACAATCTTCACCGCATTGGATGACGTGACACACACATCCGAATAACGCTTCAATTCTGCCGTAGAATTCACATAGCAGACAACAGCCACATCCGGATACTCAGCACGCATTTCTTCAATACGATCGATTGCGGCCATATGAGCCATTGGACAATCCGCATGACTATCCGGCAGCAGAACCTTCTTCTCCGGATTCAATATCGCAGCACTCTCTCCCATGAAGCTGACACCACACAACACAATTGTATCGGCATCTACTTTTGTTGCCATTTCACTCAAAAAATAAGAATCCCCGATATAATCGGCGATTTCCTGAACTTCCTCCGGTACATAGTAATGAGCCATAATCACGGCATTCTTTTCCTTTTTCAGAGCCTCCAGTCGATTTATTTTCTCCTGCATATAATTTCCTCCACCCTTGGATATATTCTTCTATATACTGTATAGACAGTATAATTCAATACATTTACATGCAAAACGAACTGCCGGCGGCAGATCGTCTGCATGGTAATTGGATATAGTATATCACGATTCTTTTATTCTGACAAGACAGCTGTAAACAAAGTTGTCAAGTCATTAAAAATGTAAAAAAAAGGCGTTTAGCTCCATCCAACAAAAGATGTATTCTGCTAAACGCCATTTTCATATTTCTCTCTTAACTCTTATTGCAAAAATTCTGCCAGTTCTTCCATTCCCTCACCGGTGAACGGACTGACATGAAAAATCGGATCAGCCCCTGCCAGTTCCAGCAGTTCCGTGGCATCCTTCACCTGCTGTGGGGTGGCGATGTCTATTTTTGTTACAACGCCAGCCACGGGAACGCTAAAGGCACTGGTTTGCCCTGGTGAGAAATAGAACTGATCCCGACTGGCATCCTGAACAAAAATAACCTGATCCACATCCATGGAGGTAACCATCAGCGATCTGAGATATCCCCTGTTCTCCAGATATTCCCCCGGTGTATCAATGGTTGTATTATAGACTTCAAGAGCCTGCGTCTTTTTATAGCTCAGTTCCATATGATTCAGATACTGACAGATCGTTGTCTTTCCACAGGCCACATTGCCTATTAAAATAATTTTTTTCATGATCTTGTTATGGTCGTCGGTGCAAATTTAAGCGTATTCTCAAGTACATGGAGCACATCCTTCACAGCTGCCTCCACATCAGCCACATCGCCATTGACGATCAGAGAACCATTAAAACGATCCACAAAGACAAGCTCTACATTGGCTGCTTTTAAAGCCACATCAGCACCGATGATAGCCCCCTCGCTCGGAGTGATGGTCATAATCCCCAACGCTCCCTGCCTGTCACCGATAATACCCAGTTTTTTATACAGACTGCTGTCCGGATTGGCAATAACATGGGCCAGCGTCACCTGCTTGCCGGGTACATACTCCTGAATAATTCTCTGCTTATCCTGCATACCGCACCTCTTCCTTCCATCTGTTTATAGCAGGGATTCAAAGATTTCCTTTCGTGGATTCGGAATGATCACATGGGATACTTCCATTCCCACCGCATTCTCCGTATGAATACCACATTCAATGGCTTCCCGTACAGCTGCCACTTCGCCCGTCAGCACCACAAATGACTTACCGCCGATTCCTGTTCCCAGACGCACATCCATCAGCTCCACATCCGCTGCTTTGACTGCTGCATCCGCTGCATAGATGGATGCTGTCACACTAAAAAACTCCATCACACCAATGGCATTGACCCCCTCCGGTGCAGCCGCCAGATTGATTGCCTGTATAACCTGGGGATGCACCCTCGGAATCACACAGCTGTCCACTGTATAACTGCCTCCGACGGCCGCTCCAGCTGCCAGAGAAGCCTGAACTGCAGCTAC
>JBJEJD010000009.1:14984-25709 GCA_051877705.1 Coprococcus sp. | reverse complement strand
CTTTCCAGTCTGATAACAAATATGCTGAAATTAAATAAGCTGGAGAAGCAGACGATCAGCCCGATGCCGGAACAATACGATCTTTGCAGCCAGCTCTGTGACTGTGCCCTGCAGTTTGAAACTGTGTGGGAGAATAAAGATATTGAATTTGAGGCTGATATTGAAGAAAGGATCCTGATTGAGCATGACGAGGGGTTACTGGAACTGGTATGGACCAATCTGTTGTCCAATGCTATGAAATTTACGCCTCCGGGAGGGAGAGTCATCTTATCGGAGACATCGGATGAGAATGAAGTGACCGTTTTGATATCCGATACAGGGTGTGGTATGGACGAAGAGACTCAGAGGCGAATATTTGACAAATTTTATCAGGGGGATACTTCTCATTCCACGGAAGGCAATGGACTGGGGCTGGCCCTAGTAAAAAGAATCCTGCAGCTGTCAGATGGAAGTATTTCGGTGGAAAGTAGAGTCGGGGAGGGGACTGTATTCACAGTAAAATTACCGCTGTCCCTGATGAATAAGGAGAATTTATGATTCGGGAAGAAAGAAAAAACGGAAATTATGTGGGATATGAATATAAAGAGATGACAGTCAGTCAGGATAAAGTATCCATGTACATGGACTGTTATGAGAATTTTGGATGGATAATGGAAGAAGGGGTCTGTCTGTCTGACCGGCAGACGACGCTTGGCCAGCATCATGTGTTGTTCCGCATGAAGCGTGACCGGAAGATTGCGAATAAGATGGAACTGACCAGACTTCAGAGACATTTTGAAGCCTGTGCTCATGAAATTGAAACACTGGAAAATTCCAAAACAAATAGGGCTATTATAGGGGCATTGATCGTGGGACTCATAGGGACTGCTTTTATGGCCGGGGCTACTTTTGCCGTTGTTCATGAACCGCCCGTTATCTGGCTGTGCATCCTGCTGGCTGTACCGGGATTTATGGGGTGGATTCTTCCATATTTTATCTATCATAGGGTTTTAAAAAAACAGACAGATAAACTGCAGCCTCTTATTGAGGCTAAGTATGAAGAAGTTTACGAAATCTGTGAAAAAGGACATTCATTGTTGTAGAGAAAGGGAAATTAAAATGAAAGCAGCAATCTATATGGGAAAAGAAAATATTGAGATAAGGGAATTGCCGATGCCGGTATGCGGTGATAACGATGTGATCATATGGAAATGATGAAGAGTGGCAGCTGATACAGAGCATGCGTTAAACGTAGTCATCCGGTTTAAAAAAAATCTGCTTTGCACCAGATTTTGGTGGATAATTGCAGTGGTTTAATAATTTGTTGTGGAAATCTCAGTATCTCTCTATTGACAGTAATTGAGAACTCTTTTATAATAAGTATAATAATAGGGATGGTACGCAGTTGTTTCTGCTTTATATAATGTAAATAATATGATAAAAAATGGGATTTGGTTTTGTTGACATGGAATACCGTGGAGATGGCAGAAGACTGTAACGTGAGAATATATTTTTTGCGGAAGAATTTTGTCAGCGGTCAATGAAGGGAAATAGAAAGGCAGTTGATGGAAGTCAACTGTCTTTTTTTGAGGAAGAAACGGGACAAACAGAAATGATGATGTTGTTTTGATAGAAGAATCAAGTGAAGCGGATAAAGGAGGAAGTGTATATGAGGGATAGCCTATATGAAGAGGCATTAAAAATAGAAATAAAGCGCCGGAAGCGGAAATTTTGGAAAAAGATAGTGAGTTTCCTGGCTTGTGTTGTGGTGTTTTGTACAACATATGCGTTGATTCTCCCGGCAATTACTATGGAAGAAACGGTTTATTGCGAAAAGGAAGAACATATACATACTGATGATTGTTATGAAAACAGACTTATTTGTAATGAGTCTGAAGAAACTGCCCTCGTCCATGAGCATACTGAGGAATGTTATACACAGGAGCGTATATTAATTTGCGAAATCCCTGAGTCGGAGGGGCATACCCATACTGAGGAATGTGTGACTCAGGAGAAGATTCTTGTATGTGAAAATGAAGACTCTGAACATGAACATGCGGAAGAGTGTTATACCATATCAGAAAGTTATATTTGCGGATTGGAAGAAAGCACCGGTCATATACATACGGACGAATGCTATGAAGTTAAGGAGATTCTCGTATGTGAACAGGAAGAGACAGAGATACCAGCACATGTACATACAGAGGAATGTTATGAAAAGGTATTGATCTGTGAAAAAGAAGAGCATGAACACGAATTAATCTGTTATTCAGATAAGAATGCCGATGTGGAATCCCAGTCAGCGTGGGAGCAGACTATGGTCAATGTTAAACTGACAGGCAGCTGGCCGGAGGATGTACTGGCCATTGCAGAGAGTCAGCTTGGTTATCAGGAAAGTACCCGAAATTATATAGTGGATGAAAACGGGAATAAAAAGGGATATACCCGATATGGCGACTGGTATGGAGATCCTTATGGTGACTGGTGTGCCATGTTTGTATCCTTCTGTCTGCATTACGCGGAAGTGCCGGAGGATGCTTTTATGATCGAGGCCAGCTGTTCACAGTGGGTTGAAAAACTTGATAAACAGGATCTGTATATTACAGCACATTATACACCTCTGCAGGGGGATATCATCTTTTTTGATAATGACGATGACGGTCTGGCTGATCATGTCGGATTGGTGAGAGAGATATCGCAGAATAATATTTATACTATCGAAGGTAATTCGGGTAACGAAGTGCGAAATTGCACATATGCGCTGGATGATGAAGATATACTGGGGTATGGTCTGCTGACAGATGCCTGGGAAGAATGGAAGAAAGTTAACCAGAGTAATCAGATTAATGAGAGTGGGGAGACTGAAGAGATTGAGCAGATTGAGCAGATTGAGCAGATTGAGCAGATTGAGCAGACTATTGAAGCGGTTATATATACGGATGGCAGCTATGGGACTGTTTCAGATGATTCGGCAGTTATTACAGTTACAGGTACTATTCCGAAAAATGCCAGAATATGTGCTTTTCCGACAACAGTTGAGACGAATGAGCAGGTGCTGTGTGCCTACGATATAGCAATTGTTCTGCAGGATAATTCTTTCTATGAGCCGGAGGAGGGAGAGAATCTGACGGTCTCCATTCAGAGTTCAGAATTGAACGCAGACGAACTTGGTGGAGATGTGGAGATTGCGGTTTATTATATACCTGAAGAAGGAGAAATGGAGCTGGTGGATTCAACCGTCACAGAGAATGGAGTCAGCTTTGATACAGATCATTTCTCTACGTATGCAGTTATGGCATTGGATGAGAATACGTCAACTGATCAGAATGAGCAACCGAGTTTTATTTATACAGATTCGGCGAATAATTTTACAGTCCAGCTGACGTTGGGCAACACTGCTTATACATCTGAGACATATAAGTTGGCTGTTGAACAACAGGAGAACGGTAATTATGAAAGCGCGCTGAACAGTTTTACCAATCATGGGCAGGTGATAGAGGAAGCTGTAATCTATAAGATTTATCTGGTAGAGAAGAACACTAATCAGACTATTACCAATCTTAACTGCACATATACGCTGGAGATGATGTGGTCAAACGGTCTGTTTACCGAGGTGAATTCGTCGGATTTTCTGAATTTTACCTACTGCAAGAATCCGGCTAGTGAACCGACGGAACTGAGCAACTGTCAGGTGACTTACAACGGAGATGGCAATGTGACAGCATTGATAGCGAAGGAGGACTATTATCCCAACAGTGGAGAGTTTATTTTTGTCCGTTCTTATGCTCCGAATGGGCTGAAAGCAGGTAATTATAAGTTGACTTACAATGAAGTAAAGGATGCGTTCCTGACGGATTCGGCTTATTCGCAATATTATAATTCCAATAGCCCTATTGGTACGGCGGGCAGTTTTCATATTGTAGCCTTTGATTCGGCTTATTTAAATGCCCATACGAATGGTAATGTGTTGGCTAAAGATTTGTATGCAGGTGCTAATTTTGGTACCAGTAATTTTACCAACGAATTAAGTTATATTCAGAATTATAAGCAAATCAATGGAAACAGTGCATCCAGTGGCAATCACGTTTTGGTCATTGGAAGTGAGAATACCGTTAGCTTCGTGGATAATGGCAATGCATTTGCTATTAATGGGATGAAGATTGATAAACCATACAATCTGATTCAAGATGAAGATACAGAAGCGGCGCCTTTTATTGATCTGAATCGTGTGAAAACTGAGATTAATCAGATATCCAATAATTTAATAAAATATGAGGATGCCAATCTGACCTATACCTCTGCTGAAGCACTACATACAGATTACAGCAAACTGGAATTGACAAAGTCATCCGGAGTTGGTGTGGTGAAATACACGGCTGCGGAACTGGCGGAGAAACTGGGATCATCTGTACAGATTGACGGTTTCAAAACCGGTTCCAACGGTACGGTAATCATCAATGTGGATTGTACTGGTGTCTTGAAAATCGATATGCCGAAGGCGCTAATTGTCATTGATGGACAGCTTCAGAATACCAATGAGGTGACGGAGTTCTCTGCCGGTAAGGTGATCTGGAATTTTGTAAATGCAGAAGGAGTTACGATTAATACGAATCTCATGACTGGTATTATTATTGCTCCAGGGGCTGTTGTTAACATAAATCAAAATTTGAATGGCACTGTGGTGGCGGATGTTATTAATGTTAATGCGGAATCTCATCGTACAGATTTTACCGGAAAAGTCACTGAGCCTGAAGAAATACCGGAGGAAGAATATTATATCACTGTTCAGAAGATTGAAACAGGATATGCAGGTACTGCTCTGCCGGGAGCGGAGTTTGATTTGTACAAATGGGATAATAATGATTGGAATAAGGTTAATTTTGATACTTTGAAAACTGGTGATAAGGGCACGGTAATATTACATAATCTTGTAGAAAATGTTGCCTATAAGCTGGTGGAAACAAAGGCTCCTGATGGTTATGTGCTGAAAGATGGTGCATTTTATTTCTGGATCACGAAGGATAAGAATCAGACAAGTCCTGAATCGAGGCCAGATGATTTTTCAGGGAGTATGGTAGAAGTCGGCGGAACTTTGATGGCAGCAAATGATAAAAAAGACAATACTGAGGAAGAGTATGTATTACCGGAGACTGGTGGTATTGGATCTTTATCGTATACAATGGCAGGCATTATACTGATTTTGGGTGCTGTCTACCTTTGGTGTAAAAACAGAAATTGCAGAAAGGAGGAAAATTAGCGTTCCTCTTTGAGCGCGATTGAGGGAATATATTAAGGAATTAAAAATTTTAAAAGCGAAAGGATGAAACAAAAATGAGGAAAATGAAGAAGATTGCCAGTTTATTACTGGCTCTGGTGATGGTTTTCGGCATGACAGTCAGTGCATTTGCTGAGGAAACATACAGCATCACCATCAACAATAGTGCCGAAGGGCATACCTATGAAGCCTATCAGATCTTTACTGGTGACCTGAATGGAAGCGTTCTGTCCAATATCATCTGGGGTTCTGGTGTATCAGAAGCCGGTCAGACTGCATTGGGCGATGCAGCAGCTAAGGCTGAGACTTTAAAAACTGAAGCTGATGCGAAAGCTTTTGCAAAAGAAGTTGCACCATATCTGACCACAGCAGCTGGTTCTGCAAATACAGTTACTGATGGCAAATATGTGATCTCCGGTCTGGCTGCAGGCTACTATTTGGTGAAGGATCAGGATGGTTCTTTAACTGGAGATAATGATTCTTATACTGAATATATTATAAAAGTTGTAAGTGATACTACAGCTGATCCTAAGTCCGATGTTCCTACAGTAGAGAAAAAGGTTAAGGATATCAATGATTCTACAGATGATGCCATGACAGATTGGCAGGACTCTGCTGATTATGACATCGGTGATTCTGTACCTTTCCAGCTGAAGGCAACGCTTGCTAACAATGTATCTTCCTACACAACCTACAAGGTAGTTTTCCATGATACATTATCCAAGGGACTGACCTACAACAATGATGCCAAGGTTTACATCGATGGCGAGGAGACAGACGGATTTACGGTTACAGCTACTGTTAATGCAGATGGAACGACGACACTGACAGTATCCTGTGATGATGTAAAGGCTCTGGGTGCCGGCAACAGCTCTGTAATCACCGTTGAGTACACTGCTACTCTGAATGAAAATGCTGTCACAGGGTCCGCAGGCAATCCGAATGAGGTTTACCTTGAGTACTCCAACAATCCGAATAAGTCTGAAGCAGGTGACAATGAGACTGGTGAAACACCGAAAGATGTTGTTATTGTGTTTACATACAAGACCATCATCAACAAGGTTACCAAGAACCCTAATTATGATCCTGAGGTTGAAGGTTCTGAAGAGTACATTCCATTGGCAGGTGCAGAATTCACCCTTGAGAAATACAACAAGGAAACAGGTGAGTGGGAAGCAATCACAGTTGTTAAAAACGATGACGGGACAACATTTACATTCTCCGGTCTTGATGATGGTGATTACCGTCTGACTGAGACAAAGACACCTGCAGGTTACAATACCATTGATCCAATCGAATTCACCATTACTGCAGAGCATGATGTTCTGTCTGACAATCCGGCACTGACTTCTTTGAGCGGTAATGTAACAACAGGTGAAATCACTTTTACCTCCAATACAACAGAGGGCTCCCTGTCTACAACTGTTGTCAACAATGCAGGTTCCACCCTGCCTGAGACCGGTGGTATGGGTACTACGATCTTCTATGTGATTGGTTCTCTTCTCGTTCTGGCAGCAGTTGTTCTGCTTATTACCAGAAGACGTATGAGATCTGAGAGATAATTAATAGAAAATCAATCGACGATTGCATTTAAAGCTGTAGCTCCGGGGAGGCTGGATCCTCCCCGGAAGAACAGCACCAAGGAGAAGCCCGTATGAAAAAGCATTTGACTACAATTCTATTAATACTGATCTTTCTTACAGGCCTGTCCTTGCTGCTGTATCCTTCTCTCAGCGATTACTGGAATTCACTGCATCAGTCCAGGGCCATTGCCACCTATGCGGAGGCTGTGGCGGAAATGGAAAATGACCGTTATGCGGCTATCTGGGATGCTGCAGATGCCTATAATGATGAGTTGGCTGAGAGTGGTACTACTTGGAAGCTGACGGAAGAACAGGTGGCGGAGTATGAGAGTCAGCTGAATGTTTCGCAGAATGGCATTATGGCTTATATTGAGATTCCGAAGATTAATTGTTATCTTCCTATTTATCATGGAACGGACGAAGGTGTATTGCAGATTGCTATAGGGCATATTGAAGGGACTTCCCTGCCGGTAGGTGGGGAGAGTACGCATTGTGTTTTGTCGGGACATCGGGGGCTTCCACGGGCGAAATTATTTTCGGATCTTGATCAGCTGATTGAAGGCGATTTGTTTATGATTCGCACGTTGGATGAACTTCTGACCTATGAAGTAGATCAGATTCTGATTGTTCTGCCGAATGAAGTCGATGCGCTGACGATTCAAGAAGGTCAGGATCTATGCACGCTGGTGACATGTACACCTTATGGGATTAATACGCATCGATTGCTGGTAAGGGGGCACCGGGTGGAGAATCAGGAGATTACCCAGACAGTCCGTGTGACAGCGGATGCGATGCAGATAGAGCCATTGATTGTGGCACCGTTGGTGGCAGTGCCGATACTGATGGTTCTGTTAATTGTTTTACTTGTGAGTACACGTAAAAGAGGAAAATAAGGAGGCCGATATTATGAGATTTATCTGGAAGAAATTAAAGGTTTTTCTATTGATTATATGTTTTGCGTATGTGTTAACCATTCCAGTCTATGCCCATGAGATACCAGATGAAAGCAGAACAGGGACTATTACTCTAACGCTGCAATATGATGGGGAGCCAGTAGTGGGTGGGACATTGATAATCTATCGTGTAGGAGAAATCTATGAGGAGAATGGAAATTATGGTTTTGTTCCTGTTGATGATTTTCTGGGTTTTGAGGGTACTTTGGATGATGTGCAGTCAGCGACTCTTGCGCAGGAACTTGTATATTATGCAGTCGAGCATTCTGTTAAAGGGACAGAAATAATTAATATGAATGGAGAAGTTGTTTTTGATAATCTGGAACCGGGACTCTATCTGGTTGTTCAAGGAGAAGCAGCTCCGGGATACAGTCCTATTTCACCGTTCCTTGTATCTGTACCGTTATGGGAAGATGATATCTATAATTATATAGTAAATGCAACTCCAAAGATTGAACTTGAAAAAGAAACAGAACCCGATATTCCGTCGATTCCATCAGAACCAAAGCTTCCGCAGACTGGACAGTTGAATTGGCCGGTTCCAGTACTGGCGGCTGCAGGTATGGCGTTGTTTATTATTGGCTGGGGATTGAGATATGGCAGGAGGCAGGATAGACATGCGGAATAAGCTGGGGACATTATGTATGATTATGGGGACAGTGCTGGTGTTGGCCGCATTGTCCCTTTTCTTTTGGAACAGACAGGAAGCAGAAAAAGCAGGACAGGCCTCGGAACAGGTATTGCTGCAGTTAATTGATAAAATTGTGGAAAAGAAGGATGGGAGTGGAGATGGAATAAAAGAAGAAGGGAGCTATCCTGACCCATATGATATTGAAATGACAGAAGTGGAGATTGATGGGGTATTTTATATTGGATATGTGTCTATTCCGGTATTGAATCTGGAACTGCCTGTGATAAGTGAGTGGAATTATTCTCGGCTAATGATTGCTCCCTGCCGGTATGCCGGTTCCACAAAAACGGGTGATCTGGTAATTGCCGGGCACAATTACACACGACACTTTGGCTCCCTGCACAGACTGCATATAGGTGATACGGTGATATTTACAGATATGGATGGGATTGTAGTCCACTATGAGGTGATGTCAGTGGAGGTCCTTGAGCCGACAGCTGTGGAGGAGATGACTGCAGGAGAATATGATCTGACGTTGTTTACCTGTACATATGGCGGAGCCAGCAGGATTACAGTGCGCTGCGATCAGGTGGATTAGTAATTTGCTCTTCTGTTATCTCTTGCCGGAAAAACAGAGTGCTTTTGTAAATTTGCAGCCATAAAAATCTTTTGTTGATCGAAGATTCCTGATATACTAAATACGAGGTGATGAATAATGTTGACATTTAACCATTTTAATTTTAATGTAACAGACCTGGAGAAATCTCTGGCATTTTATAAGGAGGCTCTGGGACTGGAGCCGGTGGGAAAAAGGATAGCGCCTTCTGACGGCAGTTTTATCATTGTTTATCTGGGAGACGGGAAGACAGATTTCAGACTGGAATTGACCTGGATGAGGGATCATCCTCAGAAGTATGACCTGGGGGAATGTGAGTTCCATCTGGCTCTGCGGGCCGACGATTTCGATGAAGCCCACAGACATCATGAGGAGATGGGCTGCATCTGCTTTGAGAACCCGGCCATGGGAATTTACTTTATCTGTGATCCTGATGGATACTGGATCGAGATCATTCCTTCACGGTAGGAAAATAGAAACCTGTAAAAAGCGGGAACGGGAGTTGGCTATACCATGAATAAAACAGTTTTTTTGACCAGCAGTCCCACAGGAGATCTGGATGGCCGATATCGGGTGGAAGGATTCGACGACCGTAATGATTTCCGGGAGAACCTCAGAGCGGTCTGGCCGGAACGGGCACGATGTCTGATGATCACGGCATCGCCGGATGCCTGTGAACAGAATGATGAGATGACAGCTTTTTTTGAGGGAGCTGTATTAAAATCCGGTCTGACGCTGGAATGTATGGATCTGTGGGACAGGCGCACGGAGGATTTTTCATCAGAATGCCTGCGCAGCTACCAGGTGATTTTCCTGGGAGGCGGTCATGTGCCTACTCAGAATGCTTTCTTCACAGAGATACATTTAAGGGAGAAGATACAGGCGTTTGAAGGTGTTATTATAGGCATCAGCGCGGGAACAATGAATTCTGCGGATGTGGTTTATGCCCAGCCGGAGCTGCCGGGAGAATCCATTGATCCTGATTATCGGAAGTTTTTGTCAGGACTTAATCTTACGAAGACCATGATTCTGCCCCATTATCAGATGGTGAAGGGCAATATGCTGGATGGCAGACGACTGTATGAAGATATTACTTATGGTGACAGTAAGGGCAGGGAATTCCTGGCCATTCCGGACGGCAGCTATGTGATGATTCAGAACGGGAAGGAAACCATATATGGAGAAGCCTACTATATCCGTGACGGACGAAGGAGCAGGGCAGGCGTCGGCAGCTTTGAAGATTTTCGAAAGATTATTGCCAGACTCCGGGCACAGGATGGATGCCCGTGGGACAGGGAGCAGACCCATGGCAGTTTGAAAGCAGCCTGTATTGAGGAGGCAGCGGAGGTCATCTGTGGTATCAATGTTCTGGAGAGCACGGGTAATGCCGATAATCTGAAGGAAGAGCTGGGAGATCTGCTCCTTCAGGTGATGCTGCATGCCCAGATTGCCGAGGAAGAGGGAGTATTTACCATAGAAGATGTGATACAGGGAATCAGTGACAAGATGATCCGACGCCATCCCCATGTATTCGGCGGCATGGAGATGTCCGGTGCCGGAGAAGTTATGACGAACTGGACAGAGATCAAGAAACAGGAGAAGGCGGGAAAAGAGTGGGTAGAGGAATACCTGCCGGGCGCTTTTAATGAAGCGGAAGAATTGATTGCCGTGGCCAAAAAAAGAAAGGG
>JBJEJD010000009.1:0-14884 GCA_051877705.1 Coprococcus sp. | reverse complement strand
CGGGCGCTTTTAATGAAGCGGAAGAATTGATTGCCGTGGCCAAAAAAAGAAAGGGGTTCTAACCAGGGGATAGAAGGCGGATATCGCCATCGTACTAACTATCACAGGCATGCTCAACCCGGTGGTGGGCGCTCTGGTACATAATGCAGGATCCGTATTTGTTATCATCAATTCAGCTTTACTTTTAAAATGGAAAAAGAACTGATTGAGTACCATGAAAACAAATAATGCCGGGACGCCGGTGTAAAATTCAGCAAAGTAAATGGTCAATGGCCCGTTAATGGAATATACTGATCAACAGCTGCAGGACATAGGCTATGAAAGCAAGAATAACGGTAAGAATCACATATCGCAGTCCCCTTGTAAAATTGTCACAGCGCTTTTTTAGCTTGATGAGATCTTCATCGATGGCCCTGCGATAAAGAGTGATGAGCTGTACAGCCGCTTCGGATTCTGTCACTGTTTCCAGTCCGGCGCGCTTCAGGATATCCGGATCCATGCGGACGATACCTTCCGGTTTCAGCAGATGCATAAAATAAATCAGCAGATAACCGTAAGAGACCATGACGGCAATACAGGAAATAATATACAGGCCGACCAGCAGCATGTCCAGATGACCCGTGACATTTCCGAATTTGGATATGCTGCCAAAAAGGCTGGTGATAAATACAAAAAGGAATCCGCAGAAGGTGATGGTAATATAGACTTTATTATCAAGCTTGTTGCTGCGGTCAAATAGATTCTTATATTCTATGATCAGACTGTCCAGTTCCAGAAAAATACCTGATTGTTCTCTGGAAATGCGATGATGCTGCTTTTCTTTATATTCAGATTGTACGTTCATATCTAAGTATCCTTTCGTTCATAGTTATTATGGATTCTATTTCAGTATAACAAAATAAATGGAATATCTGCAATGTTATCAGGACCAGAAATCGGGTATGAAATAGGGGAGTTTAATTGTGTTTTCTGGTATCGATGTAGATAAAGAATATTTCTGTATAAAACAAAAAGTCCACTGCAGAACAGACATGATAGAGATTGTCTGTTCATACAGTGGATTTTTATTGTTCGTTTATGACAGACGAGCTGTCATGAATACAGTCTGTCAGGCTTTCCAGAGACTGTGAAGATTGCAGTATGCGTATACAGCTTCAACTTCATCGCCTTCACAAAGAGCAAAGCATGCCTTTGGTTCTTCGCCCGGTTTCAGCACCTTTCTCTGATTGCCGAATTTTGTCTGAATGGAAATCCATTCAATGAAGTGTTCCGGAAGCATCGGATGTGTAACGGATCCAACAGTAACAGTTACAATATTGTCCTTTACTTCATAAACAGGTACATGCTTCTCAACAGCTGCGTCTGTTGTACCAGGGATGATCTCTTTCATCTTCTGTCCACAGCACATAACAGGAACGCCGCTTGGCTTTACCATAGCAATAATATTGCCGCAATGTTCACAAATATAGAATTTCTGTTCCATGAATTATACCCCCTCGGAATTTGTCAATTAGTTATAAGTTCTTTCATGTTTATTATAGCATTTCTGGAAAAAATATCTACATATTTTTACTTCGACGATAGAAAAAAGAATAGTAAGGCAGGAATGTTTAGAAAGCTTTGTATTTTGGATATAAAATAATTGTTATTTTTTGGACAAAAGTGCAAGGAAGAAATAAATATCAGATGATAGTATTATTTGTAGAAAAGAGAGCTATAAGGAGGTAATGCAATGTTTTTTATTGATAAAAGTATATGTGCCTGCTGTCATAACTGTGCCAGTGAATGCCCAAGACAGGCCATTGATTTTGTAGGTACAAAATACGCGATTGATCAGGAAAAATGTGTTCAATGTGGTTTGTGTGCAAAAGTATGTCACACAGGTGCCTGCCAGGAAACACCAAATGGACGGGAAGAAGTACAGCTCCATGATCTGATTAAAAGAGAATGTGATGTTGTTGTTGTAGGTTCCGGTTGTGGTTTGATATCAGCAGTTTATGCTGCACAGCAGGGCAAGAAAGTCATTCTTTTAGAAAAAAACAGTAAAATAGGCGGCAATACAGATTTTGCCCATGGGTATATGCCGCAGTATTCAAAATGGCATGCGGAAATGGGATTCCCGGATGAGAGAGAAGAAGCTGTTGAACATTTCTACAAGATGGGTGAAGGCCAGGTGGAGAAGAAAATGGTTCGCGCAGCAGTTTACGGTGCCGGTGATTTCTTTGACTGGCTGTGCACATTGTGTGATATTACAGAAACCTACAATATTCACTCTGTAGATTTAAATGATTTCCATGGACCGATGTTCGGTTCCAGTGCGGTTGAATTTAAGCAGAGATATTTTACAAATCTGAACTGCCGCGATGACGCTATTGGACCTGGCTGGGGCGGAACACATGTCATTCAGACAATGTTAGAGACAATTGAACGTGAAAAACTGGATGTGACAATCCTTATGTGTACAGCTGCTGAGCATCTGTTATTAGATGATGATGGTGCGATCAGAGGTATCATGGCAAAAGATCAGGGCGGAGAGATCCAGATTGACTGTAAAGCAGTTATGCTTGCCTGCGGTGGCTTTGGCAGAAATGATGAACTTCTTAAAAAATACTGCCATGTTGATTTCTTTGACAGCAAGGTACCTATTCACAGATTTTCTGTTCCCGGAGATACAGGTGATGCAGTCGCCATGATGGCTGAATTAGGAGAAGAACCGGATCCGGATAAAATGTTTGTATCTATTTGGGGGCCTCGTCACCATCCATTCAACAACTCTATTGCAGATCTTGCACAGGAAGGGGAATTCCCTGAAATCAACTTAAATGGACGCAGATACTACAATGAAGGTGACGGATTGTTCCATGGCATTGCATCCATCTATGCACAGCCGGATCATGTTTCCTATACGATTATGCCATATGCACAGACAAAAGAAGTGGCAGAGCGTTTCATTAACAATAAGGCTATTGGAAGCAGAGCAAAATTCTTTGAAACATGGGAGCAGGATCTGGATCATGAGGCAACATTGGATACGCCGGTTAAGAAAGCAGATACACTGTATGAACTGGCAGAAAAAATGGGCGTAGATCCGGATGTATTTGTTGAAGAAATGACAAAATACAGCCAGTATTGTGAAAACGGAGTGGATGAAGATTTCCATAAGGAGGCACGTTTCCTGAAACCATTCCCGCTGGATCAGGGACCTTATTATGCCGTATATGGTCAGTGTTTCTCTGAAGCGGCTATGGGCGGTGTTACAGTTAATGAGAATTGTGAAGTTATTCGAAAGAATGGTGATGTCATTCCGGGGCTTTACGCAGGTGGTGACTGTACATCAACGATGCACAGAAGAGGAAAAATGGCACCGATATCTGAACTTACATGGGCTGTTGCTGCAAACTATATTGCAGGCGGCAATATGGCAAAATACATTGATGATATGAAAGAGAAGGAGGTATAAGCGGTGTTTTTACCAGATAATACAGAGTATATCCCAGTAAAGCAGCCAAATATGGCATGTAAAAAAACAGCAAATCATCGGATCAGCATGGAAGAACGTTTAAATACTTATGCCGAAATCGATCAGACTTATACAGAAGAGGAAGCTTTGACAGAGGCTTCACGTTGTTTACATTGTCCTACACACTGGTGTCAGAATGCATGTCCGGCAGGTGTTCCGGCTGCGGATTTTATTGAAAAAATAAGAGAAAAAGATTATGAAGGTGCATATGCACTGATTAGTGAGCAATCCTCTCTTTCGGATATGTGTTCAAGATTATGTCCGCAGGAAAAACAATGTCAGTCAAACTGTACACGAGGCATTTGTTCAGAATCTGTTGCCATCGGAAAACTGGAGAGATTTGTTTCTGACTGGCATAGAAAGAATATGACAGAAGTGTCAGAAACAGCCTCAAATGGAAAGACAGTAGCCGTGATTGGTTCAGGACCAAGCGGCCTTGCGGCAGCACAGAAGCTTAGAAAATATGGATACGAGGTTACTGTGTTTGAACGCGAAGAAAAAGCGGGCGGCTTATTATATTACGGTATTCCAAATATGAAGCTTGAAAAGACAGTGCTTGAAGAAAAAATAGCAGCCATTGAAAAAACCGGCGTAAAATTTGTTCTTAATACAAAAGTTGATGCAGGTTTGTCTAAAAAGATTGAAGAAAATTTTGATGCTGCTGTTCTTGCGGTTGGAAGTGAAACCTGCAGAATGCCGGTCATTGAAAATGCTGATGAAGCAAAAGGCATTGTATTTGCTGTAGAGTATCTGTCAGACCAGGTGAAAAATAATTCGGAGTTGATTTCAGCAAAAGATAAAAATGTTGTCATTGTTGGCGGTGGAGATACAGGAAACGACTGTGTCGGTATGGCTGTCAGAAATGGCTGTAAATCGGTGACTCAGATTGAAATGCTTCCGAAATATCACAAGAAAGATATCATGATTTTCCCATATGCACAGAAAAAAGGGGAACAGAAATTTGACTGCAGTCAGGAAGAATGTCTGAATCGTTTCCGTCATGATCCTCACCGGTATGGTTCTGTTGTAACAGCTGTGGAAACAGACGAAGATGGTCGAATCAAATCAGCAGTGATAAAAAATCTTGAAAAAGGTACCCTTACTGAAATACCTTGTGAGCTTATGGTCATTGCTGCCGGATTTACTGGCATCAAACAGGAAATTAAAGATGCCTTTGAAATTGAGACGATCAATGGCTATCGGACAAATAACGAGCGGATCTTTTGCTGCGGTGACTGCCGTACAGGACAATCTTTGGTTGTAAAAGCAATGGTAGATGGTCAGAAATGTGCAGATGCCGTACACGAACAATTGAAAGGAGAGTAAACATGAGTTATTGTAAGTATCCTCATATGTTTGAGCCTATGACAGTTAATGGCGTTACATTTAAAAACAGAGTGTTTGCTTCTCCAATCACAACCAACCGGGTGGTGGATCATGGTTACCCGACTCCGGAAGGCATTGATGTCTATGAAACAAAGGCAAGAGGTGGTTTTGCGACTGTAACGCTGACAGAATCTTTTATTGACGGAGACCGTTCAAACCGTCATGAGCATGGATTAAATGTCTGGGCAAATCCGATGACCACTTTTCATATGGAATCTATTATGGTACTGACAGAAGCTATTAAGGCTCATGGGGCGGTAGCGTCCATTCAGCTTAATCACGTAGGGGCTATGAATCATCCGGATACGATTTCCAGCGGAAGAAATCCAATCGGTCCATCTGCATTTGTCAGAGAGGATGGTGTTTATGTAGAAGAGATGACAGTGGAGATGATGGAAGAAGTGGCTAACACATGGGCAGAAGCAGCATGGAATTGTAAGGCACTTGGTTTTCAGATGGTCAATCTCCATGGAGGACATGGATGGCTTTTAAATCAGTTTATTTCACCTAGATTTAATCACAGAACAGATGAATTCGGGGGAAGTATGGAAAATCGTGCTCGTTTTCCAATCATGGTTTGTGATAAAATCAAAGAGGTTTGTGGAAAAGATTTTCTGATTGAATATCGCATGTCCGGGTCTGAGCGTATTGAGGGCGGCATGACACTTGAAGATGGTGTGGAATTTGCAAAGCTCATTCAGGATCATGTGGATTTGATTCATGTAACATCCGGTGTATATCAGGATCATGTAAACACCAAGGCATTTTCATCGATGTTTGATGCACACGGATGTAATCTTGATTTGGCAGAAGCTATAAAGAAAAATGTTCATGTACCTGTTGTTGCAGTAGGCGGATTTAATTCACCTGATCAGGTTGAAGCTGCCCTTGCTTCGGGAAAATGTGATTTCGTTGCATTGGGCAGACAGCAGTTTGCGGATCCGTATTTTGTCAATAAGACTTTACAGGGACATGAGGATCAGATAGCACCATGTCTTCGGTGTTCCTGCTTTAATCCGCTGGCTTCCAATCCGGGTGAAAGGCCAATTCCATCTTTATGGCATTGTGCCGTTAATCCGTGGAGTCAGAGAGAGCTGCGCTGGAGAAATGCACCGAAACCGATGGCATCAAGAAAGGTACTTGTTATTGGCGGTGGTGTATCCGGTATGTATGCAGCGATTACAGCAAAAGAAAGAGGCCATGAAGTGATTCTTGCGGAAAAAGAAGATAAGCTTGGAGGACTTTTATGGTTTACTGAAATTGATACACATAAAGAATCATTACTTCGCTTTAGAGATTCTCTGATTGCCAGATGTAAGTATCAGGGTGTAAAAATCATGCTGAATACAGAAGTAGACAGTAAAATAATTAAAGAAATCGCACCGGATGCTGTTATCTGTGCAGTAGGTTCTAAACCGTTTGTTCCGCCGATCAAAGGTATTGAATATGCAAGTCATGCAGTAGAAGCATATAAAGATATTGAGTCTATCCGCGGAAAGAAAATCGTCATCATCGGCGGCGGAGCCATCGGATGTGAAAGTGGTTATTTCTTTGCATCTGATTGTGGAGCGACTGTTCAGATTCTTGAGATGAAAGATGAAATGTGTAAAGATTCCTTCCCTTCTCAGAGAATGGCACTTATTCCAAGAATGGAAAAATCGGGCATGATTTTAGACTGCTCGGTGAAAGTTCAGGAAATCACACCGGACGGTGTTGTTTATCTGGATGCGGACGGTGATGAACAGTTTGCAAAAGCGGATATCGTGTATTATTGCTGTGGTAACAGAGCGGATGAAAAAATGGTTCAGTCTCTGGATTCGGATATTCCATGGTTTGTGGTAACAGGTGATGCAAAACGTGCAAGAACGGTTAAAGAAGCAACCTATGAAGGTTTTTGCGCAGCAATGGATATTCTTTAATCATAATCAGAGGAAAGTGCATTGACTTTCCTCTAATTATAAAAAAATGAGATTCCGATATGAGGTTTTACTAAAAAAGACATTGGGGAGTGTCAAGGACTACATGAAGGAGAAGACGTAATGAATGAATATACAAAACCAATGGGAACAGAGATTCCTGATGATGATAAGATATTTGCAAAGAGAAATGTGAAAAACTATATTGGTGATTTTATCGGTGGTGTAGGAACCCAGACAACATATCTTTCATCGTATTTCCTGTTCTTTTTCACCGAATTTCTTAATATGGCACCGGGGGTTGTCTCCCTTATTTTGAGTATAGGAACAATTGTTGATGGTGTTACAGACTTTTTTTCAGGCATTGTTATGGACCGTTTCCATACAAAATCAGGTAAAGCAGCACATTGGCTGAGAAAGATGTTTTTGCCCACGGCGATCAGTATGGGACTTATATTTATGTGTCCGCAGAATGCACCGGCATGGCTGAAAATAGTATTTCTTTTGATTGTTTATAATGTGTATAATACATGTTTGACATTCTGTCGTATGCCGTCTTCTGCTATGATGGCACTTGGTACAGATAATCAGTCGGTAAGAACCGTTTTCTGGTGGATTCAGAATTTTGCTGTGACAACAGGCGGAACACTTTCAGGTATATTGCTTACATGGTTTGCAAGTTGGTTTGGCGGTCTTGATCAGATGGGAATTACAGGCTATCGTGTAACAAATATTATGTTTGCACTTGTAACAGGTGTTTGTATGGGTATAGCAGGTTTCCTGTTTGAGGAGAAGCATAAAGGAAATGAGATTGATGATATAGAAAGCAAACGTGAGTCAGAAACAGGCAAAAAGAAAGTGCCGGTTTTGAAAATGCTTGCACAGCTTGTAAAGAACAAGTATTGGGTGATTTATCAGCTTTATAATCTGAGCGGCACATTCGGTATGGGATTTTCTATGGGATCCATGGCCTATTTTTGTCAGTATTGCCTGAATGATATGTCAAAGATGGCAGTATTAATCAGCCTGACGACAATTCCAATGCTTGTCGGTAACTTAATTGTTATTCCTTTTATTAAGAGAATAGATGCCCGTACGCTGACAATTTTTGGAACAGCCGGAACGGCAGTATTTGCATTATTAATGTGGATATTCGGTGTAAAATCCTTTACATTACTTTGTGTATTCTTTGTCATCAAGATGACTTTCAATGGTATATCAATGGCTGCATATGGTTCTTTGATGGGTCGTGTTATTGACTATGGTGAATGGAAATTTAATAACCGTATGGATGGTTTGTCATTTGCAGGTCAGAGTGTCGTGTCAAAAATAACAAATGCCATGGCAACAGTTGTTGTTGGTGCGATTCTTACAGTTACCGGCTATGTTGGCGGTGGCGTCATCAGTGAAGGTGCTGTAAGTGCAATTTCATTTATGTACCTTGGTGCTCCGTTTATTGCTACATCTGTTTCACTTTTAATGATTTTTATGTTTAATCTTTCACAGAAACGTGTAGATGAGATGAGAGCAGAAATCAATGCGAGAAATTCTTAAATCAAAAAGGAGATAAAAATGTCGGATATTATTCATGTTTTGGGGTTCGTGGTGGCACTTGCCGTGCTGGTGGTTCTGGTATGTAAAGGCATGCATCTTGCATATTGTGCATTTATTACCGTATTAATTATTACGCTTTCAAACGGAATGTCAGTTGCAGAAACACTTTCTGCATATTGGGGAACGGTCGGTATGCTTGCCAGTATATTTATGCCAATCTTTCTCTTTGGAGCAATTTTTGCAAAAGTTTATACGAACTGCGGTGCAGCCGGTTCATTAACGACTGCATTTATGGATCTGTTGTGCAGAAGCGCTAAAACACCGGAAATGCAGCAGAAAATAACAATTGTAGCAATTGCACTTATTCCTGTTATTTTAGGTTACGGTGGTCTTGATCAGTTTGCATTACTGTTTCTGTTAATGCCAATATTTATGAAAGCAATGGAACGTGTAAATATTCCAAGAAAATTTCTTCCGGCATTCATGATGATGGGACTTTGCATTTGTTGTGTAGGTGCAGGTGCGCCTCAGCAGAATAACTTCCTGCCAACATCTTTAGCAGGTGTTTC
This sequence comes from Coprococcus sp., assembly GCA_051877705.1. Taxonomy (GTDB): domain Bacteria; phylum Bacillota; class Clostridia; order Lachnospirales; family Lachnospiraceae; genus Coprococcus_A. The sequence continues at coordinate 5,939 of JBJEJD010000009.1, read as the reverse complement.
TTCAACAGCCGCACTGATTCCAAGTATCATTGGCCAGGTTGTTATCGCTGTTTCAGGTATTTTTTATCTGATTCGCGCCGTGAAAAAAGCCAATGTAAAGGGCGAAAACTTCAGTTGGGGTAAATTGCGTCAGCCGGAAATGCCGGAAGGCCGTCAGCCCAATCCGATTGTTTCCCTGATTCCATTAATCTTTGTTTGCTGCATGTACAATTTTACAGGTATCGGCCTTTCCTACAGTATGCTTCTTGGTGCAGTTGTAACGATCATTTTGTTCTTCCCTAATTTTAGAATGGAAGAAACAAAATTTAAATCGATTGTACAGACCTTGAATCATGGTGTTCAGGATGCAGCAATGCCAATTTTATGTCTTCCTGCATTTGGTATCGGCAGTGTTATATCAATGGCACCGGGCTGTCAGACACTGATTACTTTACTTGAAAAAATTCCTGGTCCGCCATTGATTGCATGTACAATTATGTTAATTCTGCTTGTTGCAGTATGTGCGGATCCGAAAGCCGGTATTACAGTGGGGCTTCCGATTGCCCTTGAAGTATATCCGAAACTTGGTGTAAGTACGGCAGCAATTGCGCGTATTGGTGCATTTTCAATGGGTGTCTTGGATTCCCTTCCGATTGCGGCAGGTATTCCGATGGTCATGAACATGTGTGACCTTGAATTTAAAGAAGGTTACGTGCCATGTTTCTGGACATCTGTTGTATGTACAGGACTTGGTACACTTGTAGTCATGCTTGTGTTGATTCTGTTCCCGGGTCTTGCGTAAAACATACATAAAAAAATATGGAGCATTTGAATTAAAAAATAATTCAGATACTCCATATTTTTTTGATGAGGGGGCAGGGCATTTAAAAATAATGATAATACTGTAAAATTTTCAGAGATAGGATATATTGAAAAATCTTATCGCCGTCTGTAAAATCTGTATTTAAAAGTTGCTGACATTTGCCAATGCGGTAACGGACTGTATTTTTGTGAACAAATAATTGTCGGGCAGTTGTTTCATATTGCAGACAGGATTCAAGATAAATCTGAAGCGTTTTCAGGAGATTGCCCTCATGGGATTTATCGTACTCGTACAGGTGCAATATTTGTTCCTCACAATATTCCATCAGATCGTATTGCTGAGAAAGCGTATTCAGCATGTCAAAGATAGCAATATCATTGTAGGGGTAGAGATGCTGTTGATCAGTTAGTGTATGTAATTTCAATGCACTTACAGCCTGATTGTAATATAAACGGAGTTTCATTACATCACGGATAGAATTGCTGACTCCCGCAAATAAATGATATTTTGTCAGAACAGTTAATAAGGACGAGTTCTGTTTATCATCAGGCATTTGACGGTTACTGATCAGTGCGAGGATATAATGCTGGTAGGTGAATGCAACAGTGTTTGGAATCTGCGACAGAGATTCTATGATCGGCAGACTTGCGCAGGAAAGTGCATCACCGGTTTCATCGGATATTACAAGAAGAAATAGATGGTTGTTTTTTTCTGTATCGCTTTTCATGAAACTTAATTTGCTTTCCACGGCAGTCTTACTCATCTGATGGCCATCAAGCAGACGAATCAGTGTATTGACGGCAATAGGCTGTGAAAGTCGGATAGAATACTGGCTATTGGTTAATAGTTCAGTGGCATAATGACAGAATAATTCGAACAAAACAGCATCGCCCTCTGTAAAAGGGCGCAAATGCGAAGCTAATGTTACATTGCCGATCGGTACACCGAACCGGGTTAAAGTCATAGCATAGCGGTTGACGGTGGGAAGATCTGTGAGAAGTATAGGACGGTGGGTGCTCAAAGATTCTTTATACATTCTTTTAGAAGCAATTCGTGAGTGGTTGGATTCATCGTGAATATTTTCAACAATATTTTCTTGCCACATCGGATCATCGACAATAACATTTTGTGAATAAGCGAGGATATTACGGTGCATATCGTCAATAAAAATAGGATTGCCAAGAAGTTCACAGCCAAGGTTGACAAGTTCCTGAAGAGATACGGCATGTGAGATTTTCAATAGTAAATCAGCATCAGATATATTCATGTAGGCACCTCCGTATTTTGTCAGATCTTTTTAAATGAGTATAGCAAATTTTCCGGGAAATAGGAAGTCAATAGTTTAAAGATCTGTGTTATGATAGACGCAAGTAAAGATATGAAGGAAGGGTATAGTGTGGAAAAAACAGTTAAAGTTGATGTCGGGGATAAAAAAGGTTATAAGGTGCAGAACCGGGTGAAGAATAAAGATTTTGTCAGTATCATGCGGCAGTATACGGTGGATGCGTATGGTGTCGTTTTTCTGACTGATACCTATCTGGACAATGAGGCGGCGGTGAGAATATCTTTTGCAGCAGAGAACGTTTACAGGCTGCAGATGTATCCATTTAGACAGATGGATGTGCGTCGGAATCAGGTGTTTGATTTCCCTGAATATACGGCATTTGAAGTGAGTGAAGATGAATTATTTGTTCATATACGTACTTCACGGCTTGAACTGATGATACGGAAATGTCCCTGGGAGCTTGTGGTGTATCTGGATGGTAAACCTCTTACCAGAGAGCATATTAAGGATTTTGATGTGGATCAGAAATACAAGGCCATGCCGTTGGGGTTTGAATATGATCTGGAAACAGGTCATGTCATCAATACATATGACACTTATTATATGCATACGGATGAAGCATTTTACGGGTTTGGCGAGAAATTTACGGAATTTAACAAAAGAGGACAGATTGTGGATATATGGCAGAAGGATGCCCTTTCTACCAATTCTGACCGTTCTTATAAGGGAATGCCTTATTTCATGAGCTCCTATGGTTATTCAGTCCTGTTGAATACATTTACCCGGACCAGTTTCAATATGGGGGCCACATCCGGTGTTTCCTATACGATGCTTTCACAGGATCCTTATATGGATTATTATGTATTCTGCAACCGGAATTATAAGGGGCTGATTCAGGATTATACGGCACTGAGCGGCCGCTCTGATATGATACCGAAATGGGCCTTTGGCTTCTGGATGTCGAAAATGAGCTATATGAGTCGGGAGGAAGTGGAGACAGTCGTCCGAAGGGCAGCAGAATTTGGCATGTCCATGGATGTTATTCACATTGATGGATGGCAGAAGATGGATGGTGATGATCTGCTGGAATTTGATGAGGATCGTTTTCCGAATCCGGCGGAGATGGTAGAAAATCTCAATAAAAACGGAGTTCAGCTGTCTTTGTGGATGTATCCCTATGTATTGAAATATATAGGAGATGACAGAAAAATCAATCCTGTGTTTGCAAAACTCAGCAAGAGGGGATACCTGTTGAAAAATGCGGAAGGAGAAACCTGCGTATTTTCGCCTGCAGAAGGTGAAGGCGACGTTAAAGATATGGTTACAGCAGCTGTAGATTTTACCAATCCGGAAGCGGCAGCCTATATGAGGGATAGAATCTGCAGACTTATGGAAATAGGGATTGGCGTTATCAAAACCGATTTTGGAGAGGAGATTCCGGAGACGGCCGTTTTCTATGACGGGACAACGGGAAAGGAATCCCATAATAAATATCCGCTGCTTTATGCCAGAACCATTTATGAGGCGTCAAAGGAAGTAAAAGAGAAACAGGGACAGAGACCACTGCTCTGGGGGCGCAGCGGTTATGCCGGGAGTCAGAATTATCCGGCGAACTGGGCCGGTGATTCATCTACTCACAAGAATAATCTGGCTGCGATTCTCCGGGGCGGTCTGAGTATCGGTATCAGCGGGGTATCCTTCTGGGGATTTGACATCGGTGGATTCTACAACTGTGATTATGAAGGAAACCGCATCAAACCGGAGGATGAAGAATATATCAGGAGCGTCCAGATGGGGCTTCTGGCACCTTTAAGCCGCAGTCACGGACAGGCTACACCGAGAGAACCGTGGGAGTATTCATCGGAAGCCCAGGCAGCATTTCTGAAGATGAACAAATTCAGATACCGTCTGTTCCCTTATCTATACAGCATTGCCTGCGAAACGCACAGGACAGGTGTGCCGATGATGCGTGCCATGATGCTGGAATTCCAGGATGATCTGAACACACGCAATATTTCCACACAATATATGCTGGGTAATGCCCTGCTCGTGGCGCCGGTATTTGATCAGCAGACGCAGCACGTTTATCTGCCGGCGGGCAGTTGGATCGACTGGAATACGGGTGAGCGTGTTGAGGGAGGAAGATGGACATCCGAAGTGCGGCCGTTGGATGAACTGCCGCTGTATTTCCGGGAGGACACGATCATTCCTATGCTCAATGAAGCAAAGATGCATTCACCGGAGGATTTCTTTGAAGATTATACGATATATGTAAATCTTGTTAACGGAATCAATACAAAGATTTATAATGACGAAGAAGAGTATATATTCCATGCACAAATCGACGGCAATAGGGTTGTCATTGAGACGGATATGGTAAATGCAAAAATTATTGTTTATGCCACGGATGATATATCAGAAATGAGCATTAACGGCGAAAAAACTGTGTAAAAGAAATTTTCTGGTTTAGCGGATCAGCAGCTGTGCTGCAAAAACAGCCAATGTACCGAAGATGACGCTTGACAGTACATAAGCCAGTGCAATGCCGGAATGCCCCTTCTGAACAAGGTCGGTGGTTTCCAGGGCAAAGGTGGAGAAGGTGGTGAAACCGCCGCATACGCCTACCTTAAGCATCAGAACCAGGCGGGAATCCGCCAGCTGATGTCTGGAGGCAACGGCCGCCAGCAGACCAATGGCAAAGGCACCGATGATATTGATGGCGAATGTTTTTACAGGGAAAAGGGTGGCGGATTTTATAGGAATCAAACCAATCAGATAACGGCAGACAGCGCCTATGAAGCCTCCAATGCCGACAATAAGACAATTTAACATAAATGTATTCCTCGTGCTTGAATCTTTTTTTTATAACAGTATAATAAAGAAATAGCAGACAGTCAAGTTTTCAGAATCGGGGAAAATAGTATGATTAAATTATTAGCAATAGATATGGATGGCACCTGCCTGGACAGCAAAAGCCGGATGTCTGATAAAACGATACGGGCTTTAAAAAGGGCGGCAGATGCGGGCATTATGATCGTGCCCACCACGGGAAGGGCATTGACCTGCCTTCCCCACCGGCTGGTGGAAGAGAAAGGGCTTTATCGCTATGTGATCTCATCCAATGGCGCTCAGGTGACAGACCTTGTGAAGCAATGCGCGATTTTCCAGAGTCTAATAGATCGAAAGACAGCTTTTTCATTTCTTCGCGCATGCAGAGGACAACGTATTGGAAAGATGACGCATGTCAATCACCTGTATCTGCTGCAGGGACGGCTGTTTTACCTGCTGGGACGAATTGTGTACGGCAGGGATGCAGATAATGCCCATAGAGTCAGAAGTATGGAAAAGACCATTTATCGAAGTAAATACGATGTTGAAGAGATTCAGCTGTATTTTATGTCGCGGAAGGCAGAAGAAAATGTGAGAAAGATTCTTGTAAAATATCCGGAGATGTCGGCGGCTTATACGAAAGCCTATGTGGAGATTTTTTCAGTGAAAACATCTAAAGGCGAAGCACTGGCGGCTCTGGCAGATCATTTGGGAATCCGGAAGGAAGAGATCGTCTGCATCGGAGATGGAGAAAATGATCTGTCCATGTTTGAGGTGTCCGGACTAAAAATGGCCATGGGAAATGCCGTTCCAATATTAAAAAAGAAGGCGGATAAGGTGCTGCCATCCAATGACCGGGATGGCGTGGCAAAAGCGATTGAAAAATACATACTTTAGCTATAATTTCTTTCCATATGTGCAAACTACTTTTATTATATAAGGAAAGAGGCTGACTTATGGAAGAAGAGTTTATGGAAGCGTTGAAACCTTTCCTGTAAAAAGAAAGTGCGCTTCGCGGGTGAA
>JBJEJD010000008.1:0-6437 GCA_051877705.1 Coprococcus sp. | reverse complement strand
GACAGTTCATCGTCACAGATAATGCCCGTAGCATGGTTTATTGCGATCATCTCTGCCAGCTCAGCAAGTTTGCCTTTGCCCAGATATGTTCCGGGATGTATCATCTCCCGGTTCTGTATCAGTCTGCCGACTGTAACAGCACCAGCTGTCTCCGCCAACTCTTCCAGTTCATCCAGAGACTTTTCCACGGAGTCACTGTCGCCCGTTGCCACACCAACCAGTATCACCTGTTCTGTTAAATCTTTGTTTTCAAATAATTCCGGCATATGTTCTCCTTATATCAGGTATTATTGTATCACACGGCTCTCAAGAAACTGATATTCTTTCATTCCTTTTTCATCATCCGGATATTTACTTACATAATCTCTGGCCACATTATAGGCATCTTCCCAACGGGCCAGATGCTCGTAAGCTGAAATCAGATTAAATGACAGCGCTGCATCCATCTCTCTGGCATTATATTTCAATCCGTTTTCACATGCCGCGGCAGCCTCTTCATAATTGCCGCTGTCCATCAGGCAGACCGCATACTGATTATATCCATGAGCCATGACAGAAGATTCCACCTTATTCTGATCGACTTCATTGAAAAATGTCTCATAATAACTGCGGGCTTTATCATAATCTTTCTGCCGTACAGCCGTCTCTCCCAGCCCCAGTAATGCCGCTGTGTATCCTTTTTCATAGGATTTCTCCAGCATCTCTATGGCACTGTCATCATCCTGAAGATCAAGATAGATCATACCGCGATTAAAATAATCCTCACCGCTGCTTCCGGACAATCCAAGGGCATCGTTGAGCACCTCTCTGGCCTCATCATCCTTACCCTGAGCTTCAAGGGCACTATAGAGCGCCCGGTAAATAGAATAGCTCTTTCGACTCTGAGATATGGCAGCATAAAGATCCGTCTCAGCCGACGCATAATCCTCCAGAGCCATATAAGCCATACCTCTCAGCATCCTGGCCCCTGCATCATCCTGAAGATCAATAATCTGACCATAGGATTGTACCGCAGAAGTATAATTGCCTGATTTCTCCTCTGTCTCCGCTTTATAGTAAAGCGTATCTATCCTTATCTCTTTACTCTGTCCCACTGCCTCAAGAGCATTCTTAAACCATGAGATGGCAGATTCATAATCTCCCTGATAGAGACACGCAATGCCTCTTCCTCTGTTCAGCAAAGCCCTCTGATCATCATTTTCCGCAGAGCCTTCAGCCTGATTAAAATATCCCAGTGCCTGATCATAAGACTTCTGCTCAATATAGGCCATACCAAGATGTATGTAATAATCCGCATTCTGTCCATCATAGGACAATGCCTCTTTAAATTCCCTGACCGCTGTATCATAATCCCCATTTTCATAGGCGTTCATACCTTTATTGTCATGGCGTGAACCACTGTTATAATTTTTAACAACCAACACAGTCATCACCAGGGCTGCCATTACAAGGCAGAATGCCAATATTCGCAGTATCTGCTGTCTGCGCCGACGGCGCCTGATTTTTTTCATTCTCTCAGCACGCTTTCTTCTCCTGCGGATTTCTTCCTGACTCTGTTCATGTTTTGAAGATAGCGGCTGGCTGGCTCTGCCCTTCCCGTACAGCATCTGTTCACTATCCGATGATCTTCCATCTCTGCTCTTTTTTGAAGCCGCGTATTCAGGATGAACTTTATTGGTTATATTTTTAATGCGGTTCCTGTCCGAACTGCTTTTGATCTTTCTATTTTTTTTCTCTCGATTCTCACGCTCATCTACTGACAATCAATACACCTCCTGCTCTCCAATCATTATTCTATTATAGTTTGAAAGGGGATAAAATGCAAGTAAAAGGAGAACTGGCCCTGCGGATATATGGTGAGCTGTATCCAGTCACCACAACTGAAGGCAATTGACAGTCTGTCTCCGGCAATTCAATATAATTTTTCTGATTGACATCTGTACTTGGACGGCCGCCTCTCTGTACATATTCTTTTAATCGCCTTCTTGACGGACAGATATAGCTGCAGCTCCCGCATCCCAGACATTCTGACAGTTTGTCCTCGCACTGTTCCACCCACGGTACGATCCCAACCGGACATATATCAGCACACCGGGAGCACCGCAGACATGCCTGCTCATTCTCTTCAATTCTTGGAAGGATCAGGAGAGAACGCATATCTGAATGCACAACGGCATTCACCGGATTCACTGCATATCCGGCCATAAGTCCGCCATCGATCAGAATACCGGATGTTCTCAGCCATATCCCTCTCAACAATTGCACCGCATCTTTCAGAACCATACCAATGGGCAATTCATAACAGCCATTGACCGGCATACAGCCGCCAATCAGGAAACGTCTCCTTGTCCAGGGCCTGTGGTCATACACCATATCATAGGCTCCCATGACCTGGTCCACATGCAGAATCACCCATGTTCTCCCCTGTATCCATTCCGTCAGATTTTGCAGCACCATTTCATCCCTGCCTCCGGGATAAATATCCGGAACAAAAACAAAAGAAATTCTGTCCCTTAACTCTGAAGCAAAATATTTATATGCCGCATTTATCAGTTCTTTTATGACGTTCTGCTGCCGTTTTCCCGCAACAACCATAATTTTTTCCGCCTCTATCATACGCAAAAAAATAAGCAGCCCATACAATAATTGCCCCGGGCGCTCCTTTATCATCAGATAATCAAACATCAGGGATGGATCATCCATGACTGCATTCAAAATGATCACATCACATTTTCTCTGTTTTTCACCGTCGAAAAGAATTCTGTTGATTCCGGGAATACCGCTGCTCATCAAAACTTCCCTTATTTTTATCATATCGTCAGCTTTTTCACTGCATGGAAAATACTCCTGCTGCCCTTTTTCCTCTCTGTCACAAACCTTAAGCTCCACATATTCTTCAAACGTCCTGAAGCCGGTCTGCTCCCTGATGATGCCCACAACATACCCCGGCAGATCCGTACGAACCACATGATAGTCCTGAGCAGATCCCCCTTCTCTTATACCAACAATACCATATTTTCCCACATATTCTCCGACAGATACACACACCCGGCATGCGCTATCATTTCTCATCTTCATCGGCAGATAAAGCTTATCCGGGTTCCGGGAAGGCATCCATTCAAAAGACGGCTGTATGATTTTACTGAACACCTCATCGTCCAGAAAAACACCGCCATGCCACAGATTATCTTCCAAAAAAAGCTGCTCCATACTCTGCCTCCATCTGTTATCCGGCCATATGCCGGTATATCATCCTGATAAGCATAGTATAAAGCAGCGTGATTTAAATTATACTGACACCATTATCCATCTAAAAATTACTATTCATCTCCTGTGTCTTTCTCAGCACAATACGGACGTTTTTCAGGTGAAATCCTGCCTTATCTGTGTTGTCACAGCATGCGCTTGCGCCAGAGAACCCATAGAATAAACAGGCATAAGATAAATGTTAATCCACAGATAATCCCAAATCCCATGGTCATGGACGCAAAAGGCATACCGTCCGTATTCACATTCATACCATAAAGACCTGATATAATTGTCGGTACAGCCATGACAAGCGTGATGGATGTCAGATATTTCATCGTATTATTCAATCGGTTATTGATAACGTTGGACATCAATTCACTGGTACCATCAATGATCTCCCTATAAATGGTCGCCATCTCAATGGCCTGCCGGTTTTCGACCTGCACATCCTCCAGCAGATCCTCATCCTCCGGATACTGGGGAATATGCTTGTATCGGCGCAGCCTGTCAATAACCATCCCCGCCGCACGCAGAGAAGTCTCAAAATAAACCAATGTGGACTCCAGATCGTGAAGCTCCACCAGATCCGCCTCGTCTTCCTTTTCTTCTCCAATTCTCGCCTCAATAGCCAGACGACGATTATCCACAGAACGCAGCACATTCTGATAGGTCGTCATGGAATTCAATAGAATCTGATAAACAAACCTTGTTCTCTTCTTGGTAGAAAAACAGCGCACGTGGCTGTTAATAAACGTATTCAAAATAGGGGTATCCTCACTGCAGATAGTAATGATAGCTCCTTTTGCCAGCACAAGTCCCAGAGGAATTGTCGTATAGACCTTCTTCTCATGCTGAATCTCACTGGCTGGAATATCAACCAGCACAAGCGTATAATCATCTTCCAGAACAATACGGGATTTTTCCTCTTCATCCAGTGCTGCCCGCATATCTTCAATGTCTATATTATAATGTTTCGCGACAGGCTCCATCTCCCACATGGTTGCTGCTGTAATCTTCACCCAGCAGCCGTCTTCGAATTCCTTCAGGGAATTCAGTTTTCCACCTTCTGTCTCATAAATATTCACCATGTCTATCACCTGCCTCTGTTTATTTTATCATATGATTTTATACCATAATCATCTTAACATACCATTTCACACTTCTCAAGCCGTCAAATAAAAAAAGCCATCATTTTTGTGATGGCTTTTTCAGATATTTAGTATCACTGACAATTCCAGGGGGAAAGAATTGCAGTTATTTTGCTATAGCCTTAAATGCTTCGTCCAGATCCTGAATAATATCGTCAATATTCTCTGTTCCAATGGACAGTCGGATTGTATTTGGCTTGATACCCTGATCCAGCAGTTCTTCTTCTGTGCACTGGCTGTGAGTTGTTGTAGCCGGATGAATAACCAGAGATTTTACATCTGCCACATTGGCCAGCAGTGAGAACAGTTCCAGATTATCAATAAAATCTTTGGCTGTCTGTGCATCACCTTTGATCTCAAAAGTAAAAATGGAACCACCGCCATTTGGAAAATACTTGGCATAAAGCGCCTTCTGGCTCTCATCTGTTGTCACAGACGGATGGTTGACCTTCTCAACCAGCGGATGGCTGTTAAGATATTCTACTACCTTCAACGCATTTTCCACATGACGCTCTACTCTCAAAGACAGCGTCTCAAGACCCTGAAGGAAGAAGAATGCATGGAACGGTGAAAGTGTTGCTCCTGTGTCACGCAGAAGAATGGCACGGATTTTTGTCACAAAGGCTGCCGCACCAACTGCTTTTGTGAAGCTGATGCCGTGGTAGCTTGGATTCGGCTCTGTCAGAGATGGGAATTTGCCGGAAGCTTCCCAGTCAAATTTACCTCCATCAACAATAACACCACCTATGGTCGTGCCATGTCCGCCAATAAACTTTGTAGCTGAATGTACAACAATATCTGCACCATATTCAATTGGTCTTACCAGATAAGGTGTCGCAAATGTATTATCTACTACCAGTGGAATCTGATGCCTGTGTGCAAGGTCAGCAAGTGCTTCAATATCAACAACATCCGAGTTCGGATTACCCAGTGTCTCAATAAATAATGCTTTTGTATTCTCCTGGATGGCAGCCTCTACCTCTGCTTCATTGAAAATATCCACAAATGTTGTCTGAATCCCATACTGTGGCAAAGTATGTAACAACAGGTTAAATGTACCGCCATAAATATTCTTGGCTGCGACAATATGATCACCGTTCTGAGCCAGGTTTTCAATAGTGTAACTGATAGCAGCCGCACCTGAAGCAACCGCCAGAGCCGCAACACCACCCTCCAGAGCTGCAATTCTCTTTTCAAATACATCCTCTGTCGGATTCGTCAGACGACCATAAATATTGCCTGCATCTGCCAGACCAAAGCGGGCTGCCGCATGGTCACAATTGTGGAATACATAGGAGGACGTCTGATAAATCGGGACTGCTCTTGCATCTGTCACCGGATCTGCCTGCTCCTGACCTACGTGTAACTGAAGTGTCTCAAACTTAAACTTTCTATTCTCTCTGCTGATTTTCTCACTCATTGAATTATCCTCTTTTCTTACGAATTTTATTTCATATGCTTCTAAGTGCTATCACTCTCATCTGCTGCCTCGGAATCAGCACATTCGTCCATGACCCCAGTTCACTTCGCATATGCCATACATTCTGTCAGTCACACTTACATTATGTCTTCGTTCTGAACTTCTGATCGTCATGTTATGTCTCCTTTTCCTATATCTTTAATATGCTTTATATGATAACTATATTTTCCGAATTTGTCAATACCCTTTTTTATCTTTTTACATTAGCAGCAATTCAACGCAGCAAAATTTATTTTTCATGGCAAACTATCCATCAGACACAGCGCCCCATAACCTACCCTCACATCAGGATATACCGTAATCCCTCTCAAAGGTCTTGCCCCGGCTATCAAATAGGCTTTGAGCTTCTCACCATATAAATAGGGATCCCGTCCCCGAACAATTCCGTATTCCATAAGCAACGCCGCCGATCCTGCCACAAAGGGTGTTGCAAACGAGGTCCCGCTTAATTCCGTATATCCGCCTCCGGGTGCAGTTGTTACGATATTAACCCCCGGTGCCGCCAGATCCGGCTTCACCCGCCCAAAAGCTCCTATATATCCTCTGCCTGAAAAGTCAGC
>JBJEJD010000007.1:0-6442 GCA_051877705.1 Coprococcus sp. | reverse complement strand
AGATCGTTTACGGCAGAACTCAGAGTGCGTTCTCTGATGATGGTCTGGCAGTAGGCGCAGGTCTTGAAGATTTAGGTAAGGGCCTTCGTTCTCAGGTTGGTACAATGTACGGAACCAGAGCAAAGGGTGTTCGTTATCTGGAGATGGCTGAAGGCTATGTAACAGGCCTTGCTCTTGACGAAAATGATGAAGTGATCGGTTATCAGTTTGTAAGCCTTGGAAAGATGACTGACTTTATCAAGAATGGCGATGATCCTAATACTGCATGGGAAAAGGCAAAAGGTCAGTATGGCCGTGTAGCAGATGCAGTTAAAATTATCGACCCGAGAAAGGAGTAATCTAAAATGGCTTTATTCGAATCATATGAAAGAAGAATTGATCAGATCAATTCCGTTTTAAATAGCTATGGTATCGCTTCCATTGAAGAAGCTGAGAAAATTACAAAGGATGCCGGTCTTGATGTTTATGATCAGGTAAAGAAGATTCAGCCAATCTGTTTTGAGAACGCATGCTGGGCTTACACTGTAGGTGCTGCAATCGCTATCAAGAAGGGCTGCCGCAAGGCATCTGAAGCAGCAGCAGCCATCGGTGAAGGCCTTCAGGCTTTCTGTATTCCGGGTTCTGTTGCTGATCATCGTAAGGTAGGTCTTGGCCATGGTAACCTTGGCAAGATGCTTCTGGAAGAAGAGACAGAGTGCTTCTGCTTCCTGGCTGGTCATGAGTCCTTCGCAGCAGCAGAGGGCGCAATCGGTATCGCAGAGAAAGCCAACAAGGTACGTCAGAAACCGCTTCGTGTTATCCTGAATGGTCTTGGCAAGGATGCTGCTCAGATCATTTCCCGTATCAACGGTTTTACATTTGTAGAAACACAGTTTGATTACAAAGAGAATAAAGTGAATGTTATATATGAAAAGCCATATTCCACAGGCCTTCGTGCATCTGTAAAATGTTATGGTGCCGATGATGTTCAGGAAGGTGTTGCTATCATGCATCTTGAGAATGTAGGAGTATCTATCACAGGTAACTCTACAAATCCTACAAGATTCCAGCATCCGGTTGCAGGTACATACAAGAAGGAATGTATCGAACAGGGTAAGAAGTATTTCTCTGTTGCTTCCGGCGGTGGTACAGGCCGTACACTTCATCCGGATAACATGGCAGCAGGTCCTGCTTCCTATGGTATGACAGATACAATGGGCCGTATGCATTCTGACGCTCAGTTTGCAGGTTCTTCCTCCGTTCCCGCGCATGTTGAGATGATGGGCTTAATCGGTATGGGCAATAACCCAATGGTAGGTGCTACTGTAGCCGTTGCCGTATCCGTAGAGGAAGCAGCTAAGGCTGGCAAGTTCTAAAAAATCCACACAATTCTGAGAAGGTGATGAACCTTCTCAGAATTTTTTTTTGCAAAAAAATTGTACGTAAAAAAAAACAAAATGGTGGACATTTGGAAATTTTTGGTTTATAATCATAACCGTATTTGCCAGATTATGGAAGTAAAACTGCATTCCAGGAGAGGAGAGAGAGTTATGGTTGTAGAATTTATTTTGGCATTATTGCCGATTATCTGGTTATTTATTGCATTTTTGGTACTTAAAGTACCGGGCTATATTGGCTGCCTGATTGCACTGGTCATTTCTATTATTGAAAGTCTGCTTATTCCATCTTTCATATTGACCGTACCGCAGGCTATCACAGCTGCTGTGGAAGGCGCAATTACTGCCATATGGCCAATCTGTCTGATCATCCTTGCTGCCATGTTTACATACAATGTATGCGTAAAAACGGGAGCTATGGAGATGATCAAACGTCTGCTGACATCGGTTACCAATGACAAGCGTGTTCTTGTAATGATTCTTACGTGGGGCTTTGGAGGCTTCATGGAAGCAATCGCAGGATTTGGTACACCTGTTGCTATTCCGGCAGCCATGATGGTAGGACTTGGTTTTGATCCTATCTTTTCTGCCGTTGTATGTCTGGTAGCCAATTCTATTGCACCGCCTTTTGGATCCGTTGCCATTCCTACGACATCGGCAGCCAATGCTGTTGGTCTTGATCCGGCGCTTTTATCCGGACCAGCCATCAATATGCTGATTGTTCCGGCGATCATTGTACCATTTATTATTATCTGGATGACCGGAAAAGCCTGTGGAGGCAGGAGGCCATTTGAAGGCATGATTCCATTTACGATTATTGCAGCGATTTCTTATGTTATTCCGGCAGCTCTTGTTGGTAACTTTGTGGGAGCTGAATTTGTCGACCTGATCGGCTGTGTCATCTGTCTGATCGTTCTTGTGATTTATGCAAAGAAGATGAAGCCGACAATGGATCCGGCCTATATGATTGAAGCGGACACAAATCAGGAAGCTGCTGCTGAATTTGGAATGGGAGCTGCAGTGCTTCCATATGTACTGATGCTTGTATTTCTGCTTGGTACTTCCAAACTGGTTCCGCCTGTTAACAGTTTTCTGGCACAGTTCACTACAAAGTTTTCTGTATATGCTGGTGAAGGTGCAGCGACTATCAGCTTGTCCTGGATCGGTAATGCCGGTACATTGATTTTTATTGCCGGTATTATTGGTGCATTCGCACAGCATATGAGTGTAGGTGAGATGGTTTCCACCCTTGGACAGACATTAAAAAATATGTGGAAAGCCATGGTAACTGTTATTGCAATTATATCTCTGGCGAAGGTTATGGGTTACAGTGGAATGACAACGGCCATTGCCAGACAGCTTGCAGATCTGACAGGATCCGTATTCCCATTATTTGCACCAATTTGTGGTATTTTGGGAACATTTGTTACCGGTTCTACAACATCTTCAGGTGTATTATTTGCCAAGATGCAGTATGAAGTCGCTGAGTTGATCAATGCCAATCCGGTTATGCTTGTTGCGGCTAATCTTGCCGGCGGCGGTATTGGTAAATTGATTTCACCTCAGAGTATCGCAATCGGTGTTGCGGCAATTGGAGCCGGTGGATCAGATGGAAAGATCATGAGCAAGACGATAGGCATATGCATTGGATTGGGTATTGTTGTATGCATTATGTCCTATCTGCTCGCAGTGGTTTTATAGGAATCAATGATTTGGAAATATTTATCAGGGCTGTTGCGTTGTTGCGACAGCCTTTTTATGTAATAAAGAAAAGCTGGATGATATTTTCCTAATATTGACAAATGAATGAATATATCGTATAATACCTACTAATCATATTATTTCAATATGATTTATTTTGTAAATATGGAAAAAAGGAAAAATGCTTGTATTATTAAAAAAAAATGCGATAATAGATTTATATACTTTGTTTGAATAGCGGTAAGGAGCAGACAGAGAAGTTACATGAAAGGATAAGAGAATATGAAGTGGAAATACATATTAAAGCGCTTATTGATGGCAATTCCTACTTTTCTTGGAATTACAATACTGGCATATCTGGCTTTGAATCTGGCACCGGGGTCACCGTTGGATGCAATGCTGGCGGATCCGGGTATTACAACCGCTGAGTTGGAACGAAAGAGAGTATCTCTGGGATTGGATCAGCCGGTGATCGTCCAGTATTTTAACTGGCTGAAGCTTTTACTGCAGGGCAATCTCGGGTATTCCTACAGTACTCAGAGACCGGTGGCCCTGATGATAGGGGAGAGACTGCCTGCAACTGCCTGTCTGGCCATAGCATCGATTGTATTATCATTGGTTGTGGCCATACCGCTTGGAATTTATGCGGCATCTAAACCGAATTCAAAGAGGGATTATATTTCCGGCGGTTTTTCACTTTTGATGATGGCAACACCGAATTTTTTTGTAGGTCTTGTATTTATTTATTTCTTTGCTATTCAATTGAAGATTCTTCCTTCAGGCGGCATGTATAGTACTGCCGGCGGAGCCAAGACTATAGGAGATCTGGCCCGGCATATGGTCATGCCGTGTCTTGTATTGTCCTTTCAGCAGATTGGCGGCTGGGTACGTCACATGCGAAGCAGTATGCTGGAGGTCATGCAGGAAGATTATATACGGACGGCTCGTTCCAAGGGATTGAAGGGCTGGGCAGTCATTTTTAAGCATGGATTGAAAAATGCACTGATTCCGGTTGTAACTGTTGTCGGTATGTCTATTCCATCTATTGTAGGTGGTGCAGTTATTACAGAGCAGGTATTCGGATGGCCTGGAATCGGATCGTTAATGGTTACAGCGATTAATGCCAGAGATTATCCGGTTATTATGGGAATTACGGTTCTGGTTGCGGCTGCGGTTCTGGTTGCCAACATACTGACAGATGTGGCTTATGGAATTCTGGATCCACGAATCAGCTATAATTAGGAGGGTAGATAAATGAATAAAAGAGAAAATGAAAGCTACCTTTCTGAGGTGCTCAGTAAACTTGTAGAACATAAAATGGCAATGATAGGACTTTTTATTCTCATTGCAGAAGTTGTTCTTGTTATTGTGCTTCCATTTGTGATGAATCTGAACCCTTATGATTCGGATTATACGGCATTTTATGCGGCTCCAAGTTCAACACATCTGTTGGGAACAGATGCCATTGGCCGGGATGTTTTTTCAAGGTTGATATACGGAGGAAGGACTTCTTTACTGGTCGGTCTTGTTTCAACCATTATCAGCGTTCTCATTGGCGTTCCGTTGGGGTTGATCGCAGGATTTTTCCGCGGTAAGGCTGAGATTGCTATTATGCGTGTGGCAGATGTCTTCATGTCCTTCCCGTCCATTATCCTGATCCTGGTGCTGGTTGCAGTTATTGGACCATCGGTTTCATCTGTTACGATTGTTATCGGTGTGCTGGGGTGGACGCAGTTTGCGCGATTGATCTATGCCAATGTTCTTTCAGTTTCAGAGAAGGAATATGTGGAGTCGGCGAGGGCAATTGGAACATCCAATTTTAAGATTATTACAAAATATATTTTGCCAAACTCATTTGCTCCGATTTTGATTGCCGTTACTTTTCAGATGGCCAGTGCCATCCTTACGGAATCTTCGCTGAGCTTTCTGGGTATGGGTGTCCAGCCGCCTGGTGCCAGCTGGGGCAATATGATCTATGATGCCCAGTCCGTGACGGTGCTTTCTCAAAGACTATGGATATGGATGCCGCCGGGCATTTCATTGCTGGTTACGGTTTTGAGTATTAACTTCCTTGGAGACGGTATCAGAGACGCGCTGGATCCAAAGATAAAGATTTAATAAGATTCTAACTGCCTGAACACTATACATATGTTAAGTCGCGGTCGGCAGGCAGTTGAATATACGCTACTATTTATTTAAGGAGGAAAAAGATATGAAAAATAGTAAGTTTATGAAACTTGCATCCGCATTGGTGATCAGTGCGATGATAGTTGGGCTTACTGCTTGTGGCGGGGGAACTTCAGCCTCTGAGACAAAAGCGGGAACAGCGGCGGCTGGTGAGACAACTGCAGCTTCGGGAGAAACGCAGGCTGCTGAGTCATCCGGTGAGAAGGTTGTTACTGCAGCTATTTCAACGGCATGGGATACAATGATGCCGTTAAATACTACAAGCAATTATACCCGTATGATCATGGATCAGATTTATGATCGTCTGACCCAGTCTAAGGCGGACGGTACAATTGAAGGCAGACTGGCTGAATCATGGACCGTCAATGAAGCTTCTGATGCTGTAACCTTTAAGCTGCATGAGAATGCCGTATGGTCCGATGGTGAGCCTGTAACGGCAGAGGACGTTGTATTCAGTTATCAGATGTATTCTGATCCGCAGGTTGAGGCCAAGAGCCGCTATCATTTGGAGTATATTGCCGGTGTTGATGCTTCTGGTGCAGAAATTTCCGAGGATTCCATTGAGGTAACAGCTGATGATCAGTATACAGTTACATTTAAGTTAAAGAGTTCCATGTTTGCAGATACTTTTCTTCAGGATATAGATACTGTTTACATTATTCCTAAGCATATTTTTGAAGGCAAGACTGCCGAGGAAATCAATGCACCTGATCTCTGGGCCAATCCTGTAGGTTCCGGTCCGTTTATCTATGACAGTGAGATCAACGGTGAGAGAATTGAATTTGTTAAAAATCCTAATTATTTTCTGGGTGAGCCGAAGATCGACCGTCTGATTCTTCGTGTAACAGATGCAGCCAGCATGCTTGCAGGTCTGATCAATGGCGAGCTTGATATGATCGGTTATGGTTCTATTTCAACAGATGACTGGGAACTGGCTCAGGAACAGGATAATCTGGTGACGGAGTCTATTCCTACTACATCCTATACGACATTAATTTTTAACACAGCAAAAGAATATATGACTCAGGAAGTTCGTCAGGCTCTGAGCATGGCTATTAATCGTCAGGTTTTGATTGATGCGGTTCTGCTGGGAGAAGGTGAAGCCATCGTTACACCATTCTGTAGTGCCAGCCCATATTACAATGCAGATGTTGAAGTATGGTATGATCCGGACGAAG
>JBJEJD010000006.1:0-6460 GCA_051877705.1 Coprococcus sp. | reverse complement strand
CCCAGTATGCCGCCTCCCACTGTAACAGCTGCCAGTACCCATATACCCGGAAGACCAATGGACGCTCCCACCACTCTCGGGTAGATCAGATTGCCTTCCAGCTGCTGCAGAACAACAATAAAAACAAGGAACAGGATCGCTTTCAGGGGCGATACCGTAAATATCATAAAGCAGCCAACACCGGCACCAATATAGGCGCCGGCCACTGGTATCAGTGCCGTAAATCCGATCAGACATCCAATCATGGTCGCATACGGGAACCCCAGAATCAGCATACCAATAGTACAGAGTCCGCCAAGAATCACTGCCTCCAGACACTGTCCTACAATAAAGCTATGGAAAGATTGATTAAATGTTGACAGAACATATAATACCCTGCGGCTGACCTTTTCCCCACAGTAAGTACGGATCAGCAGACCGCACTGCCTCGACAGGCGTTCTTTGCCAAGCAGCAGATAAATTGAAAACACAAATGCCACCAGCACGGTAACCGCCGTAGAAAAAAGTGATGTAACCACCGTCAGAATGGAGGCCATAGCTCCGCCCACCCCGGTCATCAGCCAGTCGAGCACCTTTTTGACCACTTCCTGCCAGTCCGTATTCTGAAAACTACTGCTGTAAATCTGTCCGGCCTCTTCCGACAGCCACTCGCTTATATGCAGATTGTTCTCTGCCCATGCATAAAGGCTATTCATTGCATCAGGAAGCTGATCCAGCACCAGACGGATACAATCAACCAGTTCCGGGATGATCATACGGATGATCAGAAAAATCACCAGCACCACCGTTAAAAACGACAGCAGCATACACACCGGCCTGCGGATACGCTGCCACTTCTCATTTTTCTTTCCCGTCAGAAAATATCGCTCGTAAAAACTCATTAGAATATTAACAATATAGGCGATTACACAACCCAGAATCAAAGGGACTGCAGCGCTCACCGCGAGACGGACAATTCCGCTCAGGCTACTCCAGTAATGGATCAGCAAATACACCAGAAGTACCGTTACCCCGCCTCTTATACATGTCTTCCATTCAAGCATGTTTTTCTCTCATTCCTTCCGTTTTTAGATAATTGTATTTATATTATACTGTTTTTTGTGCAGTGTCAATTATCTGCCTTCCTTTAAGGATGACAAAAAGCCCTTTGCGGGGTGCATTGACACATCCCGCAAAGGGCTTTTTGAATAAAATATTTTAAGGTCGTATTTACATAAACATCGGAATGAAATACAATCCAAGACAAGTGATAACAACCCAGAAGACACAGATGAATGCCATGAAGCCCCATACATCCTTCAGTTTCATACCTACAACGGACAGAGCCGGGATTACGTACAATGGCTGAAGAAGGTTTGTACACTCATCACCAAATACAAATGCATTCAGGCAGTTCACCAGATTTGCTCCCTCGATGGAATTTACAGCTTCTACAATCAGAGGCCCCTGTACTGTAAACTGTCCGCCCTGAGAAGGAATAAACAGGTTAACAATACAAGCTGACAGGAAGGAGAAGATCGGCATTGTCTGCGCATTTGCTACAGATACAATAGCATGAACGATAACAGAGCCAAGACCGCCTTCAACATACATCATGCCCATGATGGCACCGTAAAACGGGAACTGAAGCATAACGTCTGTTGCAAGATGCATACTGTCGGAATGAGCCTCAATCCAGGAATGCGGCTGCGGGAACAGGAAGCAGTTGATACCAACAAACATGAAGATAACCATGTTCATGTTCAGTGTGCCAAAGAAGCCTTTTGTTGCTATTGAATAAATAATATAAATGAAAATAGCAGCGCCAACAACCCACATAATTGGTTTGCAGGTATTCATTTTTTCTGCAAATGTTTCCGGTTTTTCATGATTCTGATAATCCTTTGGTTTTACATCTGCCTGTGTAGCAATATCGCCCAGCTCAACCAGTTCATCCTGACCCGGCTGTGTAAATAATACCAGCAGGACAAAGCATACCGCCAGAACAACCCACAGGATTACATTCATCGGATTATAACATGTATCTGCTACACTCATTGTCTGTCCAACGATTTGAGCATAATTACTGCCTTCTGTTGCCAGATTGGAATACAAGGTTGCGGATGGTCCAAGGCACTGGCCAAGAATCATGCACGCATAACCGCCAGCCACCATCATCGGGAAATGGAGACCTTTGATACGCTTTGCAAGCTGCATAGCCAGGATAGGTGTAACGATTGTACAGAATGCCCAGTTCAGCATGGAAGATACATAACCGAAAGCCATTAAAAGAATCAATGCTGCTGTACGGGTATGTACAAGGCTGGAAAGGCCATCAAGTAATTTAGAAACCTGAGGGCTGCGGGCACAGGTTGCACAAACAACAACCATAAGACCCATCTGGAAAGCCAGAGTGAACTGACTGCTCAGGCCATCCCACCATGCGGTTAAAAGTTCAATCGGCCCCTTGCCGCAAAATAATAATGATAAAACGGCAACAACGATTGTTAAAACAACGCAGAAAACAAATGAATCCGGAATAATCTTCTCAGCTGCGAAATTAAACTTTTTACTGATTCTCCACAGCGGAGTCCCTTTAGTTTTAGTACTCATATTTTTCCTCCCTTGAGTTCTTTATACGTTAACTGTCCGTCGGCCGCCGGACAGTCGGTATCATAAACTGGCCTTATTTGCCATAAAGCATCTTGATCAGATATTCATTCAGACCGCCGTTGATTGCAGCAATCTCATCTTCTGTATAAGTCATGAAGCCTTCCTTTACGCCATCCTTCGTCTCTGCTCTGAATCCCAGCTTTCCGTCATCGAGCATCTGCTGAAGCAGCGGTGAAGCATCATGTCTGTCTTCCAGATCAGCAAGAACATAATTGTGAATATTGTAAGTCAGCTGTGTGCCGACCATATCGGAGTTTACCAGAGGAGGCAGGTACGGCAGTCTCAAACCGAAGCTGTATTTAACGGCATCATCAACTGTCTTGGCATCAGCAATACCTCTCTCCACAATGGAAATGGCCTCACGCCAAAGCGCATGCTGCATTCTGTTGGCAATAAAACCAGGCACATCTTTTTTACATAATACAGGCTTTTTGCCGGCTCTTGTGAGCATATCCATAACAGTTTCAACAACCTGATCACTGGTTGCCTCTGTTCTTACGACCTCTACCAATGGAATCAGAAAGCCCGGATTCCAGAAGTGAGTGCCCACCAGTCTCTCTTTATGTACACATTTGGCAGAAATTTCTGTCGGACTCATAACGGATGTATTGGTACAGAAAATACAGTCTTCAGAAACAATACCTTCAAGCTGAGCAAACAGATCCTGTTTCAGCTGCATATCTTCCAATACACATTCCACTACAAGCTGTGCTGATTTTACACCTTCACTTTCGATATCCTGTGTAAAGCTGATCTTGCTGATTACATTATCAACATCCTGCTCCGTTACGATTTCCTTCTCAACCAGAAGCTTCATATTATTGCGAATCTTTGCATGAATATCTACCGGAAACTTATCATATACAGTAATTGTAACATTATCAAGTCCGGCCAGTACCTGGGCGATGGCACTTCCCATCATGCCGCCGCCACAAATAAGAATTCTTTTAATATCTTTCATGATTTTTCTCCCATTCTGATATCATTTATTCTATTTCAAAATAATCTGCATCATCTGCCTGACGGGGTCCCTCTTTTTCAAATACGCCCATGATCCCGCACTCCGGACAATATCCAAAGCTTCCGCCGAACTCAGGAATCAGATCAATAGCATATTCAAATTTAAGCCCGCATCTCGGACAATGATAATACATATACATTGGTCCCCAGGTCATTTTGCACCTCCTGTGCCGGATGCCCGATTATTTTCTCAGCCCAAGAATCTCTCTTGCTTCATCCGGAGTTGCCACATCATTGCCGTATTCTCTGATTACACGGGCAGCTCTTTCAACGAACTGTGCATTGCTGTCTGCCAGCTGGCCTTTAGCATACATAACGTTATCTTCCATACCGACACGGATATTACCGCCCAGAGCAACAGCACCATACAGTATCTCCATAGCACTATGTCCAACACCGAAGCAGGACCATGTTGAGCCCGGGCAAAGCTGCTCCATTGTCTCTTTCATGAATAAAAGATTCTTCAGCGAACCTGGAATACCATTTGCACAGCCCATGCAGAACTGAAAATGCAGAGGTGCCTTTAAAATACCCTTTTTCAGATAATATGCAGCATTGGCGATCATACCTGGGTCAAAAGCTTCGATTTCAGGCTTTACATTTAATTCCTGGAACAGTAACCCACATCTCTCTAGGAATTTCGGAGAGTTAATGAAAAGACTGCTGTTCATCCAGTTCATGGAACCACAGTCATAGGAGGCCATCTCTGGTTTTAACTTCTCAACATGAGCAACGCGAAGATCATCATCTGCATGAATATCACCAGATGTGGTCAGATTTAAAATAATATCACAATCCGGATATCTTGTCTTAATCAGATTAACAGTTTCAGTAAATTTTTCTGTACTCATGGTACCATTACCCTCATCATCTCTCATATGAAGATGGGCAATCGCAGCACCTGCTTTCCAGCATGCATAAACATCATCAGCGATTTCCGACGGCGTCATAGGAACATTTGGATTGTTCTCTTTCTTCGGCCATGCACCTGTTACAGCTGCTGTGATAATTGTTTTTTTCTTTGCCATTTGAATCTCTCCTTCTTTTTCGTTATTAAGAATTTTATGTCCAAAAAACTTTACGCTTATATAAATAGCAAATTTCGTGCCAAATTGATAAATTGTACCATTTTCTAAACATTTATTCATTTTATCCTATTTTTAAACCTTATTTTCATATAATATTTGACAAAACTAACGATAAACTGTATACTGAATTCAGAAACCGGTTAAAACCATCACCACATAATGGTGATTTTCCAAACCGTTATGGTTACTTTTTTCACCACTCTATTTAAAGGCATTTATTTAAGAGGATACTATGAGTCAGCATGATATTATTGAACAGGATTATCTTCGTCTGAAAGCCCAGTCAGACAAAATCGGATTGACAGCATTAACCGCCGAACAAAGAAAGCTTTATGATAAAGCTAAAGAATATGAGTTTCTATTAGAAAAACATTTATTTGAAGATTATATTGACTTTGAACAAATATGCGATAAACTTCCTGATGCCATCTATGTTGCCGATAAAAACGGGACAACCATTTATGTGAATGATTTTTATCAGCAGTTAAGCGGGATTACCAAAGGAGAAGTTATCGGTGAAAATATTCACCGCATTAATCGGGAGAGAAAATTATATATTAACGGTGTGCTTCCATCTGTTCTGAAACACCGCAAACGTATCGAGACCATCGGTACCATGGTCAAAACCAATACCAGGGTTTATATCAGCGGTTTTCCTATATTTGACAATAAAGGCGACTTAAAATATGCCGTTGCCTGCGACAAAGATATCCAGCAGCTCGAAACAATCAAGGATCAGCTGATCAAATTAAAGGAATCTCAGCAGATGCAGGAAAGCGAGATTGCCTATCTGCGCACGCAGCAGATGAATCAATCCAAGCTGATCTTCAAGAGCCGCCAGATGTATCAGGCTGTTTCCACCGCACTGGCCGTAGCACCAACAGATGCGACCGTCCTGATTACAGGGGAGAGCGGCACTGGCAAAGAGGTCATCACTAATCAGATCTATCAGGCCAGCAGTCGCTTCGGGAAGCCTTTCCTGAAGATCAACTGCGCAGCCATTCCGGATTCACTGATGGAATCCGAACTCTTCGGATACGAACCCGGTGCTTTTACAGGCGCCAGCAAAGGAGGAAAAACCGGTATCTTTGAGCTGGCCAACAACGGCACACTCATGCTGGATGAAATTGGCGAGATGTCTATTCAGATGCAGACCAAGCTGCTCCGCGTTCTGCAAAATCACGAAATAACCAGAATTGGCGGAAGCCAGACCATCCCCATTAACGTTCGTATTATTGCAGCCACCAACAAAAATCTGGTAAATTGCATTCAGGATCATACTTTCCGTGAGGATCTTTATTACCGCCTGAATGTCGTTCCCATTCAACTGGCACCGCTGCGAGAACGAAAAGAAGATATTGAAGTGCTGATACAGCATTTCCTGGAAAACTATAATAAAAAATATAATAAGCAAATTGAAATTTACAGCGATGCCATCCATCTCATGGAATCCTACAACTGGCCCGGCAATATACGTGAGCTGGAAAATGTCATCGAACGGCTTGTGGTTATCAACCAATCAAATGTCATAGACAAAAAAACCGTATCCATGGTACTCGGCCTGCAGGATACGGACACCTTTCCCCCACTGGAAGATGAATATGATCTAAAAGCTGCCACCGCTGCTTTGGAACGCCATCTGATAGAAAAAGCCCTTGCCGAATTCCATTCCAAAAGAAAAGCGGCCGCTGCTCTGGGCA
>JBJEJD010000005.1:0-6486 GCA_051877705.1 Coprococcus sp. | reverse complement strand
CTGATTGTCACGTATAAACGGATATCCAATTTCCCCGCTCAACAGCATGCCGTACGCTTTTACCTTGCGGAAGGTGTTTCCCATCATCTCATTCTCCCGGTAGCTGCGAATCGCGTCCATATCAAACTCGGCATAATACAAACCCTCAGTTATATCGTCAGCCATCAACAGGACATTATCCACACAGTTTCCGTTCTCATCCCAACAGATGGGGCTGAATGCACATGAATTGCCGGCATTTTCTCCATTAGGATTTGCCATTGCAATACCTGTCATATTTTCATAGGCTCTTGTTGACAATGCTCCAAGACGCGGCTTCATTGCGCCGCAATCGTTTGGCACCAGAATGATTTCTGCGCCTTTCAGCATCAATACCCGTGCACTTTCAGGGTATTCACGATCATAACATATCATAATACCCAGTTTGATTCCGTGAAAATCACAGACATGAAATGCATCGCCGCTTTCGAGACACGCTTCATCCGCAAAATCACAGGTATGAACTTTGGAATATTTCATAAGAACAGTTCCGCCTTTATCAACTACATACGCTGAATTTTGCGGCTTCTTCTGTCCTTTTGTAATGGCGGTTACAACCACACCAAGGCGCAGCTCTTTTGCAGCTTTGCAGATCTGCAAAAGATATGGATTATTGTCTGCGAGAGCCTCTTCATTGCTCATCGGCAATTCATATCCGGTTAGAAAAGCTTCGGGCAAAAGAAGTATATCTGCTCCGTTTTCTGCTGCTTCCTTCATTGTTTCCATGACGATTTCTGTACTTCGTGAAGGCTGCCTGTTAAATGATTTCTTTTGCAAAATTGCTATTTTCAATATTTTCCCTCCAACTTCCAACCATTTAATCCTCCAGTCGCTCAATCTTGAAGATAACCGGGCGGGTTCCGTCGTTGCAGCAGGTAATCATGACCCTTTGATCCTTCATCCAGCCATGCATGATTGATCCGCCCTGCAAAGCAGCATACACATAATGACTGATGGCTGCCCATGCCTCAGAGCAAAACTGTCCGTTCAACATAGTCAGATAGCTTTCCTTATCCACAATAAACTCCTGACCCTCCTGAAACACCGAACATTTTCCCACATTCGGATTGGCACAATATTCCTGCATCAAATCCTGAAAAAGCTCTTTTCTAAGAACCGTAATCTTACATTTATTCTTCCATCCCATAGTACTTTTTCCTTTGTATTATTTTTTCAAATGATTCCTCAAATCTCTGATCATCTTCCTCGTTCCTTTTGGCCGGACCTTTCAGATGATTTTTCTTACTGCTTCGCCGGGCTTTTTTGGCCAAATGGCGCTCCATCAGCATCTGATCGATATTCTCATCCGTGTACCACTTTCCCGACTGATGAATTGCGTATGCACCCTTCCCGAGAACCATAGCCGCAACCCCATAATCCTGGGTCACAACCACATCTCCCCTCCGGCACAGACTGACCAGTTTGAAATCTACCGCATCAGCTCCCGCTCCTACGGTGATCACTTCGCTGTATTCCGAATACAGAACGTGATTTGTATCGCATAAGAGGATAACCGGAAGCTCATACTTTTTTGCTGTTTTTTCCACAATTGACACCACAGGACAGGCGTCTGCATCCACCAATATTCTCATCTCATCTTTCCTTCTATTCATTCCGTAATATTGAACGTCCGTCTGCCACTAAAAATATTATATCAGAAATCTCTATTCCTGCATAGTTATGCAAGCACGAGAAGCACAGTCACTTGATTTATTGAAAACTTTCCAAATAGTGATAACATCACAGAAAAAAAGAAATTATAGGTTATAATAGAATCATCAAACAGATGATGATAAGGAGGAAAAAACATATGTCAGTTATTAATATTAATATAAACAATTTTCAGTCAGAGGTTATGCAGTCAGATCAGACGGTTTTATTGGATTTCTGGGCACCATGGTGCGGGCCTTGCCGTATGGTCTCTCCTATTGTGGAAGAAATCGCAAATGAACGTCCGGATATTAAAGTCGGAAAAATCAACGTGGATGAGCAGCCGGAGCTGGCAAGACAATTTAACATCATGAGCATTCCTACTCTGGCCGTCATCAAGCAGGGAAAACTTGTAAACCGGGCAGTTGGCGCAAGACCTAAAAGTCAGATTTTAGGCATGTTATAGGAGGCAGTCATGGGATTTCTGGATTTTATAAAAAAGTCTGATATAAATCAGGGAGTAATAGAATACAGCGGTTTAAAAGGAGCCATCCTGTTGGATGTACGTACACCTGAGGAATACAGGGAGGGGCATATACCCAACAGTAGAAACGTCCCTTTGCAAACCATTAACAGGATAACACAGGTAACAGACAATAAAGATACGCCTCTCTTTGTGTATTGCTACAGCGGTTCCAGGAGCCGGCAGGCAGTCAGCGCATTACAGAAAATGGGGTATACAAAAGTAAAAAATATAGGCGGCATTGCTTCCTATAATGGAAAGGTGGAACGATAAGATGAAGGTTGTGATTGTAGGCGGCGTGGCCGGCGGAGCAACTGCCGCAGCAAGGATCCGAAGGTTAGATGAACAGGCAGAAATCACCGTATTTGAAAGATCAGGCTATATCTCTTATGCCAACTGCGGTCTTCCCTATTATATCGGTGATGTGATTACAGATGAAGACAACTTGACATTACAGAGTCCGGAAAGCTTCTTTACCCGTTTTCGGGTGAATATGAAGGTACACCATGAGGTGACCGCCATCAACCCTGACCGAAAAACAGTCTCTGTAAAAAATCTGGAATCCGGGGAGATATTTGAAGAAAGCTATGACAAGCTGATCCTTTCTCCCGGAGCAAAACCAACCCAGCCAAGACTTCCGGGAGTTGGAATCAGTCAGTTATTTACACTTCGTACTGTAGAAGACACATTCCGAATTAAGGAATACATCAATAAAAATCAGCCGAAATCAGCCATACTGGCGGGCGGCGGTTTCATCGGACTGGAACTGGCAGAAAATCTCCGGGAACTGGGAATGGACGTAACTATTGTGCAGCGCCCGAAACAGTTAATGAATCCTTTTGATGCAGATATGGCCTCTTTTATCCACAATGAAATGCGGAAGCACGGCGTGACACTGGCACTGGGTCATACCGTCGAAGGATTCGAAGAAAAAGACGGCGGTGTAGATGTACTCTTAAAGGATGAAGCGCCTCTTCATGCCGATATGGTTGTTCTTGCCATCGGTGTGACACCGGATACAACACTTGCCAGAGAAGCAGGGATGAAACTTGGAATCAAAGGCAGCATCATCGTCAACAACCGGATGGAAACATCGATTCCGGATATCTATGCTGTGGGTGATGCCGTACAGGTAAAACACTATGTATCCGGTCAGGACGCTTTGATTTCTCTGGCAGGTCCTGCCAATAAACAGGGACGTATCGCTGCAGACAATATATGCGGCGGAGACAGCAGATATCAGGGATCCCTGGGAAGCTCTGTCATCAAGGTATTTGATCTGACAGCAGCAACAACCGGCCTCAATGAGACAAATGCCAAAAAAGCCGGAATCGATACGGACAAGGTGATTCTTTCACCAATGAGTCATGCCGGCTATTACCCTGGCGGCAAAGTAATGACCATGAAAGTGGTATTCGAAAAAGATACTTATCGTCTGCTGGGTGCTCAGATTGTGGGTTATGAAGGTGTGGATAAACGAATCGATGTACTGGCTGCCGCAATCCAGGCAGGCATGAAGGCAACGCAGCTGAAAGATCTTGATCTCGCCTATGCGCCGCCTTATTCATCTGCCAAAGACCCTGTCAATATGGCAGGCTTCATGATTGATAATATTGCAAACGGCCAATTGAAGCAGTGGTTTTTAGAAGACATCCCAGAGCTTCCTCACGATGGCAGTGTAACATTGTTAGATACCCGGACTGCAGCGGAATATCATCGCGGACATCTTGCCGATTTTAAAAACATTCCGGTGGATGAGCTCAGAGAACGACTTGATGAAATTGAGCCGGGAAAACCCGTTTATGTCATCTGCCAGAGCGGTCTGCGCAGCTACATAGCTTCAAGAATCCTGTCAGGCAATGGCTTTGATACCTATAATTTTTCCGGTGGTTTCCGTTTTTATGAAGCAGTAATAAATGACCGGTCCCTGATTGAAACAGCATCAGCCTGTGGAATGGATCAGTAGAATAAAAGAAACCTCTCCGTTTCCATGCAATTCTCATGCAATACGGAGAGGTTTTTCTACAATTCCTGCAGTTCTTCCAATTTTTTCTCATCTAAAATTTCCACCGTTCCCCGGCTTAATTTCACCATACCTTCACTTTGCAGATAACGGAGCATCCTTGTGATGACTTCACGGTGAGTCCCCAAATGGTTCGCAATCGTTTCGTGAGTGATTTTTAGCCGTTCTGTTCCCTCGATAGATGCCTCTTCCAGTAAAAAAGCAGCCACTCTTTTATCCAGACTTTTCCATAAAATCTGTTCAATGAGCCACATGACTTCTGAAAACCTGCTTGCCATAATCTCATTGGTATAATTGGCCACAGGAGCGGATTCTTCCATGATGTTTTTATATACTTCAGGTGGAATAAGCCAGAATTCTGTATCCTTCTCAGCTTCAATCGTTATATCAAACTGAATGGAATGCATCATGCAGGATGCGGAAAAGAGACAGATATCCCTGTCAAACAAGCGGTACAGGGTTATTTCCCTCCCCGCCTCTGATAAAATATAGGCCCGAAGCTGACCCGATCTGACCAATAATAAGCCTGTACATTCCATACCTCCATTATGGATAATAGAACCTTTTTTCGCAGTACGTTCCGACAGGCTTCCGGATAGCCGCCTCTGCTGCGCCGGTGTAAGCTGATTCCAAACCGGAAAATAATCTGAAAAATCCATCACTGCTTCCTCCAAATAAAAACATTCCAATAAAAACAATCTACTCTGTGACCACTTCATATGGCCAGTCAATCATACCGCCAAAATCTTTTACATTGGTATAGCCCATATCCGTCAGGCATTTTGCTGCAATCGCGCTGCGCCTCCCACTCCTGCAGTACACCAGAATCAGCTGATCCTTATCTTTCAGCACCTCATCTGCCCTGTTTTCAATTTCTGTATAAGGAATCAGAATCGCCCCTTCAATATGCCCTTCTTCGTATTCGCTCTGATCACGTACATCCAAAATGACACAATCCTCATTCCGCTCCATGATTTCCTTTGCCTGTTCTGCTGTAATGACCTCTGCTGCTGTTCCTGTACCTGTCTCATTCTGTTCTGCCGGGCGGCACCCTGTCATTCCAAACATCATTAAAAACAGGGCTGCCAAAATAATCCATATTCTCTTCATTATTATCTTCCTTTTGTTTCAATCCACAGTCGATATCTTTATTATATAAAATCTTTTGTATACTTCAAGCCCTATTATGAAGAAAGCCGAAGCTCAATGCTTCGGCAGAAAAACAGATAAACCACTATTGCTGACCTTTACAAACAGATTACGCTTTTGTCGAAATCAAAGATATAATCCCAAGTATTATCAGGATTGGGAATGCTAAATATAATAACCCGCCAACTACCATTCCGATCAGAATCAGCGGCAGTAATACAACCGTTATCAGAAACTTTGATATTCCCCAGGCTGCTTTAATACCAAAAATAAATAATTTACCAAATATCCATATCATACATATTGCAAATAAAAGTGATAACATATTTCTCTTCCTCCATTAGGCTGATATTCTGAATTCTTCAAAATGAAATAAATCTCCCAATGACGTTCCTACCGTCTTGGTACTGAAAGCATCGATTACATTTTCCAGTGCCGCTTTACAAAGTTCCGGAACCCGGACAATTCTCAGTAAAGCGGCCGTATTCTTCGCGTCATCCAGCGCATTGTGCTCTCTTCCTGAAAAATCTACTCCTGTATACATCACAGCATCCTTTAATGATAAAGCCCTTGATATCCCAAGTGTGTCTCCATATTCTTTCTGAAAGTCCTGAAACCCCTGCAATAATCCGGCATCCTCCGGCTCCGGATGAATCTTCTTCAATTCCAGTTCCCTGATGATCTGTTCGCAATCAGATTCACTCCATTGATAAATCTGAATACTATCTTTTATATTATGACACCAGGTAAAAAACATTTCAAGGGCCTCCCTGAAATTTGGAGCATTCTGCACCATTTCCGTCTTTATGCCGGTTAGATTCTCAATCTTACCTTCAATCCGTTCATTATATTGAGGTTTTACCAGCGTATTAAAGGAACTGATCTCCTGATACTGCTCATCCAGCAAAACAGCGCCTATTTGAATGATTTCTCTGCCACAGACCTGCTTTTCTTCTGCATATTTTTTATCCAATGCATTCATTTCCAAATCAATTACAATGTATTTCATACTCTTCTCCCTCTGTCTTTACCCTTTTGCCGGTTTCATTCCGGATTTATTCCGGATACCTATTTTTTCACTGAATTCCGGATTCTTTTCCAT
>JBJEJD010000004.1:0-6488 GCA_051877705.1 Coprococcus sp. | reverse complement strand
GGCATTAATTGATGAGCCTGCGCTGATTGAAGCATTGCAGAAAGGCCAGATTGCGGGAGCAGGTCTGGATGTGCAGGAGACAGAGCCGCCGGTGCAGGATAATCCGCTGTATGATATGCCGAATGTCATCCTGACACCACATATGGGATGGAAGGGTCTGGAAACGCGTCAGCGCCTTGTGTCCATTCTGGCAGCAAATATCAAAGGCTTTACAGAAGGAAAACCTCAGAATGTAGTTAGTTAAGAATGAAAAAATATTTGATTTCCTGCATATTTATGATAGAATAGCACTATTCATATAGTGTTGACTATTTAAATCGAGGTGCAGGAAAGATGATAGATTATATTATTGTTTTTTTAATTTCCATGGTGCCGCTGATTGAACTCCGCGGCTCCATTCTTTATGCGACAGGTGTGGGTCTGCCGTTTATTCCGGCCTATGTGACAGCTATTATCGGCAATATGCTGCCGGTACCATTTATATTTCTTTTTGCCAGAAAGATACTGGTATGGGGAGCGGATAAGCCTGTCATTGGCGGATTTTTCTCTTTTTGCCTGGAGAAGGGTAAAAAAGGCGGACAGAAGCTTCAGGCAAAGGCAGGCAGAGGTCTCTTCGTAGCCTTGCTTCTTTTTGTAGGTATTCCGCTTCCGGGAACGGGAGCCTGGACGGGAACCCTGGCGGCCAGCCTTCTGGATATGGACTTTAAGTCCAGTGTAGCTGCTGTTATGTGCGGTGTTTTACTGGCCGGTATTATTATGGGGGCCGCAGGAATGGGACTTTTTGGCGCTCTGGGCGCACTGTTCGGGTAGAGGGCAATGACATCTATGCGGACAGGTATTGATGAATTGGATATTCACGGCATGACCAGGTATCAGGCGAAGATTGCCATTGACAGTCGCCTGAAGAGAGCTTCTGCAAGTACATATCGTTTGCGGATCGTTCATGGGTATCATGGAGGGACGGCTCTGAGAGATATGGTAAGGAGTACGTATCGGAATCACCCGAAAGTATTGCGTGTGGAAGCGGGATTGAATCAGGGAGAAACTGATCTTGTTCTCAGGGATTTATTCTGAATGAATGGGCATGCTGATATATAGCAAGATAAATATGAAGAAAGAAGGATTAGAAGCAAATGATAAATATGTTTTTGACAGGTGTGCCAGCCAATATCATTGCACTGGCAGGGTTGATTTTTGCCTTTGTTGTGACGTGTTTCCTGCTGGCAAAATGTAACGATAAGCTGCCGAAGGATCATGGCAGGGAATTCGCGGTGAATGGGGCCTTATCCGCAGGCAAGCCAAGAGGTGCCGGCTTTATTTTTGTGCTGGTATTCATTGCAGCTGTTTTGCTGTTTTGTGATTTTAATACGGAGATACTGATTTATCTGCTGCTGCTGGCAGCGGCTATGATGACGGGCTTTCTGGATGATTGCGCAAAAACCTCCTGGGGCGAATTGAAAAAGGGGCTCCTGGATTTTGTCATTGCTGTGATGGTGGCTATTACATTTCTGAATTTTAACAGTAATGTGGTTGAATTTGCTGTTTTTGGCGGGAGCATCACGATTCCGACGTTCATCTTTGGTATCCTGACCGTTGTTCTGGTATGGGTATCCATTAACGTCACCAACTGCAGTGATGGTGTAGACGGTCTGTCCGGCACCTTGTCCATTATAACTCTGATGAGTTTATACATTATTGATATTCTGGGAGATAAAGATCCTGTTTTCAGTCATACGATTCTCCTCTTTATCATTTGTATCCTGGCTTATCTCTGGTTTAATGCAACGCCTAGCAAGCTGATGATGGGAGATGCCGGCTCCAGAGCCATGGGATTTTTTATCAGTATTGCTGCGCTGAAGACAGGCAGCCCGTTCATCTATATTCCGGTTGCCATTGTCCTGATTCTTGATGGCGGTCTTGGATTGATTAAGGTTTCGCTGCTGCGTTTTCTGAAGATCAGGATCCTGGTGCATACAAGAACACCGCTTCATGACCATGTGAGAAAGGTCATGGGATGGTCTAATACACAGACTGTGTTCAGATTTGCCATTATTCAGATTATGATATCAGCGGCTGTGGTTTATCTGGTTATGTAATTTTAGAAACAGTATTATGTAGAGGTGAATAATCCGGCTTTCATAAAAAAGAGAATGTTGTAAAGTGCAAGATTTACAGCATTCTCTTTTTTATATTCCTCTGCAGATTCTGAGAAGTCCAAGCCCCATATTCCTGCAAAAAACGGGAAGAAGTTGTCGGGCCTTCGGACTGTCCAGACCGTCGAAGACTCCCGTAATATGGAGACTGCCGAGGGCAGGCAGTGAACGTCGGAGGGCTGAGCCTGGATAGAGGCAGGTGTCAGAGAGGGTCAGATGACCGCTTTGACCACCATTGCCAATGGAAGCATCAATAGCAATCAGGAAGTATTGACGTTCTATATCTTTCAGTACAGGAAAGTAATCAGGAAGGGTGAGGGCGTTCAGCGGGTCATCCAGTGTGCCATATACATGGGGGTAATTACTTCTGGTAAGAATGGTCCCTATGATGGGCCCGAGATTATCTCCAATGACTCTGGCGGAGCCAATACATGCAAAGGCCAGAGGTTTATCGGAAGAATTGACATTTTTAAGTAAATATCGCAAATTTTGTTCAAAAATTGCGTCAGCACCGATGGTACGGCTGTTTATCCAGATTGTACGGGACATGATTGTACTCCTTTTTTGGGAAGCATACCCGTTTATTTCATTTTTATACAGAGATTTGAACTGGAAGTCAGACGGGTAATGGTTTTGTCTATGATTTATGATTATGATGACGACACCCTTCGATAAAAAATCAGGAATGGTTATGCTACCATAGAACTGTATGTAAAAGGAGGATGAGCAGAATGGTTGAAATCAAATGTCAGGAAAACGATGCTGTGAAATTGCCGAATAATATTCGTCAAGTAGGTGCCCCGGGAGAAAAATTAAAAATATATATAGAAGATTATGTCATGACATACTTAAATCAGGTGGCCTGTCAAAAACCAATTGGACAAAAAGCTGCTGTCCTTTTGGGAGAAGCAGTGAAAAAAGACAAAACAGATATCTTTTTTATCAGTGCGGCTATCCATATGGAACATGCAGAAATTCATGAGGACAGTCTGCAGCTGACAACGGAGATGTGGGCAGATATGTACGAAAAAACAGATAAGTATTTTAAGGACAAGCATATTTTGGGCTGGTTCCTGTCCAGACCGGGACAGTCTGTCGGCATTAATGGATGGATAGAGAAAATACAGGCTGAACAGTTTAAAGATAAAGGGATTATTTTTTATACTATGGATCCGCTGGACAGGGAGGATGCTTTTTATTTATATGAGAATGGCCAGCTGATACGGCAGCAGGGTTATTATATTTATTATGAACGAAATGAAGCTATGCAGAATTATATGATTGAAATGCGCCAGGACGGAGCTGTAGAAAAACAGCGGGAGACAACTGGTTTTCAGAATCGGCTTTTTGAGAGAAAAACGGACAATCAGATTAAAAAAGAAGCATATGATCGGCAAAGGGGCAAAAGGAGCCGGTGGGTGCCTCAGGCGGCAGCGGTTTTGCTGGTGCTCCTTATTGTGGCAGCTGTCAGGAAAAATATGATGGCTGGAAGTGTGTCCGCCAACCGTACTATCAGTCCGCCTACGGCGGCATCTGTCGGAGAAACAAATTATTCGGGCAATCTGGATATTGTGGAGAGTATTATGCAGCAAGCTGCAGAAACTGTCGGGAACGAAGAGAATGAGACAGAAACGAAGCTGGAAATTGAAACAGAAGACAGCGGTCAGAATGAGAATGAAGGAAATACTGAAGTGGCAGCTGGGGCCCATCAGAGTTATACAGTCAAAGAAGGGGATACACTATTGAAAATCAGTCGGAATTTTTATCAGGATGCAGAACATGTTGAGGAAATTATCCGAATGAATCAGATAGAAGATCCGGATTTTATTTTCCCGGGAATGGTACTGCAGCTTCCATAAAGAGTTAAAACGGTTGACGATTGCCGGTTTTTTCACTATACTAACAGATATAGTCGGCGGCGTATTGCATGGATATAGACAGGAAGATGGCAGCTGTGCTGCCTGACATCCGGCAGTGAGGATGTTGGCGTATGTCTGGACGATCACGGAGGAAAAATATGGAACAGCAGAGCGAAGGGATGGAAAAACCGAAGAAAAGCCTGGGAAGAATACAGCGGATGGCCGGTGCAGGATTGTTGATCCTTGTTGTGGTTCTGATCTATGCATTGGTTAAGAATCACAGTGTTTATACTTCATACGAGGTTGTCAACACGTTATCCCGTGGTGATAATACATCTGTTTATTATCAGATTATGAATAAGGGAATGCTCAGGTACAGTAAAGATGGTGTTGCCTTGACTAATAAAAGCGGAAGCGTGCTCTGGAATCAGACTTATGAGATGACTTTACCAGTACTGGCATCCGGCAATCAATACATTGCAATTGGAGATATGGGAGGCAATTCCATTTATGTTTTTAATGAATATGGGCAGATTGGCCGGGTGACAACGGATGTGCCTATACAGGAAATCAAGATAGCCAATCAGGGAGTAATAGCGGCTATTTTGTCGGATGCAGACTGCAATTATATTAATCTTTATGATAAGCAGGGAAAAGAACTCGGAAGCATTAAAGTATCCCTTGAAAATACAGGATATCCGCTGGCAATCGGCCTGTCACCGGATGCGACAAAGCTGGTGGCCAGCTATCTGTGTATAGACAGTGGTATTGTTCAGACCCGAGTGATTTTTTATGATTTTGGCGATATAGAAGAAGAACATATTATGGAAACGCAGGTTCTGGATGGACTCTATCCGAAAGTGGTCTTTTTAAATGACACGAAAGCGGCGCTTTATGGTGAAACGGGCTTTTCTCTTTTTAATGTAAGCAGCAGTGTCAGTGAAGTACAGAGAATGGAATTTGAGGATGAGATCCGCAGCGTATTCAATGGAAACCAGAAAATGGGTTTTATTTTCAGAAATCAGAATGAGAATGGTAAATACCGTATGGAAGTATATGATTCCGCCGGTAAAAAAAATACAACTGTTTATTTTGATTTTGACTATGAAAAGGTGGCAGCAGATGATGATGAGATTATTCTGTATAATGATCAGGAAATCAAAATTTATCAGTATGGAGGAAGGCTGCGTTTTCATAGTACAATGAATACAGCCGTTACGGGAGTCATGGCTTCGTGGGAGGAAGGCATGTATTGGTTGATTGATGACCAGACTTTGCGGGAAATACGTATCGAGTAGATCAGAGGAGGTATCTGAATGAACATGAATATCTTATCATGGGCGGCATTGGCACTTCTTATCATATTTGCGTTGAATGGACGGCGTCGGGGGCTGATTATGACGGTTTTTTCAACTTTTACAATGGTGATATCCATAGCTGTTGCAATCAATGTTTCTCCCTATGTCAGTCAGACCTGGCAAGATACGACCTTTTTTAATATTATCAGTGAACACGTGGAGGAAACGTTGTTTGGTGAGGATGCAGGAGAACCGGATGCTGTCAGTGAACAGGCAGAGGCGATTCAAAGCCTGCCGCTGCCGGATTCAATAAAGGATGCTTTGCTTGAGAACAATAATACTCAGATTTATGATGCATTGGGGATAACGGCATTTAAATCTTATGTAGCTAATTATCTGACCTGTCTAATGATCAATGCCCTGTCGTTTATTCTTGTTTTTCTGGGATCTATGATTGTTTTAAAAATTGTAGCGGGCTGTCTGAATATTATCAGTTATCTGCCTGTACTGCACAGTATGAATAAACTGGGCGGCTTCCTTCTGGGGCTGGTAAATGGATTTGTAATTTTGTGGATTGTCTGTATAGCGGCAACGATTTTCAGCGGCACAGGATTGGGTGGATATATATATGGACAAATCAATAACAGCATGTTTTTAAGATTTATCTATGACCACAATTATTTGCTGACAATAGTCGCAAGTCTGGCATATCTGCTGATCTAGTACATCGTATCTTAAATAACTAGACCGAATACTTGCCCGTTTTTTCGATAGCACTGTTCAAAAAGCCTCAACGTAGCCCGCTACGCCTGCGTTTTTTGAACAGTACTCTCAAAAAAACGTTCTGCGCATTAGGCTAGTTATTTTGTGAACGATGTACTAGTGAAAAGTCAAAAGTCGAAAAATCATCAAAGGCTGAACTGTAACGAGCTGTTGATGTTTTTTCGACTTTTTTTGAAAAAGATGTTGACAAATCCTTTTAGGGATGATAAAATAAACAAGCTGTCAGCGAAAATAACGATGGACAGTGCAGATGGAAAGAAATTTGAAAATAATTTAAAAAAGTTGTTGACAAATGACAATGCATCTGATAAAATGATTAAGCTGCTTCGGTGAGGCAGCCATGAACTTTGAAAACTGAACAACAAAACAATCCCGAAAAGATTCCAATAAAGAGA
>JBJEJD010000003.1:0-6529 GCA_051877705.1 Coprococcus sp. | reverse complement strand
AAATCACAGATGAAAATCACATAGGAATCCGGTAAATCTTCATATTCCAGACCTGCCAGCAAGAGTTCTACATCAATCTGACTGTAATAATATCGATTTCTTCTCCTGCAGCTTCTTTCTTTTTGCCATCAAATTCCCCCTTTACGAAGGAATCCTATACTTTACATTATACGGGATACATAGTAAGCCCGCAATATGAAAATTGAGTACTTTCTCTTTATAATACTTTTTTGCCATTGCAAAACCATATAAAAAGACAGCCCCTGACGGAGCTGCCCAACAATCAGTCCCTGCCCGGAAATCCTTAGTTCTCTTCATCCTGAAAGCACTGCAGCAGATTGTTTTTTAATTCTTTTATAAAATCTTCATTAACTTCTTTGAAATTCATATGTTCATAGAGTGGTGACCGGGTAAAGCTGAAAATGTCGTCCACGCTGTCAAGCATTTCTTCCCTGATCTTAAGAACCGCATCTTTGTCCTTCTCAATAGTAGCAATTTCCAGCTGGCTGGACACTTCATGATACCTGCCCATTTCAAAGCATTTTGCCGCCTGTGACTGCTTGTCGGCAAAGAGATGTGCCTTTTTTAAATCATTTTCATTTACTGCCAGAAGATACAGTCCCTGCAGGGCGGCATTGACCATCTGATAATCCACAAAAAGCAGTTCTTCGTATGCCTGATATGCCTCCTGTATTCGATTTGTTTCACTGTATATCTGTGCCTGTTTTCTTTTTCTTTCCGGATTTTGCATAGAAAAATATGCCAGGTATTGTTCTGCCTTTTCATATTCTTTATTTCTCAGATAAAAATTGAACAGAGAATCAGCAGCTTCCTGACGTACCGTCTCATCCTGGCTCTCCAGAGCCCGTTGATACCATTCACAGATCATAGAATCATATCTTTCCTGACCCGGCACAGCTTTCATTATTCTTCCGGCATCAAACACCACTGCAATCTGCCAGATGAGCTGTTCACAATTTGGATATTGTTCAGTGATCTGTTTTGCCCATTGAAATGCTTCTTCAAAAGGCTGTTCTTTCAGTCTCCTGTCAGCCTCTTCAATAATGTCTTTTATTTCCTTTGTAGTGAGTTCTTCACGAAAAGATAAAAGCTCATCTGTCGTAATCCCCAGCAGTCTTGCAATGGGTGCCAGCATCATAATATCCGGCATGGAATTCCCATTTTCCCATTTATTCACTGCAGGCGCTGTAACGCCAAGGCGAAATGCCATTTCTTCCTGAGTCATATTTTTTCTTTTCCGGTATTTTCGGATCACTTCTCCTAACTGCATCTCCATACCTCCCCGATTTTGCATGATTCCCTGTAAAATCAGCATATCAGAATTTCATGGATTTCACAATTGAACAGGTATAAAATAATCCTCAGAAAAATTAACCGGCATTCATATTCTTTCGATCCAGCTCTGACAGGACAAGTCTTATGTCCATGTCCAGACATATGGATCGATCTGCTATTTCCCGCGGTGCGTATGCCTGCCCGTAGTTCACGCAGACATAGGTGGCATCCGGATTTTCCAGGGTGTATTTCCAAAAGGGATACTTGATAATGACCGGTGTATTATTTCCAACCCCCAGTTCCAGATACAGCACATTTCCATGTTTATGCCGCCGCAGAAATTCCTCATACCGTTCTGCTGCAGCATACCAGCCTTCATCCTGAACAAAGGTATCATCACAGCGCAGATTCATGATCATTGGTGCGCCGCATACCGGACAATGGGGAATCAGCTCTGACGGGATCTTCATATCCTTCTGTCGGACAACCATCTGCCGTACGGCATCCTCATTGTCATAGGTTTGACTGTGGCAGGCTCTGGCGCATTGCCACAGACCGTAATCTCCCTGGGTGTAGAACAATCTCTTTTTATCAATGCCTGCGCGCTGGAATTGATGATCCACATTGGTAGTTATTACAAAATAGTCTCTTCCATTCACAAGAGAAAGCAGCTCCTGATAGACAGGAACAGGGGCATCCACGTAGCGGTTATAGAGAATATGCCGGCTCCACCATGCCCAATATTCTTCCAGTGTGTCATAGGGATAAAAACCGCCGGAGTACATATCGGTGATTCCATATTTCCGGTGAAAATCTGAGAAATACCGTTCAAAGCGTTCTCCACTGTAGGTCAGACCGGCAGAAGCAGACAGACCTGCACCGGCACCAATCAGAATGGCATCGGCTTTTTCCAGCTTCTGTTTCAGCTGATCAATCTGCTCCCAGCAGTTCCCTGTATATTCTTTCGTCCTGCTCTTTAAAAACATTGAACACCACCTCTATCTTACTCCCTGTTTTCTCCATATATTCCTGTACTGTACGCACAGCAATCTCTGCTGCCCTGTCATTTGGAAACATAAAGACACCCGTAGAGATGCAGCAGAAAGCGATGCTGGACACTCCATTTTTATCAGCCAGCTTCAGGCAGGAACGATAACAGGATGCCAAGAGTTCACGATGCTGCTGTGAAAGTTTGCCCTGCACAATGGGGCCCACCGTATGTATCACATAATCACAGGGAAGATTATAGGCAGGGGTGATCCTGGCCCGTCCTGTCGGTTCGGCATAGCCCTGCTGCTCCATCATCTCGGCACACTTCAAGCGGAGCTGAACACCTGCGTAGGTATGAATGCAGTTGTCAATGCAATTATGGCAGGGCTGATAACAGCCGGTCATGCCGCTGTTGGCCGCATTGACGATGGCACCGCACGCCAGCGTAGTAATATCTCCCCGCCAGAGATAAATGCCCTCCTGCACGGGAGACAATTCGGACAGGCGGGTAATCTTTTTTACTCTCAGGTCCTCCTGCAGATAGTTGTCCTGCACTTCAAGAAATCTCTGGCTGATGGCTGCGGGGTGACGGACATTCATCAATCCACGTAATAACATCTTTTGACTCTCAGCGTCCGCCGGAATTTCCTGTCCACGGCAGGAAGGTCGCTCCCGCAGCAATTCTTCAATCAAAAATCTTCTTCGTTCTTCCTGCTTCATGGTATTATCCTCTTTTCACAATGGTTCTTACCGGATAGATTTCATAGCAGCTGCCGCAATCTTAAAACTCATACGGAGGATTGCCGGAGAAGTCGGCGATCACACCGTGAGGTTCTTCCAGATAGAATACCTCAAAGATAGGATTGTCGGCGGTCTGATACTGACCTTTTACAATAGGATTGTTCATGCAGCCTTCCTTGACTGCCATATTATTTTCAAACACAGCTTTGCCGTGCAGGCGAATCCACGCATAACTCGGACTGGATACGGTCACTTCCACATAAGGGTTAGCCTGCATATCCTTATAGACATCCTTGGTATTATTTGTACAGAACCAGAGTCTGCCATCCTGTTCAAAACAGAACATGAAAGGACGGCATTTTGCTTTTCCATCACGACCAACAGTGGCAAGATACTGAACAGGATTTTCCTGCAAAAATTCAACAACTTTCTTCATTATAATTACCTCCAGATAATATCAGAATAATGACCTCCAAATAATATCAGAGTTTTGGAGCGGCCGCTGTCCTCATCTCTTGATGATAGGATACACTGTATAGTATCTGCTGTAAAGTAAGCACAATATTGTGGGTTAGTTACCAAAAGGAAACTAATAACAAAATCAGTAATCTCTATATGCGGCTACCAATTGTCTTATTTCTTTCGGAAATTCTTCCAGCAAAATCTCATCCTCCTGACCCACATTATCACAAATACGAATGGTGTCTGGCAGGCAAATCTCCCTGTTGACTCCAAGATAGTCTGTACTGTATAATCAGATTGTAAGTTTCTAATTGTAACTATTAAGGAGGGCTTTAATATGAATGACACAAAAATCAAAAAAGAGCTTCCAGCTTGTCCTGTGGAAACCACTCTCATGCTGATCGGGGACAAATGGAAGGTGCTGATTCTGCGGGATCTGATGCCTGGAACCAGGCGTTTTGGAGAATTAAAAAAATCCATTGGCAGCGTATCACAGAAGGTTTTGACGGCGCAGCTCCGGGATATGGAGGCAAACGGGCTGGTAAGCCGTAAGGTCTACGCCGAAGTGCCTCCAAGAGTTGAATATACGCTTACCGATCTGGGCTACAGCCTGAAACCGATTCTGGAGGCCATGTGGAATTGGGGAGAAGACTATAAATCCAGAACTAAAATTGGGCAGGTGTGACTTGGGCTGAGCCACACCTGCCCCGAACAGAAGCTTTCCATATAAAGTGCTTCGCTTATGCTGCTACAGCATTTTATTCAGTTTTTTATCAAAACTCATCACTTCATCACCTAATATCCTGTATCTGGCTATCAGGATACAGTCCACAAAATCAAGAGATGTTTCTGAAAAAAGCGTCAATGCCTCACAAATGGTCTCCTGATTGTCAATACTGATTTCATCCAGGAATTCAATCAGAGTCTTTGCAATTTCTGTACGGCCTACCTGATATACACCTTTCAACACATACACCACCTCTGCAAGAACCTCCGGCAGAGTAAATGCCCCGTCTTCAATTACCTTTTTTGCTTCTTCAGACATCTGTGGGTGGTCTCCCAAAAGATACCTCAGAATTACATTTGCATCAATCAGCTTTTTCATACTTTTCTACCATAGCCCTCTCATATGCACCTTCCTCCTGATCTCTTTTTATCG
Source organism: Coprococcus sp. (assembly GCA_051877705.1). Taxonomy (GTDB): domain Bacteria; phylum Bacillota; class Clostridia; order Lachnospirales; family Lachnospiraceae; genus Coprococcus_A. The sequence continues at coordinate 1,881 of JBJEJD010000003.1, read as the reverse complement.
GATCTGCATATTTAGAAAGCCTGCCATATGTGTTTCTGCGATTTGCAGATATCACAAACGGCATCCCGTTTTCTAAAACACTCTGTTTTGCAAAAATTCGCACTGCCTCTGCAAAGGAAGTGCCCAATTCCCGGTATAAAGCTTCTGCTTTCTCTTTCAGATCCGCATCCATCCGAACTTGTAATGTTGCTTCTTTTGCCATAATGCAGCCCCTCCTTTTTTGTAATACAATCGTATTACAAATATTTCTTTTTGTCAATAGTATATGCCATACTTTTATTTCTATCAAAATATCTGCAACATAAAGATAGATAGTTGCTTTATTCGCTTTTGCCGGAAGGTATCATGTATCTGTATTATTAAATCTCAAATCCAGAACAGAAGCTTTCCATGATGCCCCATCCGACACCATCATGATAATGCCTGCCGCACTGGCAATCTGTTCTTTGCCGGTAACTGTCACCAGTCTGACATTAAAATCATACATATCCTGTTCACCTGATCTTTTCTAAAGTATAAAACCGCTTGCTTATTAAGCAGCAAGATGTTAATCTTGTCATAGGCAATTCGTCGATTCTATGGTAACCCCGAAAATCGCTTTTCATATCAATATTTTTAGAGAGGTGTTATTGATGAACAAATCTTTTTATATCGGCAACCGTCAGCGGTTCGCCGCTTCCATGCGTCCGGATTCCATTGCCGTATTGTTTGCCGGGCAGGAGATTCGTAAAACGCATGACGAATATTATCCTTTCTTCGCCCAGCGAAATTTTGTATATCTGACAGGAATCCAGCAAAAAAATTCTGTACTGGTCATCTGTAAAGATAGTGATGCCGTCCTTTCGCAGCGGCTGTACATTCTGCCCGGCGACGCGATGGCGGAACGCTGGACAGGCCGTCGGTTGACTTCTGCGGAGGCTGAGGATATTTCCGGCATCTCCGACATCCGGCCTGAATCTCAATTCCTGCCTGATTTGCAGGCATTGGCCCTTTCAGGTGCCTATGAAAACCTGTATCTGGATTTGTTCCGTTATTCCCCGGATGACATGGATACCCCGGCGCATACCATGGCAGCGCACATCCACAGGGAGTATCCCTATCTGACTCTCTGCAACGCCAATCCTATCCTGCGCTCCTTGCGTACCATCAAACAGCCTTGCGAAATCGAAGCGCTGCGGCACGCAGAGAAGATTACGGAAGCAGGTATCCTGGCGATGATGAAAGCCTCCAGACCCGGGATGTATGAATACCAGTACAAAGCAGAATTTGACCGCGCTATCGGTCAGTTCGGACCTCTTGGTCCCGGCTTCCCGTCAATCATTTCCGCCGGGGCCAACAATTTCTGCATTCACTACTATTCCTACACCGGTCAGGCCCGGGATGGAGATATGATTCTCAATGATGTGGGGGCCCAGTATGATAACCTGATCACCGATGTTTCCCGCGGTTTCCCCTGCAACGGTAAATTCACGGACCGCCAGAAGCTGCTCTATGAATGTGCCTTGCAGACCTCCGATTATATGTTCTCAATCATTCATCCGGGAATGAAAATGAAGGATGTGGATGCAACTATTCGCAGCTATAACGCTCAGCTTCTGAAGGATGCGGGAGTGCTGAAGGATGTGACTGAAATCGGCACCTATATGTGGCACGGCGGTGCCCATCACATTGGCTTTGATTGCCATGATGCCATCAAAACCCCTGAAATAATTGCACCTAATATGGTCTTCTGCGTGGATGTTGGCATCTACCACGAGGAATGGGGGATTGGCTTCCGGGTGGAGGACAACTGCCTGGTTACAGAAAAAGGCTGTGAAAATCTGTCTGCTGCCATTGTCAGAACAGTTGCCGATATTGAATCGGTCATGCGAAAATAACTAT
>JBJEJD010000002.1:0-26856 GCA_051877705.1 Coprococcus sp. | reverse complement strand
ATTTGCGGTGCTGAACGTCCGGTGGACGTTCGTTAGCACCGACCGAAGTGGAACGAAGAGAGCATGTTTTCAGGAAGAAGTCATCAGGGCAGGCACTTATTTTTTCTTTTTTTCAAAACGATTTTCTGTTCCGTTCAGAAGTCTCTGTATGTTGGCCCGATGACGCCACCATGCCATGGCTGTAAATATGAGGCTGAGTCCAAAGACTACCCATTGTCCGGGATAGAAGATCAATATCATCACCGGGAATAATGCCGTAATCGCCAGGGAACCCACAGATACGTACCGGGTAGTGAAAAATATGACAGCAAATACGATGGCCGCAATCAGTGCAATTCTGATATCCAGCGCAAACATGAAACCGCCTGTGGCCGCAATACCCTTGCCGCCCTTGAAATTCATGTAGAACGGATAGTTATGCCCCAGGACAACGCCCAGAGCCGTCACTGTTTCCAGAATCTTTGTCGCATCGCCCATTCCCGGGAACAGCAGATAACGGACAAGCCACACAGCAAAAACCGCTTTCAATGCATCTCCAAAGAACACAATGTATCCTGCTCTCTTGCCGAGCGTTCTCAGGGTATTGGTGGTTCCGGCATTGCCGCTGCCATAATTGCGCACATCAATGCCATGTATCAGCTTCCCATAAAAAAATCCGGTCTGAAAACAGCCAAAAATATACCCAAGTGCCAGACAAATGATGACCTTTATAACCATAATCTAGCCCTTATCCTTTCTCTCACGGTAGATAAAATGCAGCGGTGTTCCGCGGAATCCGAAGGTTTCACGGATCTGATTCTCAATATACCGGGTATATGAAAAATGCGTCAGTTCTTTATCATTGATGAAAATGACAAATGTCGGCGGTTTGACAGATACCTGCGTTATATAATAGAGACGGAGACGTTTGCCCTTATCAGAAGGCGGCTGCTTCATGGCAACAGCCTCACTCAGAATCTCATTGAGCACGCCGGTGCCGATACGCATGGCATGATTCTCAATGACCGCATCGATCGTATCAAAAAGCTTCTGAAGCCTCTGACCGGTCACTGCAGAGATAAAGAGCATCTCCGCGTAAGGCATGAAAGACAGCTTCTCACGAACATCCTTCGTGAACTTGTTCATGGTCTTGTCATCCTTCTCGATGGCATCCCATTTATTTACCGCGATGATCATGCCCTTGCCCCTTTCATGGGCAATACCGGCAATCTTGGCATCCTGCTCTGTCACGCCTTCCCTGGCATCGATCATGAGAACGACCACATTGGCCCGCTCAACAGCCGATACCGTACGGATAATACTGTAGCGCTCGATATCCTCTTTGATCTTGCTCTTGCGGCGAAGTCCGGCCGTATCGATGAAAACATATTCTTTACCGTTTCGTTTGATAACCGTATCAATGGCATCTCTCGTAGTGCCTGCTATATCGCTGACAATAACACGATTCTCACCCGTCAGCTTATTGATCAGGGATGATTTTCCCACATTTGGCTTGCCCACCACGGCAATATGCGGACGTTCATCTTCCTCTTCCTCAGCCGTACCCGGTTTAAAATGGGCCATGACCGCATCCAGCATGTCACCAAGTCCCAGCTTGGAATTGGCACTGATCGGCATCGGATCACCAAGTCCCAGATTATAGAACTCATAGACATCTGTCATCATGGTCTTAAAATTATCTACTTTATTCACAACGAGAACGACCGGCTTGCCGGAACGTCGGATCATATTGGCTACCTGAAAATCGGCATCTACCACACCCTGGCGGACATCCGTCAGGAAGATGATCACATCCGCCGTCTCAATGGCAATCTCTGCCTGCTCACGCATGCTTTTTAAAATCAGGTCATCTGTGACCGGCTCAATACCACCCGTATCAATCATTGTAAACTGTGAATCCAGCCAGTTCACATCCGCATAAATACGGTCTCTTGTAACGCCCGGCGTATCCTTGACGATGGATATCTGCTGTCCCGCCAGCGCATTAAATAATGTGGACTTTCCCACATTCGGTCTGCCGACAATGGCCACAATTGGTTTACTCATATTTATCTATCACCTCTGTTCGTATTCTCTCCTATGCTTCACCAAGGATCTTGTAAACAAGGTCCTGTCCGTTTGATTGTACAATTGAAATCGGGATTTGTAAAGCATTTTCAATCTCAGGCACAGTCACATCATCCAGGAGCAGTTCTATATCCTCGCCGCTGCGCAGGATATTCACCGGCAGCAGCAGCCTGTCACCCAGATCAAGCCCTTTCAGCTGCTCCATGATATCCTTTCCCGTCAGCAGTCCGGATACAGTGATCTTCTCACCAAAAAAGTGATTGACGATCTCATATACATCCACTGTCATATTTTCAAATTTATCACAAAGCTCTCCTGCCAGCCGGCGTATATGCCCGGCCGCCGAACGCCCCGTTGCAATGGACACATGACGTTTTCTGCCGTCAGCCGGAATACTGTCCAGAGCCTCATGGAATTCTTCCATCAGAAGCCGCACCATGCCCACACCATTCTCCAGCTGCAGATAACCGTCATAGCGTTCTTCCTCCGGCATCTCATAACCTGCCAGCAGATACCATTCATCGGACGCATGAATGAAATGGGTTCCGTATTCTTCATATAACCGTTTCTGCCATTCCTCGATCTGAGCGATCACTCTGCGCGCATCCTCCGCTTCAAAGGGCTCCAGCGGATAAAGCCCTTCTCTGTAGTCAGAAAGGCCCACCGGCACCACGGAAACACTCTCTATATTCGGGATAAATCCGGACAGATCCCGGATGGTCCGATCCAGCTCCTCACCATCATTGACACCCCTGCACAGAACGATCTGGGCATTCATAATAATACCACCATCATAAAGCTTCTGCAGCTGCTCCATGATCTTTCCTGCAAAACGATTGTGGAGCATCATACAGCGAAGCTCCGGATTCGTCGTATGGACAGATACATTAATCGGCTCCAGCTTGTAGCGGATGATCCGCTCCAGCGCAGAATCCTTCATATTGGTCATGGTAATATAGTTGCCCTGCAGGAAAGATAGTCTTGAATCGTCATCCTTAAAATACATGGTTTCCCGCATGCCCTTCGGCAGCTGATCGATAAAACAGAAAATACATTGATTGCTGCAGGATTTATAATCGTCCATCAGACTGGAATCAAAGACAATACCCATATCTTCATTATAATCCTTCTCAATCTCCAGCAGCTCCTCCTCACCGTCAGCTGTCCGGATAAGCATCTCAATATATTCGTCATTGATCAGAAAATGATAATCAAAGACATCCTCTATCTCCTGACCATTGATAGCAAGGACAGTATCCCCGGGCATCAGCTCCATTTCTTCTGCAATACTGCCCGGTTCTATGGATTTGATCACATGTAAATGCTTTTTCATTGTATTCTCCATTCCGTTATATAAGCTGCAGAAAAGCTGAAAGTCCGCCTCTCTGTCCATTTGTTTTTCTGTGGGACCAGAGCAGCTCCGGACGGCATGCCGTACACAGATCTGTCACTGCCAGATGTTCCGGCAGAATACCGCTGTCTATCAGCACATACCGGTTGGCCTTCCACAAATCCAGCTGATACTTGCCATTTCCCTTATCAATCAGCATATCTTCTGCCTGTTCCTTTATAAATGCCTGCATAAACGCATGGGCCACATCCTCACTGACCTCGTAGCAGGCCTGACAGATGGACGGGCCGATGGCAGCAATGATGTCCGAAGGATCGCATCCATAAACCTCCTGCATCAGTGCCACTGTCTTCCTACCCATGTGGCCCACTGTTCCTTTCCAGCCTGAATGGGACAGACCGATGGCCCGCTTGACCGGATCTACAAAATAAAGGGGTACACAGTCCGCATAGGATGTCACCAGTACGATTCCCGGAACATTGGTAATCATACCATCCACATCCGTATAATCCTGAGGTTTCACAATACCTTTGCCCCTGTCTTCCTCCGTGACAACGCGGACATTGGTGGTATGGGTCTGGTCCGACAATACCATATCCTCCACACGAACGTCAAGAGCCCCTGCCATCCGGCGGTAATTCTCCATGACATCCTCAGGATCATCACCACGTTTAAAATTCAGATTCATCGTCGCGAAAATACCTTTGCTGACACCGCCAAGTCTGGTAGAAAATCCATGTCGGACAATGCCGGTGGCAGAAAGATTCTTAAACTGTATAAAAGGAACATGATTCTTCTCTGTTAATTCCGTTGTTCCCACTGAAAACATGTCTACCATCCTTTCGTACTCTGATACGTGAATGCATTCTTATATAAAACCGGTCCCGCATCGAGAACAGCCACCACATCAAAACGGCACATCTGTTCCTGGCCGCAGCCATGGCTGTACAAATACTGCAATGCCGCTCTGCAGATATGCTGCTGCTTTCTCACATCGACAGCCTCCAATGGGTGCTGCGGACCGCCTGCTTTCCTGTATTTTACTTCTATAAAAACAAGGCATGAACCGTCCATGGCAACGATATCCAGTTCTGCCTGACGGCATCGGTAATTCCTTTCGAGAATCCGGTATCCCAGGCCGGTCAGATAATCTGCAGCCACCTGTTCATAATGATGGCCTTTCTGCACATTGTTCATGCCCTCCGCGCTCCTTTAACTGCTGCTATAACGTAACAAAATTGGAGATAAAACTCCGTCTGTGTATGGGTGACGGTCCATATTCCCTGATAGCCGCAATATGCTCCGCCGTTCCATAACCCTTATTCTTCGCAAAACCGTACTCAGGGAAAAGAACATCGTATTCCCGCATCATACGGTCCCTGGTGACCTTGGCTATGATACTGGCCGCCGCAATGGACAGACTTTTGGCGTCACCTTTGATGATCGGCACCTGCCTTGCCGTAAGTCCCGGTATGGTCACTGCGTCATTGAGCAGCACCTCCGGCTGAGGCGTTAATTTGCCAACTGCCTCTCTCATGGCCACATAATCGGCCTGGAGAATATTAATATCATCGATCGTCTCGGGGCTTGCAATACCCACACCGACGCTGACAGCCTTCTCCATGATCTCATCATAGAGGGCTTCCCTTTTCTTCTCCGAAAGCTGCTTGGAATCATTGACATAAAGGATCGGACAATTCATATCCAGAATGACCGCAGCAGCCACAACCGGTCCCGCCAGGGGTCCGCGTCCCGCCTCATCTATACCGCAGATGACACCGCAGGAAGCATATTCCCGCTCAAAACGGAGCATGGCCTGCACCCGCTCCACTTCCTTTTCATAAGCAGCTATTTTTTTTGAAGCGCTCTCAATCAAATGAACGACACCTGCACGCCCGTCATTCCGGTATAATTCTATCAGTGACGGCAGCTCTTCCATCGGGGCCGTCTGAAATCTGTTTTTTATTGTACTTATCTTTTCATCACTCAAAGTATATCATTCCTTTACTCAGGCTGTTCCAATGTGATCCTTCCCAGTCTCAGACTGCGGAAATCGTCGATCAGCATGGCTGCCGCCTTGTCAAGATCCGGCTGACCGCCCTTCACCAGACAGCATTTTGCAATGGCAATATCCGACAGCAGGGCCACCCCGTCTTCCTTCTCCTCTATCTGATAACGGGCCGCCATAGCGCCCGGATAATTTACACGGAGATAATCGGCAAGCTTCAGTGCCAGCTCTGTTATATTTAAAATATCATCTTTGATGGAACCGGATATGGCAAGCTTGATCCCGACTGTCTGATCCTCAAACTTCGGCCAGAGAATACCCGGTGTATCCAGAAGCTCCACATTCCTGTTCAGCTTGATCCACTGCTTGCCCTTCGTCACTCCCGGCTTATTGCCCGTCTTTGTACAGGCCTTGCCTGCATAACTGTTGATAAAAGTTGATTTACCCACATTCGGAATGCCCACGATCATGGCTCTGATCGGACGGTTTTTGATACCTCTTTTTCTGTCACGTTCAATCTTCTCTTTGCAGGCCTCATTGACAACGCCCGTCACCGCCTTCATGCCTGCACCTGTCCTCGCATTGATCTGGAGAACGAAAAAGCCCTGGCTTTTAAAATAATCTTCCCAGAGCTTCGTATACTTCAAATCAGCCATATCCGCTTTGTTGAGCAGAATCAGCCGTGCCTTTCCCTTCGCCAGTTCATCAATATCCGGATTCTTGCTGGCCAAAGGCAGTCTCGCGTCCACTAACTCTATAACGATATCTATTAACTTAATATCCTCCTGCATCATACGACGGGCCTTCGTCATGTGACCAGGATACCACTGTATATTCATGATCTCACCTTCTTTTTTTGTCTAATAGCCTTGATTCATCAGGCTTTTCAGCCAGTCCGCTTTGCTGTTGGCATGAACGCCATTAAATCTTATTTTATCAGATAAAGATGATTAGTCAATCAAAAAATCCGCCCAGCCTGTATGAATTATAAAAGACTCTCCTGATGAGCATGTTTTCATGGGAAGCTCATCAGAAGAGTCTGAATCAATATAATATAGCTAACAGCCAATAAGATTTATTTTTGAAGAACCTGCCATGTATTGGTTTTTCTGCCGATCATTATCTGTCCGTCTTCCAGTTCTACCTGTTCCAGCAGATTACCATACGTATCATAGGTATTTTCAAAGGTAATTAATAAAGGATCGCTGTCATAACTATAGCTGATATGGCTGGTGAGATTGCCATAGCTGTCATAGGCTTCTTCTGACATCAGGCCGCTGTCTTCACCGGTACTATCGTAATAGAAGATGTTAATCAACACCCCTTCTTCGTTGTAGGCATATGTACGCCAGTTAAGAAGCATGCCGCCGGAAGAGGTCTCTATAGAAGCTTCATCATAACCGTCTATGCTCCATTCCATAACTTTAACAAGATTTCCTTCTTCATTATACTCGTAGTCGATCCATGTACAATTGTCATACCTTTCATAATAGGAAATCTCTTTCATCAGTCTTCCGGCAGCATCATAACGATACTCTGTGTTCACATCATAATGTTCACTCTGTGCAGTTTCTGAAAGTTCAGCAATCTTATAACCCTGAGCATCATAAGTATACGTTTTTTTCAGAAGTACCTCTCCTGTATCCGGATATTTTTTTGTTTCCGATAAAACATTCCCCGCATCATCAAGTGTATACTCCACTATTGTTGTCAGCATTTCTTCCTGCTTGTCAATATCATATACTGTGTAATTGTCTTCGCGTATAAGACAGCCATTGTCATCATAAGTATAGACTGTTTTTTCACTGTTAGCCCGCTGAAATGGCTCCCAAAGAGATTCTGTCAGCAGATATACGGTATCCGATTCTGCTCCTCCGCCATTTGTGTCAGATTCCTGGTCATGATTTTCAATCAGCTCAGCGATTTCATCCGAAACCTTATTCTCATCAATGAGTGTCTGCGCCTTATCTTCATATTCCTGGGCTTTCTCTTCATTGCCGTTCTCTCTGTAATAATCTGCCAGCGCTGTATCTGCAATGGCATTCCGGTCTGCACCCTGAGCCGCCGAATCGATGTCTCTGGCTTTTTCATAATCGGCTGATGCCATCTCATATTTTTCAGCAGCTTCGTCTGTAAGCTGATCTGGAATATCCGATAATGTTACTTTCTGCTGCTGTTTTTCATCAAGCAGGGAATAGCCCCATTCATAATAGGCATCTGCACGGGACACATAGCTGCCGGAGCTGTTTGGTTTAATATCAATTGCTGCTGAAAAAGCAATGACAGCTTCCTCATACCGCTGCTCTGAAAGGCATTGAATACCAAGGGCATACTGCTCCTGCCATGCAGCATCATCTTCTGCCGCTCCATCCTCCGAAGCTTCACTGCCTCCGGATGCTTTCCCTGAGCCGCATCCTGCCAGCAGACTGAAACTCAGAGCGGATATCAGCAGCAGACATAATAGTTTTACATTTATATTTATTTTTTTCATTTTCATCTGTTCCTCCCTATGACCTCCACATATCTTTAACCTGCATACTGCCCAGCCATCCATTGGCTTCCAGCTCCTGAATCAGACTTTCAAGCTGCAAAAAGTATGTTCTGTCATCTGTCGTTCTTACGAGAGCCTCAGCCTCTCTGTATTCACTGTAAGCCGTTTCATAGGCCAGAGCCTCTGTCAGACCGTAATATTTCAGAAAAGCGGCGTCATATGTCTCATCGCTGCCTGCCTTTATATAAATAATGGCACGAAAGGCATGGGGCAGATAGTTATCAGGAAAGACTTCCTGCATAGAATAGGTGATTTCTTCCGCTGCCAGCAGATCCTGACGCATATAGGCAATGGCATATAAATTCGTATAAATATATTCCTTCTGTACGCCAAGCTCCAGTACTTTCCTGAAGGCTTCTGCCGACACATCCAGATAATCCGCATACCCCTGCTCATAGGCCTGATATGCTGCCATTCCCAACATTTCATACAGGCTGCTGTCATAGTAGAGCTGGTATCTGGCAATTCCTTTCTGAAGCAATTCAATCTCCAATAGTACGGCGTCCTTATCAAACAGACCTGTTGTTCCTGTCATTTCCAATTCAGCACAATCCCTGTAAAGCTCAGCCAGCATACGAAATGCCTTCTGTGCCGCTGCTGCATCTTCCGATGTATCCATGATCCCCATAAATGCACCGGCTGCTTCCACATAATCACCGGTTTCATAAAGGGCACAGGCCGCAATCAATTCCTCATTATCAAGAATACTGTCAACAGTCGTTTCAGCTTCCTCATCGCTGTCTGCGGATTCATATTGTTGATTGCTGTCTGCCGTCTTCCCGGATATCGTCAATTTCAGCAGTAATCCTCCTGCCGCCACAGCAATGAGCACCCCTGCAATGAGAAACAGAAGCCATTTTCTTTGTGTAGAATCCTCATCTTCAGCATCATCTTCAAAATCAGGTTCTTCATCAAATGACTCATCATCTTCTGTATCCGTTTCAAGTTCAGAAATTCCATCTGAATCTTTCCCGATGACTGTTCCATCATCCTTCAGTTCCCACCGTTCAGTCAAATCCAGACTCGGCCCATCATCTCTATCCGCATCGTCCGCCGTTTTTTCCTCCAGCAGCCTGTCCGGCTCCGACTGCAGCAGCGCTTCAAGTTCCCTGCGCATATCTGACGGATGCCTGTACCGGTCTTCAGGAGAAAAAGCGGCAGCCTTCAATATGATCTGCCCCAGCTTCTCCGTTGCATAATAAGGCATTGACAGCTTTTCACCTTGTATACGCCGTGCCAGAGCTTCTTCCTGAACAGAATATTTCAGTGGTCGGGGCGGCAGCGGACAAAACGGCAGTCTGTTCAGATTGAGCAGCTTGTACAGGACAATACCCAGAGAATAAATATCCACATCAAAACCATAGCTTTCACCCCGGTAAACCTCCGGCGCCATGTAATGGTAGGTGCCCTTCCGCGAAAGTCCGGATGTGGTCTTCTCCACTGTCCGGGCAATGCCGAAATCCCCCAGCTTGAAGTCGCCGTTTTCTGAAACAAATATATTCTCCGGTTTAATATCCCTGTGAATAATATTTTTCTTTCTGCAGAGTTCCAGTGCCTGACACAGATGAATCCCCAGCCGGATGACCTCATGCCGGGTCATGGTATGTCCGGCCACATATTTTGTCAGCGGCGTCAGCTTCTCCATACGGATAAGTATATCCCATCCTATGTCGTCCTCATGCTGAATGACCTTATGATCTTCGCAGCCCACCACATGGGCCGTCCCCTTGAGTCTGGACATGAGAGCAATTTCCCTCACCAGCTCTTCCACAATGGAATAGTAGTATGCCTGCGTCTCCTGAATGCTCATGCCCTCCGTCTGAGAGGACTCATATTCAGACGCAGAGGACGGCACTGTAATGACCTTCAGTGCCGCCTCATACATCTCGCCAAATTCTCTTCGCTCGATCCGGTATACCCGTCCAAAGCTGCCGGCGCCAAGCAGCTCACAGATGACCCAGTCATCCATAACACGGGTTCCGATGATGTTTGATTCTTTCATGCAGCAGCCCCATTTCTATAAGTAAAACAATTAATAAAATTTTCGATACTGAACAATAACTGCAGCACTGCCCAATTGCGCTTCTTTTCCGTCAGCAGGATTAATAATAATCAGATCTGTCGGTTTTAAATTATTAACATCAGCACCCTGCCTGATGCCGGTTACAACAACCGTATGTGTGCCGCTGCCGGTCGTTCCATTAGTCGCATAATATGTGATTGCCGAAGGATAGCCATTTAAAAGGTTATTATAAATATCCTTTAATCCATCCGACAGATTATTTTGATAGGAATCAGTTTTTCCGTTATTATCCCAGGCACCTTTTATATCTTTCTTATCTGTGACATGTCCTTTATTCCAGTAACAATATGCCTTACTGTTTGCCAGTTCCCTTGGATCATAAACCTGGCCTGTTACCATATAGAGTCCGATCGCATAACTTACGGCCTGACAATAATTTGCACCATAGATTTTACTATTATGCTGATTCAGCCAGTCACCACAGGCTGTACCAAGCTTTTCGTAAAAAGCATTCCTGATTGTTTCCACATCTGTCAGTTTCAAAGCCACCAGCTTCTTTAACCTTACGATTTCTTCTGCAATCTCTTCTGAAGGATGACCGTAGGCGGCCACGTACTCCTTCTGCGCCGCCTCCAGTTCCGCAATTGTCGTTTGAATACCACCTGCATTTGTACTGGTTGCTTTATCATAGGCTGAGGCTTTTTTCAGCACAGCTGTCTTATTAAAATCAGCAATTATTTTACTTATTTTAGAATCAGCAGCCTTGAAGGCATTGACGGATGTCTGAAGTTCTTTTATCACCTGCTTAAGGCTTGCACTTAAGGTCGTTAGATATTTTTTTGCATTATTGATCTGTGTAATTGCAGTACTCTTGTATGCATCGAACTTCATTTGCTCATCCAGTGTATTGGCAGCCGCTTTCTGGTTGGCGGCCGCCATGGCAGCAGCCACCCCCGCTGCACCGCCTGCCACATTCGTTACCTTTGCTGCCGCCTGCTGGGCTGCCGTCTTCATTTTGGCGTTATTTAATTCAGTGATCAGGTTCGTACATGCAGCTATATGGTTATTGACCTGAGTCGATTGCCTGGATAGCTGCGCTGCGCACTGCTCCAGCACCGTGTAATTCAGCTTGATGACCGCATTCTTTTTCAGAGTCACATTCACCGGATATTTTACCGCAGAGATTCTTGACGATGATTTAACCATGGATGCCGCACTGGCATAGGCGCTGCACAAAGCCGTATCAGCTGAAGCCATCAGACTGGCCAAGGTGCCTGAAGTGTTTGATAAGCGTACACCGGCTGTACACTGACCATTTAACATCACCGTCTGAAGTGTACTGCTTATGGATTTCTGATTAGAAGATACGTTATTCCTCAGCGTACCGATTTTTGAATATATTTCTGCCACAAAAATCCCTCCTGTCAGCTGTCAAACAGCGATGCATTGGCAGTCACTGTCTTTTCAGTGTTCTCCGCTGCATTTATGGTAAGTTCCAGATGCTCCGTCAGATTCTTTGTCAATTGCTCCTGTTTCGTGCGTACATTCTTAATATACGCAGCTGTATTTTCCCTGAATGAGGCCGTAAAGCTGTTCTCCCAGTCATCTTCTGTCTGGCGGACAGCTTTTTCAAATTGATTCAGCAGATCAACCATTGCGCTCTGACTGGATTTAATCTGCTGTATGATTGACCGGATAGATGTCTTATCAACAGCAAACCCTGCATTTTGAATACCAGCCATTTTTAAATATCCCCCTTCTCCTGTTATTTCACCGCATCAGCCTTTTGATATTCCACAGCCGCCGTCTCAAATATATCAATTACACCGCTTTCAAGATACCTCTTCATTTTCTGAAATTCCCCATACATCTCATCCGCAGATGCCTGAAGGGCCTGAAGCTGTCCGGCATCAAGATTAAGTGCATTGATACTGTTTTTCAGGCGCTTGTACTGGGCTTCATATTCTCTCAAAAACAGCTTCACATTCTTTGCTTTTTTTGTCAGATTGGTCGAATTGACTTTTAATGTACTTGCCATCTTCTTTTTTCCCTCAGTTGAACTTCATATCACGTTATTTAAACAGGCCTGCATTCTGACTGATAGTTTTCTCGGCTAATCTATACGCATTCACCGTATCATCAAGGAATTTTGCATAGGAGTCAATAACCAGCCTGTAATCTTCAAAGCTTACTGCCATATTATTGAAATTCTCCCGGATTGTATCTGAAGCGTCACTCTGCCAGGTTTCTGCCAGTGCATTCATCTTTGTACGGATATTTTCAAGACAGAGATTTAACTCTGTATTGCGTGTGCGGATATTGGCCGCGCACTGTGTAACTTCTTCCATTGAAATATTAATCATATCATTTGCTGCCATTTTTCTGACCTCCCTCTAATTAACCAGTTTCCTGGCCTTGGTGATAATTTCTTTCTGTGTTGACGAATAGGCATCCGCAGCCTTTGTCAGGAATTCCGCATACTGGTTCATCAGCTTATACATTGCATTAAAATCTTCTTTAAAGCCCTCAATCTGGGATACAAATGCCTGATTGTCCGCTCCCTGCCAGGCTGATGCCATGGCATTAACCTCCGTATAAAGCTTTTCATAATTCTGTTTGTAACTGTTCGCCTGTTCTGTTACATAGGATGCCGTTGTTTTCAGCACCTCCGGCGTTACAACAATTCGATTGCCTGTCATAATTTTGTCCTCCTTGAATTTTTTATAGGATACAGAGCTCCGAACCATTCATCAGTCCGGCCTCTGCAACTGTCTGATTCGGGTCGAAGCAGCGTCCGGTCCGCCTGTCACAGAGTACGGTATCCTCGGATACGAGCATCAAACCGTCTGTAAGCTCCGGCAATACGGCCTTTAAAAGTGCCAGCACTTCGCCCATTTTACTTTTTACAGGGATAAATACATCCACCGGCTGCATGATAACCGGCAGATAGATCTCCACAAGAATCTTATGCATCTATTTCATCCCTCCCGTCAAAATACTGCTGCGGTCCGAGACATTTAACCAGTGTCGGTCTTCCGCTTTCTATGATATAACCCATTGACGGCGCAAGCTCATCCTCAGAGAACATACGCTTCTTCAATGAGAATATATACTGTGAACTTATTCCCTGACCAATCCAGATGCCGCTTTTTGCATTCGGCCGCTTACGGTACCAGTCAAAGTAAACTCCCGTACAGTCTTCTGCACTGTCGCAAATAATATAATGCAGCCGGTGGATGGCTTCACCCTTTTCAAGAATCAGACGCAGCTTATCCTGTCCATCCTCACTAAGAGTTTCAGTTAATGTCTTAAGCCCGGCAATGACGATGACCTGCTCAGATCTGCCCTGCATAGAAGCCGCATCCATGCCCGCAGCCTTGCAGGTATTATATCGGTCTGCAACCTCAAGAATCAGTTTGCCAAGATAGGTTTCCACATCTTCTGACAGCCAGGTGATACCCTGTGTTTCCGCTTCTTCAAAGACTCTTCCCACATCCAGAACCGTTGTCTGCACATTCAGCCGTGACAGCACCTGCACCAGTCCTCTGGCAAATAAAACAGCCTCTGATGTATCAGCAGACAATACATAGTAAGATGATATTTCCTTAAGATTGATCTTCTCAATGCGAAGGCTCGTCGTATTCACACCCACCGGAACATCAGACAATGTATGGATACAGTCCGCCACAAATCCGACATCCACTGTCTCAGGCAATACAGGTACATGCGGCGCACGGATATTGGCCTCTGCAGCCAGCTGTCCGGACAATTGCCTGTTAAAAAGAACCAGATTCTCCATATCTGTTGAATGTGCTGTCTGGAATTCATAAATCCGGTCATATTTCACAAGACCGCGTCCCAAAATGGCAGAAGGCAGCATACCTTCTGTCTGTCCCAGAAGTCCTGTATAATCCGTCGGATCATTCATCTGCAGCACAAACATCTGTTTAAAGTTCTGCTGTAACCGGTAACGAATGCCATTGGCTGAAGATACTGTTAATATGAAATAAATACCATACTTCGGACCTTCTCTTGTGAGCAGTGTCAGTACGTCCTCCAGTTCATCAAACATCTCCGAAAAAGCGGCATAATTATTCAGAACAATAACAATATTCGGCAAGGTTTCCCCCGATTCCCGGATAAAGCTCTGATAATCACCGCCATAGGTCATAAAACGGCGCTTGCGCTGTGCACATTCATCCTGCAGCATACGGAAAAGATTGGTCATTTTCTCGTTGTCAACGGATACAAGGACATCTCCCACCTGCGGAGCCGACGCGTAGGATAAAAGGGTCTCTGCACCAAAATCCATCAGGTACAGATTCACCTGTCCGGCATCATGTCCTGTGATCAGGGAGTAAATAATGGCATGCAAAAACAGTTCTTTGCCGCTGCCTGTGGAACCGTATATGACCGCATTGCCTTCAGTCGTCAGCGGCAGTGTAATCAGATGCTGTGCCTGATTGAACGGGTCATCATACTCACCGATAATCGGATTCATAACATATGCATCTGAATGATAACTGTATTTCTCCGTCAGATCATCCACCAGTACAACGGCAGGAATCGGCGGCAGCCAGAGGTTCGGCATGTGAATATGCTCCTCATCCGCCAGCGCTGACAGATACCTGACGATGGCAACGATCTGCTTCTGCTCTGTCTGTGTGAAAATATGACGTTTCTGAGGTTTGATCTCACGAATCGGACGCCCCATACGATCAACAACAACAATACTGTCATCCACACTTTCTTCTGCCCGTTCAGATGGATAATAAGGGGCTCCGCACCATGCTGACTGCCCCATGTCAAAATATTCATTAAAACCGACCTGCAGATAAAAACGGCCTGTCTCAGACAGAGAGGCAGCATCCGGCCGTTTGATCATATCCATACTGTCGGATTTATCCTGCACCTTCAGGCATACGCGGAAACGGCTGTTGCTCCATATCTGGTCGTCAACGATACCTGCCGGCTTCTGCGTCGCAAGAATCAGATGGATACCAAGACTTCTGCCGATACGGGCCGCGCTGACAAGCTGCTCCATAAACTCCGGCTGCTGCATTTTAAGCTCTGCAAACTCATCAGAGATAATAAATAAATGCGGCATCGGTTCACTGACAACATGCTGTCTGTACAGCCGCTGATATTTGTAGATATCCATTGTCCCTTCATTGGCTATTCGCCGGGCTTCGTTAAAGACGGCCTGCCGCCTGCGCAGCTCACTTTGAATCGAAATCAGGGAGCGCTGTACTGAAGCGCCGTCCAGATTGGTAATTGTACCAGCCAGATGCGGCAGCCGGATCCCCCGTTCATTGTCTTCAAAAGCGCCCGTCAATCCGCCGCCCTTATAATCGATCAGCACAAAGGCGATTTCCTCCGGTCCGAAGTTGATGGCCAGAGAAAGAATATATGTAATGATGAATTCTGACTTACCCGACCCGGTCATACCGGCCACAAGACCGTGAGGACCATGAAATTTCTCATGAAGATCAAGATTAAAGAGATTGCCCGCCGTATCCACACCTACCGGAACCTGCAGTGTCTTCGTCGGATCATTCTCCCGCCATCGCACCGAAGGATTTAAATGCTCGATCTTTCCGACATGATACATTTCCAAAAATGAAATCATTTTCGGAAGCCTGTATTTCTGATTCGCAAGGTTCAGATGTATATTGGCCAGCTTCCTGCTCAAAGTCAATGGGTCTGTTGTCAGCCATATATCCGGAGTCAGCTGTCTGATTTCACCGGATATATGATTCTTGTCAAATAATTGTGCCTGACTGCGGTTCATAAGCTCCACAACTGCCCGGCATTCCTTTGGAAGCTGGGCAAACTCGCCGGTTACGGCCACAAGACTCATTCTTAAATTCTTTTTCTTTGACAGGATCTGACGAATCATCTCCGTTCTTTCCATAAGTTTTCGGTCAAAGGCGAAAATAACATAATAAGGTGCTGTGTCCTTCAGCCGATCCTCCTGCATGCTGCTGCGTTCTTCAATCATATTTTCAAACCAGGCCGTCAGTTCTCTGGCTTCTCCTGCATCCGTGGCAATGAAGCGCATCGAACGGTCATCACTCCATGTATGCGGAAGCCATTTGACAAAGGTCATATCCGTCTGTGAAGGATCGTGGAGAAATACCATCTTCACTTCATCATAACCGTACAATGCCGCTATCTGAATGATCAATCCTCTGGCAAATTCTGCAGTTAATTCCTCCGGACCTATAATGCCGGAAATATAATCCTCCAGCAGAGAAATTGTAATCGGAATATCATGAAGCTTCTTTTCTTCCTCGCCAAGGGACAGCAACGCCTCCTGCAGATTATCATCATCCAGAGTAAATTTGCGTCCGCTGTACTGGATCTTTGCGGATAAGCTGCCCTCTCCTGTACCAACACGCAGCCGCAGAAAATCATTCTGTGAAGCGTTCCGCTCCCAGAGATTCCTGCTGACATTCAGAATCCTTTTCTCACATTCCGCAATAGGTACATAGTTTTCCCGGAGAATTTCTTCCTGCTTCGCACACGCATCGACAATTTCCTGTCTGATCGTTTCCAGATAGGCTGTATATTTCTCCTGACGCAGCTTCTCCCGTTTACGCCGGTATCCACGTTCATACCGGCGGGTAATAACAGGCAGCAGCAGTGTACTGACAAGCATAATGCTGCCCGTAGCCATAGACATGACATTTTGTGAAATAACTGCAGAGACCAGCATGACTGCTGACATCATTCCCATTGCCACAGAGGAACCAAGTACCAGCGCCATTGGCATTTCCTGCCCGATCTGATTCTGAGGCGGTGAATCAATACTAATGGTCGGAGCTTCAATTTCACGCATAAAACGCGGTGAACGGGAGTAATACTCTTCACTGTCTTCCTCATCCGCTGCAGCATTCTCTGCTTCCTCCTGCACCTGCAGTATCCCGGTTTCAAAAACCATTGCCTGGGGCAGATTCAGACCCACCCGTCCATCCGGATTGTTGTATGCAATAAAATCTGAACCAATTATGATTTTCAATCCAAGAATATAGATGATGTCCCCTGCCTTTAATTCCGTACGTGTAACAGCACAGCTGTTGACAAAGGTTCCGTTGGCGCTGCCGCAATCCTCCAGTTCCCATTTTCCGTGGCTGTAACTCAGACATGCATGTTTTGTTGAAACAAAGGGCCTGCTGTAACACATGCCACTCTTCGGCCCGCGTCCAATGGTAATCTTCACATCCTCTTTAAAGGCCAGCTTGCGGAAAATACATCTGTCCTCCGTCACCGGCTCACAGAAAACAATGCCTTTGGACGTATTATCCTTTGCTTTAAAGTAATACATCTCATAAGGCTGCGCTTCAATGCTTTTGGCAGGCTCTCCCCTGGTATTCATAAGTATTGTCCGGCTGCCGGATTTCAGTATCCACCGGCCGCCAATGCCTTCCACATTCAAAACATTCAACGCTTTTTCGCCCTTTGTCATGGAGAGTCTGAACTGACCGGCAATCTTCTCCGGCAGGGCAATCGTCTGAATACGATCTTTACTGATTAAAGTTAAAAACATAATTTATTCTCCTCTGATGGGGTTGTCGGACTTTTCCTGAACAGACCGTTTTTTCTTTGTTTTTGCATACAGGATGCGAGCCACTATGTGGGATATGAAATATGCCATACCTATGGCTGCAGCAGCTTCCACTAATGCAGTTAAATAAAACCCCGCCCGTATCTGGAACAGAAATCCAATGATATACACAAAATCCAGGTAAAACCGAAGATAAACTGCTGCCGCTGTCAATACTGTCAAAACAGCAGCGGCAATGCGGTAAAAACGGCCTGTTATCCCCAGAATATGGGATTTTCCGCTAATAAGTATCTCCAGTAAATTTCCCACAAAAATGCAGATCAGCACCACCGGCAGCAATCGCAAACAAACGCTCAGACCGTCTTCCAGTAATCCCTCAATATTACTATCATAATAAAAATCACCGATCCAGTTGCGGACATACATGTTATTCAATGGCATCCGGAAAGTCACTGAAAAAGAGTGGGAATCATATGCAGATGAATCACACAATATCAGATAACAAATAAGCATGAAAACAACCGTCACCGCTATCCCCAGTACACGATAGAATACCGGCATTGCTTTTTTATCGGCTTTCTGTGTATGGTGGCCGGCTTCTATGTCTTCTTTTTCTTCAGCTTCCTGCCGGGACTTTTCTTCGGCTTCTGCATGTTTTTGCTCTGCCTCTATTCTCTGCTTTTTTGCCTCCGCTTCTCTGGCTGCTTCTTCTTCAGCTTTCTGCTCCTTTTTAAAAATTGTTTTCTCACCGAAGAAACCAACGGTAAGATTCTTCTGTCCTGCATCTTCTTCCACATCTATGGTATTCGCTGCCTTTATTTCATCCTCAACAGCTTCCAGGGCCTGCCGGAATTCAGTCGGAGTTGCAAAACGATCTTTTGGATCATAGGCACAGGCCTTCAGGACTGCTGCCTTGAGTGCCTGACTGCCATTATCCGGCTCAGGCATTACTTCCACACCGCCAATACGGCGTTCCAGTGCTGTTTCTCTGTCACTGAACCGGATAGCCTCCGGCCATTTTGGAAGAAACGGCAGACGACCATGGTTCAGATAACGATACAGCACAATTCCCAGTGAATATATATCCACTGAAAAGCTGTAAGGCAATCCACGGTACACTTCCGGCGCCATATAACTGTAGGTTCCCTTTTTCGAGAAATTGCTTACAGTTTTTTCCGCAACTCTGGCAACACCAAAATCCCCCAGCTTGTAAAAGCCTGTATCTTCCGACCAGAAGATATTTTCCGGCTTGATATCCCGATGAATCAGTCCATAATTACGGCAGATTTCCAGAGCATGACAGATATCGATACCCAGATGCACCACATCCAACTCGCTGAGTGGATGCGTCGCTATATACTCCGGCAGCGGTGTCAGCAGCTCCATGCGTATCAGTATATCCCAGCCGATACTATCCTCGTGCTGCACGACCATATGATCCTCATAGCTGACCACATTGGTATTATTTCCCTTAAGCTGATACATCAATGCAAATTCTGACACCAGCTCTTCCACAAAGCTGTGGAAATAATCGGTAACACTTTTCTGGTCCATCCCGTCCTGATAAGCCATATCAATTTCTGATGCAGACTGCGGTATCGTAATTACTTTTAAAGCGGCCCGCTGAGGAAATCCAAATTCCTCGCGGTATATTTCATAAACCTTGCCAAAGCTGCCTTCTCCCAACAACCTCTTATTCTGCCATCCCGGCCACGTATTCATCATACTGATCCCTCACTCCACATTTCTGTTCTTTTTTATTATCTATGCGAATAACAATGATGGTCACATTATCCCGGCCTCCCCGCTCAAGCGCCATATTCTGCAGCTGCTGTACGGTATTGCCGACATTCTCATACTTTAAAAGAGCATCACATATCTCCGCATTGGACAACATATCCGTCAGGCCGTCACTGCACAGCAGATAACAGTCTCCTTCCTGTATCCCGCACTTGACAATATGGGGTTCCAGAAGCATCTCTTCCGGCCAGATACCAAGATGCTGTGTCAGACTTGGCTTCCTGTGAATTCCCTGAGCCTTTAAAAACAGTTCATCTGTATGATTTTCCGACAGCTGCAGAAAAGCATTGTCCCGCAGACGATAAGCTCTGCTGTCACCAACATTACACTGATAAACTGTATTTTCTTCAAAATAAAGCATCACTGCCGTACTTCCCATACGCCCTGCCTGTAGTCTGGAAGCTTCATTACAAACAGCCGTGTTCATTTCCTGTATCAGTTCTTCAAAAAAAGTACTCGGGCGATACAGATAATCCTCAAGAGCTTTGACTTTCTGCTGCATCTGATAAGCTGCAAGGAAAGATGCCTCTTCACCGTGCGCTTCGCCGCCCATTCCATCGAATACACCAAAACAAGGGGATTTATTCAGTGCCGCCTGTACTGTATAGATATTTTTAAGCCCTGTATTCCCGCGCGGCAGGATACGCCCGTCAAAATACAGATTATCTTCATTATTTTTCCGAATATGGCCCATATGGCAGGTGCAGGCCGCTGTCAATATCAGTCCCATGATCTTTTCCTCTTTATAACGAATAAAGGACTGCCAATACTTTTTGTACCGGCAGTCCTTTACTGTTCTTTATTTATTCTGTTCTGTTTTATTTTTTAATATGAATTACCCATATGCAAAAGAAGCATCAAATGCAAATTAAAGAATGCCCGTGCATATAGTATAATAGATGATTGTTTTTTTTTGAGGCCAACAGCGAAATCCGCATATTTCCCGGCGAAATTGGATGCTGATTATCGGATTTCCAGCAAAACCAGCCGGGCAGTATATGTTCCCTCTGAAAATTCCGTACAGAAACTTCCGTTATACCGCCGGGCAATGTCCTTCAGAATCTTATTGCCATATCCGCTGCCCTCCGGCCGTTCTCCGGGAGCCTTCTTTGCAGGATTATCACAGCGAATGATCAGATAATCCCCCTGGATTCCCACATTTAAAGTAATGATACGTGTTTTCTCCGGCGGCAGCTGAATACATGCACGGATGGCATTATCTAAAAGATTACTGAATGCACTGCACAGATCGATCTGGTCAACAGCCACATCTTCCGGAATCAACAGATCTATTTGCAGTGTAATACCGTTTTTTTCGCAGTCCTTCTGTTTTTCTGCCAAAATTACATTAACTATGGGTATCCCGCAATACGGATATTCCCTTGTCTGTTCAACCCGGGAAAGAAGAGTTGTTATGGCCTGCTCTGCCTCTTCACTTTTCCCCATGTGAAGCAGCCCAAGTACCGAAGTAAGGAGATTATTATAATCATGGCGAATCTTTGCCATCTCTTCCCTGCGCGCCTCCACATTTTGATAATGCTGCCGTTCTAACTGATTCTGATATCTCAGCTCCCGAAGCTCTTTTTCCAGACTATCCTTTTCTGCCTGATTAAACTGTATACATACCAGCAACAGGTCCAGCACAAGGGCTCCACCCATGGCCACCAGATGGATTAACGCAACCTCTCCGTTCCCCCGCACTGCTTCCAGATAATATTGAAAAGACGGAATCATCAGACAAAGCGGCATCAGTACGAAAATCCAGGATCCCCTGGGCATGCGGCTCCGCTTTTCGAACCATCGCCACAGAAATGCCAGGAAAAAGAGTGCTATGCTGGCAAACATTGCTCCAGAGAGACTTCCCAGCATCATATCTGTTTGACGAAAGTCCATAGAAAGAGTGTCAATATGATACAGCAGCTTCAAAACCAAAAAACCAAACTCCGCTGACATTTCTGCCACTACCACCATTATACACACGGCAGTCTTTCTCCAGAAGCTTCCGTCATAAAAGAATCTGAAAGAAATCGCACAGGCAACAATAAATATTATATCACCTAAAATCGTACCTATAATATCTCCATTGGAAAACACCTTATTGACTGCCATAAGAAAACATACAACTGTCCAGAAAGTGATCCGCATCCACCGCTTACCACTGTTGGGCTTTATCCGCTGCATCATTTCCATGGCATAGCCCAAAATCGGTGCGGTTGAAGCCATGGCAATTATTGAAATCCATTGATTCAGCATATTCCTATCCCTCCAGTCTATACCTGCAATCCCATAAAATGAAGCACAGCCTCACGGGTTCTGGACCCAAAGGAGCGGCTGACCGGGACGATTTCTCCGTTTCGCAGCACAATACTTCCCGGATCCAGTCTTTGAATCCAGTACATATTGACAATGTAGCTTTTATGGCACTGAATAAATGATGACGGGAACTGAGGCAACAGATCCCGTAATTTCTTATAAAGCTTATATGTGGCATTATCCGTATGTATGAGACAAACATGATTGCTGCTTTCAATGTAAATAACACTCCTGACATTGACGGTAATTGTACGTCCCTGCTGTTGAAAAGAAAAATTCTGCTCTGCTGCCTGCCGGTTCATAACCTTTTTCAAATAATTTTCCAACAGCACATCCTGAACCGGCTTCGTCAGATAACCGGCCAGATTCGTCTCTTTCAGCAAAATATACTGTGAAAATCGATCATTATAGCCTGTAACATAGATGATCGGCAAGTGCGGCGCAATTCGATACAGCTTTTCTGAATACTCCATGCCTGTATATTCCCTGCCCCAGTCAATATCCATCAGGACCAGATCAAAGCTGTTTCGATCTTCCAGCTCTGCAAAAAAGCTTTCAATTCCACAAAACTGTTCAACTTTGCCCACAAAAGGGTATTTCCGCAGTTTGTATTCCAATTCCTCTAAAAACTGCTTGTCGTCGTCGCATATAGCAATTCTCATTCAATAAATCCTCTCTTATTTATTTTTCATGGGATTGCGCCAGAAGCACCATCCGTGCAGCAAACACGCTCTCACAAAATTCCGTATTAAAACTGCCATAAGAAAAAAGCAATATGAATTTATAGTATAGCATATTATGTATAATTTAGGGAACAAACAGCGAAATTAGTCTGATTTTCGACGAAATATGCTGCAAAAAAAAAGCGATTTTGATTGCCCAAAACCGCCAAAAATATATATCACTTTATTAATGTATCAGTCCCAGACGTGACAGCGGCGACCATATAAACCATGCCTTCCCGATGATCTGTTCAGAATCAATGGTTCCGATGCTGTCCAGGCGGCTGTCGTCACGATTATTATTATAATCATCACATAAAACAAAATACTCGTCATCCCCGAGGGTAATTCCCTCCTCCGCCACACCGGCGTCCTCAATAGAAGCATCATTAAATGGGATATCCGTTCCCACATCATTGATCAGTAATTTGCCGCCGGCAATCTTTACCGTTTCACCCGGAAGACCTATAATACGGCGGACATAGGACGGACTGTTCTCCGATGCACCGATCCTGACAGCCACCACATCCATCCGTTTCGGGGACCCCAGCTTATAGGACAGACTGTTGATCAGTACAACATCCTCATTCTGTAATGTCGGATTCATGGACTGGTCAATAATAACTGTCTCCATACCAAAATATCTCACAGCAAAGATTCCCAGAAATATAGCAATAAAAAGCCCGAACATCCAGGCACCAAAATGAATCAACGCTGTCTTGATCCGCTGAATTTTTTTCTGCTTTTTAGATAATGGTTTCTTTCGCATGATCATCTCTCCGATTATAAGAAAAGAGGACAAGTACCTGTGTATTTGTCCCCCTTACCTTGTGTTCACTGATTATTTAACCAATTCTTTAACTTTGGCTTTCTTACCAACTCTGTCTCTTAAGTAGAACAGCTTCGCACGTCTTACCTTACCATGTCTTGTAACTTCAATCTTCTCAACGATTGGAGAATGTAATGGCCATGTCTTCTCAACGCCGATACCGTTAGAGCTCTTTCTAACAGTAAATGTCTCACGGTTGCCGCCGTTCTGTCTCTTGATAACAGTACCTTCGAACACCTGAGTTCTCTCTCTGTTACCTTCCTTAACCTTAGCATATACCTTTACAGTATCGCCAACGGAAAATGGTGTAATGTCGCTCTTCAGCTGTGCATCTTCAATGCTCTTAATAATGTCGTTCATCATGAACCTCCTTATAATAATCAGATGTTCTTAATGTGCTCTCCACAACAGAGGACCATCCATTTCTTACAATTGCCGCTGGTGCCAAATGCCACTCGTGTCTTACATCAGCAGTGACACGCTTACACACCAGCGCCATTTATTGTACCATAACAATTGCCGGAATGCAAGCTATTTTGACGATTTTTTGTTCATTCCCGGGAAAATATGTAAGTAGCCTTCCCCATCTGCTCCCATGTGCAGCCAAGCATCCATGCGCAGCCGCTGATGGCGTCCTGGACGTTTTGTGCACTCTCCATATCTATGCACTCATAATTGACGATCAGGGTATGTCCTTTCAGAAGCATGCTGCAGGCTTCTTCGTAATCATCACTGATACGCGGTCTGCAAATATAGGGGCCGATATTTTTATGATCTTCTGATTCTTTCCTTTTCAGACAAATATTCAGCTGCTGACCCTGATCAAATACGTGACCATTCATTGCAATGCAGACACCCTTGACAAAGCAGCGGACTCTGTTTTTTTCCTCCTGACTAAGATGTAACAGATCCAGTCTGACCGTTTGATTCAACGGAATCGATTTTGAGATCTGAGCGATATCATCAAAGCAGCTCAATGTAAAGTCTGCAGCTTCATCTGCGACGGGCAATTCATGATCAGGAGATGACAACTGATTCTCTTCAAAACGTGAATCGAATTCAGATTTTATCGTGATATCACCTGGGGAGACCATGAATATACCACTGGATAATCTCTGTATCGATCCCCCTTCACAATAGCAGGCCCCAACCACAAAATCCAGAACACGCCCCGCAAGATCACGATCGATATCTTCCATATTCATCATGACTGCCTGATGGTTAAACAGCCTTTCTGCTATTTCATAAGCATCATAGAAATCGGCCACTTTTATGAGCATTACCGTTGCATCAGCCGAAGTCCTGGTGACCACTTTCCTGTAATCCGACTGATACAGGACCATCTCTGCAAGCAAATCTGCGTCCTCAAGATGCCATTCCTCCGGAACCTGTTTCGGCTGAAGGAGCAGATAATCCTCCGATAACTGCCGCACACTGAACAATGTGGAAAAGCATCCTCCGGATATAAAGTTGATGGTCCGCTGCAAATCATCGTATCCATTGTTCCTTATCAAATGAATATCCAGAAGAACAGCTTCATTCTCAATAAACCTGTCCCAGACACCTGTTACATCCCTGAAGCTTTCAATTGACATCACCGTACATTTCCCGGCTTTATCCGAAAGACATGCCTCCAATATAGGTCTTCGAACTTTAATATATCCTTTTTCCAGCCATTCTTCAGCAAAATTTCTGCTGTAATCATCCCAGCTGTTTCCATCCGAGAAAGCCGCCTGCGAATACTGAAGTATCTGATCGATATTATCCGGCGATGTGTCAATATATCGGAAATAGTCTTCCATTACCTGGCAAAGCGCCTCTTTACTGATTACCGGCTGCCGCTCATCTCTTATACAGGTTTCAAGATATTGGCAGAACTGCGTTTTATATTCTGTATCACATGCTTCCATATATCTTGACCGTATTTTTTTCGGCAATAATGCAAAAGCTGTGTCTGTGTATACAATTCCGGAAGCAGCGCCAAGGCCATGGCTGGCGGCAATGGAATGCTCCAGCAATACTGCCGCTTCTGTCATGAACTTCCGACGTTCATCTGACAGTACCTCCTGCGCCATACATCCTGCTGCTGTCCTTATCCAGTCCTGTGGCAGCGTTTCTTCCATTTCCTGTTTCTTATGATGATAAAAACGGAGACTGTCCTCCACTGTCTGCTTAATTAAAGATAAATGGTCGGTGCCGTCATTGAAATGTCCGATTTTTACCTCATCCGTGACTGTCCGAATATCATTCAACCTATTGACAGCCTCCACAACAGCAATGTATACATTGATTTTAAAATCTTTCAGAGAATCTTCATCACCGTCACTGCCGCTAAAGTGATGCTCTGCAGATTGCAGCGTTATTTTTTTCATCTGAGCAGCAAGGGCATACTCACTGCAGGCCTGTTCATAGCAGTCCCAGATATGATTCCTGGATTCCGCTGATTCATTATTCATAATGCGGTCAACAAGTACTTCCGCATCCGTGTCCCTCTTTATTTTTCTTACAGCACGATAATTTTCCCTCAGATGATCCGTATACAGCCCCAATCTCTGCAGCATATCTTTTGCGCGAAGATTTGAAAGCAGTTGAAATGCCCGGGTTATCTGATAGGATCTTAAAGGATTGCCATCCTGATGTTGTTTCAGGTATTCGATCATCATGCAGATAATCTCAATTCCCTCATCCATCTCTCCCATATCACCGGACAATTCTGCAATAGCATACGTACAATTGATTTTCATACTCAACGATTCATTTTTTACAAGTTTCTGAATCTGCTGATACTCTTCAAGTACATTGCCCAGATTCTCCTGCCTTGCCGATTCTGTAGCATCATCCGCCAGCAGAATATTCTGCTTCAGCCAGGCGATATCCATGTGAAGCTGCAGCTGCTGTTCTGAGTTCATATTATTCTCATGCTTTTTAATGGCATATTCATACAGCTTCAGCAGCTCAATCATCACCGGATTGTAGAATCTCAGTGCTGTATAATAAAGACCTCTCTCATTGGAGCATGGCATATCCTTATATAATTCAATGCAGTAATTGTAATCCCGGATCATTTCACGGAAATCAGCCGCCAGCATTCCGTTCCCCGATTCTTGTACAAAACTGCTGCAGAAGGTCTCTCTGAAATGATCATCCTGTACAAGGGCTGTCAGAATTCGCTCCAGGCTTCCCATACAGAGCTTTTCTTCCTGGTTCGCCATGATTTCCTCATGGTAACGGCAGTAAACAGACGGCAGATGCATGAGCAGCCAGTATTCTCCTTCAAATCCTTTGCCAATGATATCGGATACGGCTGTGAAGCCTTCTTCAATTTCATTGATCAGCCTGGAACATCTGTTGCGGAACTGGAATGCTCCTTCGGGATGAAGCTCCTTCATCTCATCCTCCCACTGCATATGGGCCACTTTGTATAAATTGCCGCGATCCGATCTTGTAACTGAGATAAATGCCTGAAGATCGTCCAGCAGACCTAAAAAGCGGTAGGAAATATACCCTTCACCCGACAGATAGGCAAATTCCTGCAATGTCAATGGCATTCCGGCATAGATCAATGTATCCAGAAGATTTTCAATTTGTCTGGTGTAATAGGCCGGTGCATTTTTTTCCAGTTCTT
>JBJEJD010000001.1:0-26898 GCA_051877705.1 Coprococcus sp. | reverse complement strand
CACCTGATCCGAATCCTTATCATAATAGGACAGTTCTGTATCCTGAATTGCCAGGACCACTTCTTCTGATACCAGTTTTTTGCCCATCAGCATCCCATAGGTATCCATTCGCACTGTGAAATCCGCATCCGTTACCACAATACGGCCGTCATAAAGACCGGAAAACTGCTGTATTTCCCCATCAATGACGGCCGAAGCCTGTCCTTCCAGATAATCTGTCTGCAGCATCTCTTTCCCTATAAGCACACCATAATTTCGCACCAGATCAATTCGGTTGGACCGAATATGATTGATCATATATCCCGTATAGAAAACCTGAAGAAAAATAACGGGAATCACCGTCAATGCAATCATAGAGATGAGAAGCCGCACATGCATACTGTGAAATATTCTTAATAATCGCTTTTTATTTCTGGAAGAAATAACCAACACCCCATTTTGTATGTATATATTTCGGTTCACTCGGGCTGGCCTCAATCTTCTCTCTCAGCCTTCTGACATGGACATCCACTGTACGGACATCCCCCGGATAATCATATCCCCAGACAAGATTAAGGAGATTCTCCCTGTTGAAAACTTTATTCGGGTTTGTAATCAAAAGTTCCAGAAGGTCAAATTCCTTGGCCGTCAGATTCACTTCCCGGTCAGCGATAAATACACGCCGACTGTCCAGCTCAATGCGCAGATCTCCTGAAGTAATAACACGCTCCGTCGATTGTTCCTGCCTTCTGTTTTTTGTACGGCGAATAATTGCCTTGATACGGGCCTTCACCTCCAGAATATTAAATGGCTTGGTCACATAATCGTCCGCACCATATTCCAGTCCCAGTATTTTATCCATATCATCACCTTTGGCCGTGAGCATAATGATCGGCACATCTGATTTTTCCCGAATCATCTGGCACACTTCAAAACCATTCAATTCCGGAAGCATCACATCCAGCAAAATAATATCATAATCATTCTGAGAAGCCAGTTCATAGGCCTCTTTCCCATCATAGGCTGTCGTTACTTCCATACCATCCTGTTCCAGACTGAATTTGATTCCCTTAACAATCAACTTCTCATCATCCACAACCAAAACCTTATTCGCCATTCTTTCACCTCAATCTGCTCTGATCAACGACTGAATCTGCCCGAAAATCCCGTCCTTAATTCCCGGAACCTCTCTCAGCTCTTCCACAGAAGCAAAAGCTCCGTTCGCATCACGGTATGCAATGATTGCATTGGCCTTCGCCTCTCCGATTCCAGGCAAAGTCTGAAGCTGCTCCACAGTCGCCGTATTAATATTCACCCGTCCATCGGACGATTTATCCTCTGTATCTTCTGATGATTCCACCGTCTCACCCTCTGCCGGCACATAAATCTTTTCGCCGTCTTCAAGAATGTCTGCCAGATTCAGTCTGTCCAGATCTGCCTCTTTACAGACACCGCCCGCCGCCTCAATCGCTTCAAAAAGACGGGCTCCTGGCTCCAGTTCATAGACATCCGGTTCATTCACCTTGCCGCAGACATAAACGTATATCTTTCTGACTTCCGTCTGACATATCGTCTCAACAGCTTCCGACTCCTTGTCACTGTTCACAGAAAGTTCTTCTGCAGGCTCCGGTTCATCCGTCATCTCCGCCCTGTGGTCACAACAGAACAAAATTCCCGTCACCACAACGAATACAATCATCAATAATGTTCCATAATTATACTTTCTATCCATCTCTCTCCTTTCCGGAGAGAACAGATACACAAAGGTCACACGCTTTTATTGTACAAAATAACGGAAAAGATTACAAGTATTTTTAATATCTTTTTAAAATTCTGTTAACAGTTCAGGTTACAGTTCAATGGTTGATTTTATTTCCACTTTACAATGATAATACCGATGATGGAAAGTCCAAGACCTATCATCTTGGACCATTGAAAGTCGGCTTTCTCAACGCCAAACCAGCCCATCAATTCAATGATGTAGGCAACCGCAATCTGAGAAACAACAATCAGCTGTGCCGCCCTTGCCGGTCCCAGCTGATTCATGCTGAGAATGACCGTTAATGTAATAAACGCACCAATGACCCCACCGAACAGCATATATTTTGGGCTCACGTCCATTAATGCTCCGATGCTGCTCCTATCCCATAGAAGCCATGCTGCCGCACATACAAGAAAGGCTGAAAACTGCACCCACCCCGTACTTACCCAGAGGCTTGTCTGTTTCGTCACCTCCGTATTCAAAACACCCTGAATGCTCATAAGCGCACCGGATATCAACGCAACGATCCATCCTATCATATCAGCAACCATCCTTTTTTATCGATTACTGATAGTATAGGCGTCTTCTATGACTTTTATGCTTTAAAATCACCACGATCCACCACGAGATGGTATCCCACCGAAGCCATACGGTTTTCAAGGCATCCTCTGCATTCCGCCGCTTCATCACCTGTACAGATCTTATCATCATAAAGCTCATACTGTTTACGGTTGGCCACAGGGGACAGATTCGGCATGACCACATTACATCCAGCCAGCATCCCCTGTTCACGTCCTGTAGCTTTGATCGTGCCAAGGGCCGTTGTCGCAGGCAGCAGAACATTTGGAAACATTACCCGCAGGATTGACAACAAAAATATCGTCAGTTCAAAGCTTCCCTTATTCTCGTCTGCAAACGGCGTCTCATGATGCGGCAAAAATGGTCCAATACCGATCATCTCCGGCTGCAGTTCATGCAAAAAAATCAGATCCTCTGCCAGACATTCAAAGTTCTGTCCCGGGGCTCCCACCATAAATCCTGCTCCCACCTGATAACCAAGCTCTTTCAGTTCATACAGGCATTCCTTACGGTTCTTCAGCGACATCTCTGACGGATGAAGCTTCCTGTAATGCTCCTCATTAGCCGTTTCATGACGCAGCAGATATCTGTCAGCTCCGGCCTCCCTTAAACGGCGATAGCTCTCCCGGGAACGTTCACCCAGAGAAAGGGTAATGGCACAATCCGGATAAGATTTCCTGATACTGCTGACAATATCCACCATCCTGTCATCATTGAACCATGGATCTTCACCCCCCTGCAGTACAAAGGTACGATATCCCAGTGAATAACCACTCTCACAGCAGGATAGAATCTGTTCTTTCGTCAGGCGATAGCGCTCCAAAACACGATTATCACGTCGTATACCACAATAAAAGCAATTATTCTTACAATAATTGGTAAACTCAATCAGGCCGCGAATATAAACATCATGCCCATAATATTTTTCTCTCAGCCGCACAGCTTCCCGGCGCAGCAATTCCTTATCTTCAGCACTGGTTCCGGACAGCAGTTCCACAAACTCATCTTTTGTTAAGATCCTGTCCTTCATAAGTTTTTCTATTAGCTTCACAGGCTCACCCCATTGATTTTTATTTTTCCTATAAGTATACCATGCTTTTCCTAAAATAGCTACCTGCCATCTGTGTATACATAAAATCCTTTGCAGCGCTGCGTTTCTGGCAAATTTTCAGTATCTTTTGACTTGACATTCCTGAATTTCACAGTAAACTGAACATGAACAAAAAATTTTTCTTAATATAAATTATATTCGACAAGGAGTGTATAGAATGACAACATCATCTCTGGCTGTTAATTTCACCAGAAAAATGATTCAGATAGAAAGCACCGATCCCGGTACCTATGAGAATAATATGGCCGACTGGCTGAGCAAACAGCTTAATCAACTTCCCGATGTGAAACTGACCCGTGAAGAAGTTCTGCCCGGCCGCCCGAATCTTATGGCCGAGCTTCCGGGTCCCGACGATATCCCTGCTCTCATCATGATCTGCCATATGGATACAGTTGTTGTCGGAGACGGCTGGACAATGGATCCCTTTGCCGCATATGAAAAAGACGGCCTGATCTACGGCCGCGGGGCATGCGACATGAAATCCGGTCTGGCATGCTGCCTCTCAGCATTTATTTCAGCTGCCAGACAACTCCATGAAAGCAAAAAACCTGCCAAACGAAAACTGAAGCTTATATGTACGATGGATGAAGAAGACTTTATGCGTGGATCCGAAGCCTGCATCCGTTCCGGATGGGTCACTGATACAGACTGGGTCATCGACGCTGAACCGACAGATGGGCAAATTCAGGTGGCTCATAAAGGACGCACCTGGTACGAGATCGAAGTGCAGGGACACACAGCCCATGCCAGTACACCGTGGAAGGGAGCAGATGCCATCGCTGCTATGGCAGAGATTATCCACTCTGTCCGTCTGGATATCCAGGCTGCCCCATCTCACCCTGATATGGGTGCTTCAACGGTTACATTTGGACAGATTACAGGCGGTTACCGCCCTTATGTTGTTCCCGATTACTGTAAACTGTGGATCGATATGCGTCTCGTGCCTCCGCTGAATACTGAAAAAACCAGTCAGATCGTTGAAAAAGCCATCAAGGTCGCTATGGCAGAAGTTCCCGGTATCCGGGCTTCCTATGTGATCACCGGGGACAGACCTCCAATCGAAAAAGATCCGGGCTCTCAACTGCTGGCCTATCTGAAGGATGCCTGTGCAAATATAACCGGTGAAACAGATGTTACCTGCTTTACCGGTTATACAGATACAGCCGTCATTGCCGGACAGCTGCACAACCATAACTGCATGTCCTACGGCCCGGGCAGTTTAGAAGCCGCCCACCAGCCGGATGAATGGGTTGCCATTGAAGATATCATCCGGTGTGAAAAAGTATATTGTGAACTGGTCCGGCTGACAATATTTAACTAATGATATATTCAGTTCTCCCTATTCTTCTATATCAATAACAAAAACAGGACAGCTGTCCCTTGCTTCCTTCGCTGCTTCTTCCTTCGCCGGGGCCACTTCCCGATAAGCCTCCGATGTACCATCCGGTCCGAATCGGAATACCTCCGGACAGATATCAATACAGGCCCCGCAGGAAATACAGCCTTCATTGACCTTTGCTATCATAAAAAATCGCCTCCTGAAATAGATTTTCTATCAGGATGTCCGAAAAGAATAAAATTTATTCTTTCCTGCTTTTACTCCAGCAGAAAGCCGTATTTCATCGGATCCCTTCCGTCAATCACCCACTCATTATATCCAGTGATATAAGCACTGCCCGTAATGCGGGGAATAATGCCTTTTTTGCCTCCGATCTCCACTTCCTGTACAGCCTCCCCGCGAAACATGGTACCGGTGATGCTCTCATAAATAAATTCTTCATTAAGCCCCAGTTTCCCCTTTGCGTAAAGGGCAGCCAGCTTGGCGCTTGTACCGGTGCCGCATGGTGACCGGTCCACCTGGCCGTCGCCGAAGATAACACAGTTTTTCATGCTGGCGCGCCTATTCGTTGTATGAGCATAAAATTCCACCAGATCCACAGTGGTAATATCCAGATAAGGGTGCCTGATGTCAATCTGTGCATTGACAGAGGCCAGCAGCTCCATACCCAGACCTGTAATGGCATCAATATTCTCCAGATCAAGAGACAATCCGATGGCTTCTGCATCCACCAGGGCAAAAAATGAACCGCCGAAAGAAACATCATAGGAAATCCTGCCCCAGGCTTTTGACTCAGTCTCCATTCCTTCTTTGTAAAGAAAAGCCGGAACATTGAGAATACTGACTTCGACCGCTTCACCGTTTACCACATGTACCTTTGTGCGGATGATTCCCGACGGTGTATCAAGCACCACTTCCGTATATGGTTCCGTCGCCGGCACCATCCCCGTTTCCACCAGCATGGACGCAGTGCCTATACTGCCGTGTCCGCACATATTCAGGCATCCTCCGCTGTCAAGAAAGATCACGCCATAATCTGCTTCCTTATTAACCGGTTCTGTAAGAATGGCCCCGAACATATCCCTGTGTCCCCTTGGCTCCAGCATGATCGCACAGCGGAGAAAATCATAATGCTCCAGCAGATATTTCTTTTTCTCCATCATCGTCTTCCCCAAAAGCTGCGGAAATCCCCCATAGACAATACGGGTTGGCTCTCCCATGGTATGGGAATCAATGGTTTTTATATGATAGGCATATTTTTGCAGTACTGGTTGTATCATGATTCATTCCTCTATTCAATGGCAATTCGTGCAGGCAGTTCAGTAAAACTTACGGTCAGTTAAACATTGTGACGGTACTCATAAGGCAGTACCTTCATCTGGTTATAGCTCGGGCAGTCTCTCACCCATTCCAGCGATTCCCTGATAATAGCCGTCTGCATCGGAATATTATTTGGTTCACCGGCATTTGATCCAATCGGCACATGAGGCGCGGTAATACGGGGAGCCCCCTGCTGACGGGCAATCGGCGGGAGAGCCGCAATCACGACACAGCTCATACCGGCTTCCTCACAGCATCTTGTAACGATCGTGGCTGAACGGTGGCAGGTACCGCATCCGCCGGTGCAAAGGACGATATCCACGCCCTGTTCCTTTAATTTGCGGGCAATCTCCGGACCAGTCTCATTTTTGAATTTTTCAACATTGCCGCCGCCGCCCATGAATGTATAGGTCTCATGGGACAGAGAACCGATAAATCCCTCCTCCACAAGCTCATGAAGGCGATCGATAGGGAACATGGCATTGACATCCTTATTAATATCAGAATTGTCAAATCCGCCATGAGTAACCATCAATTCTGATGACGGTGTATCAAATTCAATGGTACGATAAGAAAAATCTCCTGATGTATTAAACGGTGTCTGGCTCTTTTTATGGATACCGCCGGCTGTGATAAACGCCACCTTACACTCGTTCAAAGGCTTTTTTAATTCAGTAAATACCGGAACCGGAGTCACCGGTACAAATATCTCGGACTGCATGCCCTCTATTGTTGTTAATCTCATATTTATCCTCCTCCTGCTGCATTAAATCGATTCTGCAGGTATATCCCGTTTTCCTGTTACATGCATGGGACTGAAATAAAATTCAACGGTCTGTCCCATTTCCAGCGGCAGATCTGTAAATACGAAGCGTCTCGGAACAGCAACTGTGCCCATCCCGTCCATTATATCCGCTTTAACAGCCGTATCATTGACTTCTGTAATAACGCCGCCCACCAGACATGGCTCCATCGATCTGTTCCTCCATATGGCGCTGCTGTCATAATCCCATGGATGCTCATTGACCTGAAGATAGCTGAAATAAAACTGCATCTCATGCCCCGGCTCCAGCCGGATATTCTCAAATACAAATGGCTTCGGCACTGTAATAACACCCAGTCTGCCGTGAAGATGGACTTTGACCATATCTTCTTTTACCTCTTTGACCAGCCCGCCCATCATAACGGGGTTAATTATATAATCCGGCTTTTTCATCAGTGTAATGTCCCATTGTCCAGAAGTACTGTTTCCGGAAGTCCCAGCAGCTTATTATTGGCATTGATGACATCATTATTCCATTTCTTAGGCGCCGGTTTGATCTCCACACCAGCCATTTTATTTTTCAGCATCTGAATGGCACGGGCAGCCACCTCTTTCGTTACACAGGAGCAGCCTGCCACATTATTTTCAAAACCGCCCATATCCATATTCTCTTCCACCATGGCAGTTGCGTATTCATTACCTACCACCAGCTGGCCCTGATAAGCGCAGAAGGATACGCCCACAACAGGGATACCGCGTTTTCCTGCCTGTCCGATATGCTGGATAAAATCAATATGATTATTGCCGAAGCCTTCCGTGGTAATAATACATCCATCGATATCCAGTGATTCCAGCAGGGATCCAAGTCTTTCAGATACCCACAGTTTTTCATCATTAACCTGTGGAGAGCCTACGAAAATAACACCTACCAGATCCATTTCTTCATCTGCCGCAAGCCCTTCTACAAGAGGTTCACGGATATAATGGCGTGTCATTTCCTTCGTAGCCGGTCCGATACAGGTCAATGCATGGATAGAACCATCCCGCACCTGATTCGGCGTCAGGATGATCGGCACATTACCGCAGTCAACATTTTTCTGACCTCCCAGAATACCGCATGGTTCAGACGGGCATATAACATTATCATGCATAGCGCCCTGTCCCATGATCTCCTTCACCAGAACGACTCTCGGATTGCCAGGTCTGCGGATATCCTCACAGATTTCTTCTCTGACGATCTCGCCGTCATATTTTTTCAGCTCGTTTCTCACTGCCTGAATCACATAATCCTGACACTTATGTGCGGCAAAAGGTCCCGGCCTTGTCATACCTGAAAGTCTTTGGATCACCACATTACAGCGGATAATAATATCATTTTCATCCGCACAGCCCGGATGGCCAAAATACATCTTTTCATCAAGATAGCCCTCTGACGAGCCAAATTCATGCACCTGCACACCGTCTTCATCCACACCGGTCAGCATAAACACAACGCCGTCCGCCACCTTGGTAACGCCTTCTCCAAGCTCTCCCTCCACCTTCGTGGCGATCGGGCATACATCCATGATCGTTTCTGTGTAAATATGGCGTTCATGCGGTTTGATCACAGACAGCTCCATGCTCTTGCAAAGCGGATCTTCAAGAATCGCCTTTTCTATAATACTTCCGTCAATGGTAATCTTTCCATCCCTGATAGATGTCTCAGTTCCAATCTCCGCATCGGTGATCCTGATATGTTTCTTGATCAGCGTGCGAATGACTTTTTTCTCTTTCACCGGGCAGATTTCCGGTTCTTCTGCTGCCGGTTCCCCCGGATCCACCGTATCCTGCAGTCCCGGTGCCTGCGCACCTGCAAATACAGGAATATCCATGACCAGATTTTCTAATTTCTCTGCTTTTCCAATTTCAATATGAATCATTCCATTGCCTCCCATTCTCGTTCTTATCACCGGTGCAATGGTTCTTCCCGCAGCTTCCGGCGCTTTTTCCGGTTTCTCAGAACCGCCTTCCTTCTCTTCTTCATTAATCTTGTCCAGCACATCCCGTGTAATCGGTGTCAAAGCTTCCACATCCTGAAGCAGCGTTGACCCAAGGACCTGTTCGATCTTAAGCCCGTCTTCACTCAGCTTTAGAAGCCCCGCTTCCACCATATCATCAAAAAGCGCCGGATCCTCCAGATCTGCGGCACTGATGACCAGTCCCTTCTGTCTTCGGCAGCAAAAGATTGCCGGATCCTTCAAATGCTGCTGTAAGGTTTCATTTGTAATAGACATTGTTCTTCCTCCATTTATTAATGTATCTTCCTGATCAACTTATGATTAACTGCCCGAAGAGCGCCATCAGTACAGTGATAGACCGGCAGCCCCATTTTCGGTGCACAGGACATGACCGTATTGGAGCAGTCGGTGCAATTGCTGATAAGCACCGCCTGGGCACCCGCTTTTTTCAACGCCATGACCTTCTGCACCTGTCCCGGACATCTGCCCGGATTCTCACATTTCAGGCTGCTCTTAACCTGATGAGCCTGTTTGCAGTACTCCACTCCTGCAATCTCAGAGCCCATGCTCCAGGCCATCTGAGTAAGTCTTTCCCGGTCGGCACCGCAGGCACAAACCAGCAGGCCAAGCTTCTCAGGTCCTTTCATGAAGCATTCCGCTGCAATCAATCCGCCCGTCGTCTTGATGACCGGCTGTGTAATTTCCGTCCTCTTTCCTGTAAAAGGACCGCCCATGATCAGCTCGCCGTATCCCTCTGCCAGACCGCCTGCCATCTCAAAGACCTCCTCCACCGACATGCCAATAGGAACATCCTCAAATATCCTGATCAGATTCTCATTCCCTTTGATTTTTCCGGCCACTGTCATGTTTTTATCTATCAGGGGTTTTTTTAGGTCAACCGCTTCCTGAATCCTGCAGGCCGTCTCCGCATTGATCACAATGGCATGGGCTTCCGACGGAAGGCTTTCAATACCCAGAAGCACTCCCAGCGTCTCCCTGATAACAGCCCTTTCCTCTCCCATGGGGTACATATCCGGAAGCAGGCATACCCGGATGCGCCCGTCATCAAGGGCCGCCTCAAGCCGGGCAACAGCTTCACTGTGAACAGCCTTAATGGCAATAATGCCTTGATTTACCTTCGCCACATCCATGGCAATCTGCAGACCACGTATCAGCTGACGGGGATTTTTTTCAATGGATGCAATATTATGTCCAAGAACCGGCTCACACTCAGCGGCATTTATAATAACTGCTCCATCGGCCGGCAAAGGTGCGGCAAGCTTGGCCCATGTCGGAAACCCGGCACCTCCCAGCCCCACGATTCCGGCCTCTTCAATGAGAGCCAGAGGGCTGTCTCCTTTCAGCGACTCATATTCTTCTGACTGTATTTCATCTGCCAATATGACAATCTCAGTATCACTGACTTCAGCTGCAACACCGGACACACTGGCATGAATATTCGCTCCCAGCTGATTTTCCCTTTTAAACGCAATCAGCTGCCCCCGAACAACTCTGTCACCTTCGACGATTGTTGGGGCAGCTGATACGCCTATATGCTGCTTCAAAGGGAAACGAAATTTTTTTCTCACGTTCTCACTCCTCCGCTTTTCTTTGATTTGATTATATCGGCAAAGCTCTTT
Source organism: Coprococcus sp. (assembly GCA_051877705.1). GTDB lineage: Bacteria > Bacillota > Clostridia > Lachnospirales > Lachnospiraceae > Coprococcus_A. Next base: position 16,408 of record JBJEJD010000001.1, on the reverse strand, counting down.
TTTGTAAAATGAAGGTTTATCCCTCTAACATGACAATTCCTCATTTCTGATTTGTTTTTCAGCATTTTTTATCATGATATTTCCTTGTTTCTACCATGCTATTTCTTCATGGGAAATATGTTGACAATAATTTTTTCTATAGAGTATACTACTCTTATGAATACCTGAACAAAGACGTTAAGGCTTGTGCACTGACGTCTTTTTTTGTTTTTTATAAACAGGAAGAGAAAGCTATATGGATATTAAAAAATGTTCACTATTTGCAGATGTAGCAGAAACAGAAAATTTTACAAAAAGCGGTGAGCGTCTGGGGTATACCCAGTCCGGTGTCAGCCATATCCTGAAGTCTCTGGAATCAGAGGTTGGATTTCCTTTATTTATCCGAACAAAACAGGGCGTAAAGCTGACCTCTAATGCAGAACAGATTCTGCCAACTGTACGCTCCCTTTTGGCCATGCATGAAAATCTGGAACAAATCATTAATGAGATCAATGGTCTGGAAACAGGTCAGCTAACTATTGCCACCTTTTCCAGTATCTCTATCCACTGGCTGCCAAAAATCATCCACCGTTTCAAAGAAATCTATCCGAATATCAATATTAAGCTGATGGAAGGGGGGACTGACGATATTGTTGAATGGGTAGAAGCGGATCTGGCCGATTTTGGCTTTGTGAGCCAACGACAGATAAATCTGCTTGAATTCATCCCTCTGTGTGAAGATCCGCTGATGGCAGTCCTGCCGACAGATTATCCCATCCCTGACTCAAGCGCTTTTAAGATATCTGATTTCAAAGATCAGAATTTCATCATTTCAGCCATGGGAACAGATTATGATATTCACTATGCCCTGAATACTTCCGGTGTAGAACCGAATATTCTATTTTCTTCCAAAGATGACCATGCCATCATATCCATGATTTCCAATAAACTTGGCATCAGCATTCTTCCAAAGCTTGTTATCCGCAACTTTGAAAATCAGATATCCTCCTACCCTTTGGATCCATATTTTCACCGTACTCTCGGCATCGCCGTCAAATCCAGGGAAAACATGTCGCCTGCCGCCATCAAATTCCTGAATCTCACAAAAGAAATGCTCCCTCAGCTGACCTGAGGGAGCATTTCTTTTACAGTGCTTTCTTATAAAGCATTAGAATATCCTTTTTGGTGGTACTTCTCGGATTCACTGCCACATTACCGCTCTTCATGGCATCATCTGCCATGGCTTCAAAATGTTCTTCCGTGACTCCCACTTCACTCAAGGATGCCGGAATGCCCAGCTCCCTGTTCAGTGACCTCAGTTCCTCCACCAGCATCTGCGGTGTGAACATTTCTGCAACTGCAGACTCTCTGCTGATATACTGATAAATCTTCTGATATTTTCCCTGATCTGCCAGAGCGTTATACTCCACAATGTTCGGCAGTAAAATAGCATTAGCCACACCATGGGGCACATTAAACCATGCGCTGACAGGATGGCTCATAGCATGAACATTGCCAAGTCTCGCCCAGGAAAAAGCAATTCCTGCAAAGAGAGAGCCAGCTGCCATGGCACCCGCTGCTTCAATATTATTGCGATTTGCCACGTAAGGCCGGATATTTCTGCCAATCAATTCCAGTGCCTTCTCTGCCATCGCATCAGAAAATGGTGATGCATCTCTGGAGATATAAGCCTCCAGCGCATGGATCATGGCATCCACACCACATGCGGCCGCTACGGACGACGGAGCTGTAGTCAAAAGCTCCGCATCAAGAATAGCATAATCCGGAATGAGTTTATAACTGAAAACTGTTAATTTGTAATTACGGCTGTGATCTGTGATAACAGAGAAAGCCGTTACCTCGGAGCCTGTGCCGGCTGTAGTCGGGACAGCAATCAGTGGAATAATATCACCCGGTACTTTTCCGCCGCCTTCATATTCTGTTATACTGCCGCCATATTTTGCCACAACACCGACAGCCTTTGCCACATCCATAGGTGAGCCACCCCCAACCGCAACCAGAAAATCCGCTCCACTTTCTTTAAATGCTGCAGCTGCCTGTTCAACGGTCTCTACTGAAGGATTGGCCTCTGTCTTCGTAAAAGCATCTGTTCTGATTCCCTTTGCTTCCAGCGCATCCGCACAGCGCCTGACAGTGCCCATCTGCTCAAGACACGGATCCGATACAATAAAGGCATGAGTTCCTCCCAGTTCAGCAGCTATCTGAGGCAGCCTTGCAAGGCTCCCTCTCCCGACAATAATATTCTGTGGAATTGAAAAAGTAAATTCTTTCATAATCTCCTCCGAATACATAACTTAGTATAAAGCTTCTACAGACTCGCGGATGATCTCCACCGCCTTATCACAGTCTTCTTTGGTAATGATAAGAGGCGGAATCATACGAATAACATGGGCTCCTATGGCTGTAATCAGTAAATGACGATGCAGACATTCATGTTTAACATCCACACCTGAAATACTGTCATCAAATTCCACACCAATCAACAGTCCCTGCCCTCTGACTTCTTTAACATGAGGAAGTGTTTCTAATTTTTTCATAAAATAATTGCCCATTTTTTCAGCATTGCCTGCCAGATCCCGATCCAGAAGTTCACCTACCTGTGCAAGAGCTGCCGCGCAGGAAACAGGATGACCGCCAAAAGTGGTACCATGAGATCCCGGGTTAAATGCTTTAGCCACTTCAGCAGACGCGCAGATAGCGCCGATCGGCATACCGCCTCCCAGAGCCTTCGCCATGGATACGACATCCGGTTTAATGCCATAATGCATAAAAGACATCACTTTACCTGTTCTGCACCAGCCAGTCTGCACCTCATCAATGAGTAAAAGCATCCCCCTCTCATCACAAAATTCACGAAGCCCCTTCATAAATTCCTGTGTAGCAGGATGTACACCGCCCTCGCCCTGAACAGGCTCGATCATAATGGCAATGGTATTTTCCGTGCATGCATCCTTAAATGCCTGAAGATTATTGTATTCCGCATAGGAAAAGCCTGCTGTCATAGGACCAAAACCAATCTGACACCCGTTATCCGGCTGTCCGGTTGCTGACATGGAACCGAAGGTTCTGCCGTGGAAGCCCATGGATGCTGTTACAATATGATATTTATCCGGACCATATTTTTCAACACCATACTTCCTTGCCATCTTGATCATGGCCTCGTTGGCTTCCGTACCGGAATTCTGGAAGAAAATCTTATCCATCCCAATCGTTGTGCATATCTTCTCAGCCAGCAGAGCCTGAGGAATTGTATACGGATAATTAAAAGTATGCATAATATCTGCCACCTGATCCTGAACAGCCATTACCACCTTCTCATTACAGCTGCCCGCGGAATTAACAGCAATACCTGCGTAAAAATCGAGATATGCTGTCCCGTTCTCATCGTATAAATACTGGTCTTTTGCTGTCTCCGCCAGAAAATCAAAACGCTCATAAGTCTCAATCATGTATTTGCTGACTTTATCTTTAATATCCTCTACAGTCAGACCGGTGTCTTTTAATCTCATATTATCTTCCTCCTCAATATGTGGATTCATTTTTACAGACCTAACATACCATTCCCTCCGTTCCAAAGTCAAAGTACATTTATTCATCCTGACATTACAAACTTTTATGCAGATCCAAAGTTCCATAATATGCCATTTTCTAATGGGTGACATGACAAATCTTCATCACTGTACCGCATCAAAATACACAAGTATTCTTAAAAATATACAACACATTTCACAAAAATAAACGGTTGCTTCAAAAACGATTGCAAAATCACAGTCCTTCTGCAATAATAAAATAAAAACGAGGAAGTTTTCATCAGCAGAACCTCCCTCGTTTTATTTATATGAAGGGAGAGTTAAAATGAATATGAAAAAACAGCTTATGCGTACCACCGCCATTATGCTGGCACTTCTTCTGGCATTTTCCGGTCTTTCTGTTCCTTCCGTGAATGCGGCAGAGATTACTCCGGAGAATACAATCGAAATATCAACAGAAGAAATGAACGCATCGGATGGTACTGAAACAGAGCAAACTGAAGCTTTAACAGATACAGAAACAGGCGAAACCGTATCTGAAAAAGAAACAGAAGCATCTGAAACTGTATTTGAAGGAGAATCAGAATCCGCCGAAACCGTATTTGAAGAAGAGACAGAAACAGAAACAGATTCGACAGATACTCCTGAAGAAACAGAAAACCAGCCCGAAGATGAGAATATAATCGGTGAACTGGAACTGGTATACGGAGAAGAATCTCTGGCAGATGAAGATGCTCTGGTTCTTCTGATCATGGGTGACGGTTTTACAGCCGATGAACAGGATACATTCTATGAAGAAGCTGCAAAAACTTCCGAATATATGATGACATGTTCACCTTTTGATGAATTTACGGATGTGTTCAAAATTTATGCACTGGGTGTCGTTTCCAATGAATCAGGCGCCCGCGGTGATGAAGCCGGATCTCAGGAAGAAGCTGAAGCAGATACCTGTGACACTTATTTCGGCGCTGCTTTCTGGTCCTATGGTATGCAGCGTCTTCTGACACTTTCTGAAGAAGGAGAGGCAAAAGGTAAAGCCTTAAAAGAAGAATACCTTCCTTCAGCTGACTACAATGTCTATATCGTTAATTCCACCACCTATGGCGGAAGCGGCGGCGATTACTGCGTTGCTTCCCTGAACACTGAATCTCTGGAAATGATGCTCCATGAACTTGGACATACTATCGCCGGCCTTGCAGATGAATACTATTCTCCTGGCTATGAGAGCGAAGAGGCAAACCTTACACAGGAATCCGACCCTGAGAAGGTCAGATGGTCACGTTTTATCGGTAAAAACGGTATCGGAGTCTACGATTGGGGCGGTGTTGACTGCGGATGGTACATTCCACACACTGCATGTAAGATGCAGTATCTCGGTACAGATTATCCATTCTGTGAGGTTTGTAAAGAAGAACTGAGAAAAGCCTTCTGCAGAGATTCTGATATAACAAAGCTTTTCTTCCAGACCTATGCTGATGAATTCATGTCAGGCGAAGCCAAAGACATGCATGAATATTTCATACTGCGCAGAGGGTCCAATGAGATTACCGGTGATGCGCTGGGAGATGCACTGACTCTCATCTACTATGATTCTGAGGGCAATGTGGTTGATGGTATTCCATCTGAGGCCGGTACATATACTGTACGTGCGGAATTTGCGGGAAATGAAATTTATACAGCCTGCTCAGCAGAAGGAACATATACGATCAATTCCGTTTCCATTTCCATGAATATCAGCTCCAAGGCACAGGATGGAACACCTTCTGCATTGAATTTCAGTGTAGAATCTGCGAATGAGGATCCATTTACGATCGGCATCAGCTATGAGGGTTATCAGTATTACACCTATTATGTTTATGACTGGTACGAAAGCTATATGTATGCCGAGGACTGGTACGAAGGCTCCGTATCTTCTGATACAAGGGATGCCAGCAGGGATATCTATGATGTATACTATTGCAGATATGACAGCTACAATGGAGTATATCTGGATGAAAAAGAATATCAGTCAACTGAAGGACCGACAGATCCGGGTAATTATACAGTAACCATTACCGTTTATGACACTGACTATAATGTTCTGAGAGAAAAATCTGTCGATTACATGATTTCCTTTAAAACATCCAATATTGTAGACAATAATGACAGCCGTTACTATGGTGCATCAAGTTACGGGAACAACATGAATGTTCTGATCTACGGTGAAGGTTTCACAGAAGAAGAACAGGATAAATTCCTGGATCTGGCCGGTAAGTTTGCAGATGAGATTCTTGATGCAGAACCATTTAAAGAAACAAAGCTTTATTTCAACTTTACCGCGGTTAATTCCATTTCCAATGAATCAGGTATAGGAACCGAAGCAAAAGACACCTTCTTCAAGCTGACCTATGATGAAAATGGCGCCATCGTTCCTTCCTATGACGCAACCGATATTGCCACCAGTCTTGGTTATGACATCAATCCATACTATGATGCGTGCATTATTATTGTCAATGACGAAGAGGCAGCAGAAAGCTCAACTTATTATTATGATTACGAAACATACGCTTATTTCTATACAATTTTTGCTGTACCTGACGAAAACGGTATGGAATATACAGCCAGAGAACTGCTGAATCATCTTGTACTGAGTGAAGTCGGTTACCGGGCAGAGACCGATGACGAAAAGGCCGTACAGCGTCTGGAATTATTAGACGCTATGTATTATGATTACTCTCCTGTCATTATCAGCCGGGCATATGATGAAAGCTTTACAGAAGATGGTACCGCTTATGACCTGACTTCTTATTTCCATGTATATTATGGTTCTGAAGAACTGGCTGATGTACCGCTGCAGCTGACCTATTACACTGACAGCAATGGAAAGCCTGATGTTCAGCTGGACGGCGCACCATCCGAAGCCGGAACCTACCATGTGCTTGCAGAAACAGTTCCTAATGATATTGACGGCTGGCTGTGGTATGTACCGGAAGGCGGCGATGAGGATGCTGACGGAATGTGGATCGGTTTCTCAAGAGGATGGACCACCTATACAATTCAGCCTTCAAAAGATGTGAACCCGGATGAAACTGATAAACCAGATGAAACAGATAATTCGGAATCAACTGTGAAACCGGATGATAAAAATACAACCGGACAGAATGTAGTTAAAACCGGCGATAATACGCAGCCTGTTGTATTATTTATCATTATGATTGGTGCTTTGGCAATCATAATCTGTACCATTGGTTATAAATGCAGGAAAAGGAAAATGAATTAAACAGACGAATGAATAAACGGTCTGTCACATTATTTTACATTTAAAATAATGTGACAGACCGTCACTTTTTACGCCTTATGATGAAAGCCGCATCTGCAGCCATTCCATCAGGTTCCGCAGTCCCTCTTCTTCAAAAGGATTCGCAAGCCCGGCGGCATTGATTGCCTCAGGAAAATTCATATTCCCTGAAGCATTACAAAATGTCAGATAACTCTTCCAGGCTCCATCCGGATCCTTGTCTATCCATTGATAATACTCCAGAGCACATACCTGTGCCAGCGCATAATCAATGGCATAAAACGGCCAGTAATAAAAGTGAGGAATCTGCTGCCAGCGAAATCCAATTCTCAGCTTTTCTTCCTCCGTATATTCCCTGTAAGGATAATACGCCTGTTCCAGACGCACCCAGACTTCATTCCTCTGCTGTCTGGTAAGCTCGGGATGTTCATAAATAATCTGCTGGAATTCATCCTGCTGGCATTGATAAATGATACGTGAGACCGCCTGTTCCAGATGCATCTTCCTGTAGTCTTCTGCCCTCTCACCAAAAAACAGTTCCATATGCGGAGCAGCAAAAAATTCCATGGCCATGGCATGGGTCTCAGCCATCTCTGATGTATAACTGTCGCGCTCCCGTATCTCTTCATTTCGTTTCAAATAAAAATAAAATGCATGGCCTCCCTCATGGCTCATAATATAAGCATTCTCGCTGGTACCATCAAAATTAGCAAAAATGAAAGGTGAACGATAAGCCTCAAATTGTGTACAGTATCCGCCAACATTCTTACCATCCCTGGCTTCCACATCAAAAAGTCCGTTTTCCAGCATAAAATCTATAAATTCTTTTGTTTCACCGGAAATACTGCCAAACATCTTCCCGGTCATGTCGATACAGAACCGGTCATCTCCCAACGGAACCGGATTGCCGTTCAAAAAGAATAATCTGCCGTCAAAACTATACAGATGCTCCAGCCCAAGACGTCTTTTCCGATTCTCATGTAAAACACCCGCAATAGGGACAACATACTTCTTTACCTGCTCCCTGAAGCATGCCACATCCTCCGGTGTATAACCGATTCGGTTCATTCGCAGATAGCTGAGTTCCACATAATTCTTATATCCCAGAATCCTGGCCTGCTGATCACGGTTTTTAACGAGACTGTCATAAATATCTTCCAGCTGATCTCTCTGATCCTCCCATGACCGGGCAATAGCCTCATGAACGCAGCGCCTGACTTCTCTGTCCGATGACTGCTGCTCCAATGCCAGGCTGCCGCGGCTGACCTGGGCGCCATTATAGTTCACTTTTCCGTTAGCTACAAGCTGACTATATCGGCTGGTCAGGGCGTTCTCCTCCTGCTCCAGCGATATCGTCTTACCGTCAAAACCCTCCAGATTGCCTTTCATAACAGAAAAAGCCAGGGAACCCATTATCTTCTCAAAATACGGATGAAAAGGAGACTCTGTCAGTTCTTTGTCGAACTTCATGGATAAAGCCGTTATCTTCGGCCCTATCTCATCATAATATCTCTGCTCTTCCGCATAAAATGGATCATTCACATTCATATCATGACGTACATAGCACAAATCGATCGGTGTCATATCGTCGTACAGCTGATAACGCTTCTTCAATACAGCCAAACAGTCTGCCTCATTGGCAGCCGCTCTTAATTCCCGGATAAGTGCCTCATAACGCTCCTCAATCTCCTCATAAGTCACCCGCTCATAAATCATATCTTCAAAACGCATATTCCAAAAATCCCTCTCTATAAGATAAAAGCGTTTCTTCTCAATTCTCGTAAGAAACGCTTAACTATTATCATTATATCCCCACATATTTTTATTGTCAATTATAATTAATTACAGCATCAGAGTGCTAAAATCCCCGATTTCAGCAGACACAGGTCTGATTCATAGCCGGCAGCATCTTCGCATACATTGTAAAAAGGAGCATCTTCGGAGGCTTATTCTTGTGAAAGATTATATTGAAGAGCGGGCAGTTGATATCGCCCATTATATCATTGAAACCAGGGCCACAGTACGTCAGACGGCCAGCAAATTTGGCATCAGTAAGAGCACAGTACATAAGGATGTGACTGAACGGCTGATTCAGATCAATCCATCACTGGCCTCGGAAGCAAGAAAGGTGCTGGATATCAATAAATCCGAGCGACATATCCGGGGCGGAATGGCCACCAGGGAAAAATATCTTCATCAACATTAAACATTTTTATAGAAGCATGCAGTTCAGCCCTTGTTCATCTGACAGTACAATTACGGCAGATTTCTGTCTGAAAACTGTGCCTCAGAAAACCAGAAGGCTGAACTCTTGCTTCTGCTCTCTCTTTTCTTCCGTCTCATCATCTTCACTTGACACAATTATATTCATCTGATATAATATGTAGCATGCTACACTATTAAGGAGGTGCATGATCATTCCAAAGAAGGATATTGGATATTTTATCAAAAATATTAATGACAAGCTAAAGATCAAAGCGGATGCAGACCTGAAACGATACAATCTCACCCTGTCCCAGAGTCGTGTTCTCGCCTTTTTACATAAAAAAGGCGGCAAAGCCACGCAAAAAGAGATCGAGCTTTTTATGGAGGTCTCTCATCCAACTATCGTTGGTATCGTATCCCGTATGGAACAGAACGGACATGTGACCTGCTGGATCGACCCGAACGATAAACGCAACAAAATCGTACAGCTGACTGAACAGGCACAGGCGATGGGGCTCGATATGGAACAGCGGATCCTCGCCAATGAATCGAAGATGCTTACTTCTCTTTCTGATGATGATGTCGAACATCTCAGAAGAATGCTGACAGTCATCTATAATAACCTTGAATAACGAAGCCGGTTGATCCGGCTCTTATTCAGGCGCAATGTGTAGCATGCTACATAGAAAGGAGCAGATTTATGATCAAAACGCTGATAGGGAGTCTCCGTGAATACAAAAAAGGCTCTCTGATAACAATTTTACTCTCCATACTCGAAGCAGCATTTGAAATTCTCATCCCCCTCTGTATGGCCGGTGTTATCGACTATGGTATCGCCCCCGGCAATACGGAAGCTGTGTGGAAATACGGCATTATCCTGCTTATTTTTGCATTTTTCCAGCTTATCACCGGAGTATTTGCCGCACATATCGCCGCCCGTACTGCAGTCGGTTTTTCTGCCAATCTGAGGCAGGATATGTATGACAATGTGCAGACTTTTTCATTTTCCAACATCGACAGGTTTTCTACTGCATCAATTGTAACCCGGCTTACTACAGATGTAACAAATATCCAGAATGCCTACCAGATGCTGATTCGTATGGCCATCCGCGGACCTGTGATGCTGATATTTTCCATGATCGTATCTTTCCGCATCAACCGCACCATCGCCTGGATCTTCCTTGCTGTCATACCAATAATGGCCCTGCTGCTCATTCTGATCATAAGAAAAGTCAATCCTGTATTTAACAGAGTTTTTCGCACCTATGACAAGCTGAATAATGTGGTACAGGAAAACGTCCGAGGTATCCGTGTCGTGAAATCTTTCAACCGGGAAAATTATGAAATTGAAAAATTTAAGGGAATTTCAGAGAATATTTATATTGATTTTGCAAAAGGTGAACGTCTTCTCGCATTTAATTCACCCATCATGCAATTTTTTATGTATGCCTGTATGATACTTATTTCCTGGATAGGAGCCAGAGCCATTATAAGCAGTGGCAACAATGCCGCCCTCGGTCTCACTACCGGCGATCTTACAGCTTTATTTTCCTATGCCACACAGATACTGATGAGTTTAATGATGCTTTCCATGGTATTTGCCATGATCACGATCTCTCTTGCTTCTGCCCGCCGAATTGCAGAACTGCTGGAGGAAAAAACAGACATAGCCAATCCCCCTGATCCCGTTAAAATTGTCCGGGATGGATCCATCTGTTTTAAAGATGTTGATTTTGTATACGCTTCCAAAGCAGACAAAAAAGTTCTGGATCAGATCAATCTCTCCATTGCTTCGGGCGAAACCGTGGGAATCATTGGAGCGACAGGTTCCTCCAAATCCAGCCTTGTTCAGCTGATCCCCCGGCTTTACGATGTAACAGGCGGCAGCCTTACTCTCGGAGGCATTGATGTGAGAAATTATGATCTTGACACATTGCGCAGCTCAGTTGCAATGGTACTGCAAAAGAATGAGCTCTTTTCCGGCACCATCAATGAAAATCTTCGATGGGGCAATGAGAATGCCAGCGATGAAGAAATCAAACAGGCCTGCCGCCTCGCCTGTGCCGATGAATTTATTCAGACCTTTCCTAAACAGTATGATACCTATATAGAGCAGGGAGGCACCAACGTTTCAGGCGGTCAAAAGCAGCGGCTTTGTATTGCCCGCGCTCTCCTGAAAAAGCCAAAAGTACTGATTCTGGACGATTCCACCAGCGCGGTAGACACAAAAAACGATGCATTGATCCAAAAATCATTTGCAGAATTTATACCTGACACAACAAAAATAATTATCGCACAGCGTGTAAGCTCTGTACAGCATGCAGATCAGATCGTTGTTCTTGATGATGGAAAGATTGCTGCTGTGGGCAAACATCAGGTACTTTTGAAGACCTGCAACATTTATCGTGAAGTATATGAATCTCAGCAGAAAGGGGAGAATCACAATGAATAAACAAACCCTCGGCAGACTGTTCTCCTATATGAAAGAATACAAAGGCCAGCTGATCTGCGTTGTTGTCTGCATTCTTCTCAGTGCCGTAGCAAGTGCCGCTTCCTCTCTGTTTTTGCAGGTCCTTATCGACGATTATATTGTTCCCCTGCTTGGTGAAAGCAGTCCTGTATTTACCGGACTTTTAAAAGCTCTGATCATAATCGGCATTATTTATATAATCGGTGTCCTCTCTACATTATTATACAATCGTATCATGGTCACAATAGCCCAGGGCACCCTCAAAAAAATCCGTGATGATATGTTTGAAAAAATGCAGCGGCTGCCGATCCGTCAATTCGATACACGGACCCACGGTGACATTATGAGTCTTTACACCAATGATACAGACACACTGCGCCAGATGATTGCCCAGTCCATGGCCCAGCTTATCTCTTCGATATTTACTATTGCAGCTGTTTTTGTATGTATGCTGTATATCAGCCTTTGGCTGACACTTATTGCCCTTGCGGTCATGTTTATTATTCTCCAGATCGTAAAAACCATCACTGAAAAAATTGGTGTTTTTTTTATTATGCAGCAGAAAACACTCGCAGATGTCAATGCCTATGTTGAAGAAATGATAAACGGTCAAAAAGTAATTAAAGTATTCTGCCACGAGGAAAAAACCATCCGGGAACTGCAGGAGAAAAACAGGAACTGGGCTATAAGCGCAGCAAATGCCAACGGTTATGCCAATTCCATGATGCCAATGATGAACGCGCTCGGCTATGTGCAGTACGTCATCATCGCTATTCTTGGTGCATACATGGCTATTAAAGGCACAACTAATATTGGGCTTGCAGGCACCGGCACACTAACCCTTGGCATGATTGCATCATTTCTCACACTGTCAAGAAATTTTACGAATCCTGTATCCCAGATATCCAATCAGTTTAACTCCATTGTAACCGCCCTCGCAGGCGCTTCCCGCATCTTTGCCTTTATGGATGAAGAACCTGAAACCGATGACGGCTATGTTACTCTTGTCAATGCCAGAGAAGAAAACGATGCAATTGTTGAATCACCGGAACGCACCGGAATATGGGCCTGGAAACATCCGCATCATGATGGAACAACCACTTACACAAAACTTGAAGGCCGTGTTGTTTTTGATAGTGTCGATTTTGGATACGTGCCGGAAAAACAGGTCCTGCATGATATCTCACTCTATGCCGAACCCGGACAGAAGATTGCCTTTGTCGGTGCAACCGGCGCCGGCAAAACCACCATCACCAATCTGATCAACCGATTTTATGATATCGCAGACGGTAAAATACGTTATGACGGTATCAATATCAATAAAATCAAAAAAGCTGACCTGCGTCGTTCTCTCGGAGTGGTACTTCAGGATGTTAATCTGTTCACCGGTACAGTCATGGAAAATCTCCGCTATGGTAATCCCGAGGCTTCCGATGAAGACTGTATCGCCGCCGCAAAGCTGGCCAACGCAGATGGTTTCATCCGTATGCTGCCACAAGGATATCAGACAGTTCTTAAAGGTGACGGCAGTGGATTATCCCAGGGGCAGAGACAGCTGATCTCCATTGCCCGCGCCGCCGTATCCGATCCACCGGTTATGATCCTTGATGAAGCCACCTCTTCCATCGACACCCGTACAGAAGCCCTCGTTCAGGACGGTATGGATAAACTGATGAAAGGAAGAACCGTATTTGTCATTGCCCACCGCCTCTCCACCGTCCAGAACTCCGACGTAATCATGGTACTCGACCACGGCCGTATCATAGAAAGAGGCAATCACGAAAAACTGATTGCCCAAAAAGGTGTCTACTATCAGCTCTACACCGGCGCCTTTGAACTGGAATAAAAAACTGATGAATTTAAAACGGGACAGCATCATTTCTCATGCTGTCCCTAATAATCAAATATAGCCTGAATTGCATCTGTAATATTGATGATATCAGGATATTGAATTCTTGATATTATTTTATATCCCCGATAACGTAAATCCATCAGCTTCATCTGCTCACATAAAACAATACCCTGAACTTCCTTTGTACAGATTGTTATATGCAAAGGATCCGGATCTGCATTTTTTATAATTGGGCAGACAATTGCCTGCTCCGACTGGTTGAAAAAGTTTTTACTCACGACCAGTACCGGTCCTTTTATTTTCTCTACAGCCATAATGTCTCCCTGTTCAAATGGCATTTCCATCCTACCACTGCTCCCTCCCTACGGGTTCATCCCATTCAAATTCTTCATATGGCCCCAGCTGTCCGCCAAATTCAGCCGCTCTTTCTTCTAATGTTTTATGTTTAAAAACCTTTTTTATTAGTATACTGTCTCCCTGTATCTCTATGTTAATAAAATCATCCAACCGAATCCCTATACTTTCCATCAGATCTTTTGGAAGTCGGATTCCCTGACTATTCCCCCATGCCTTAACCTGCGTAATCATTCTCGTTCCTCCTATATTTTAGTATATACATAGTATATACACTTCTCTTTTTTATGTCAAATAATTCTCTATTAAATAACTGGTCTATATATTACCAATCTGATAAAATATAATCAGAATCTATTTTACAGAAGATATTACAATGATATACATGACACACTGTTGTCCTGTTAAGGCTGTTATACTAGAACATATCATTCAGCAGGAGAGTTTTTATGAAGATTGACCGACTGATTGGAATATTATCCATACTATTACAAAAGGATACTGTAACAGCGCCGGAACTGGCTGAACGATTTGAGGTTTCCAGGCGGACCGTCAATCGTGATATTGAAGATCTGTGCAAAGCCGGAATCCCCATTGTTACCAGACAGGGAGCCAACGGAGGTATCTCCATCATGGAAAATTACCGGATAGACCGGACGCTTCTGACTGGCACGGAGATGCAGGACATCCTCGCCGGACTCCGGAGCCTGGACAGTGTCAACGGAACCAATCGTTACGGACAGCTGATGGAGAAATTGTCTGTCGGCTCTTCTGATTTCATGGTGGGGAACCAGTCTGTTTTAATTGATCTCTCTTCATGGTACAAAGACTCCCTCGCTCCCAAAATCGAACTGATACGAAACGCCATCGACAGTCGGTTTGTCATATCTTTCCGGTATTTTGCCCCTGGTGGTGAAAGCCAGAGAAGTATCGAACCCTATTATCTGATTTTCAGATGGTCCAGCTGGTATGTATGGGGATGGTGCTTTACCCGGAATGCTTTCCGGCTGTTCAAGTTGAACCGGATGGATCAGCTGAAGCTGACAGAGCACAGTTTCCAAAAAAGAAATGTACCATTGCCGGAGCTTGACAATGAACAGATATTTCCCGGAGGCATCAGTGTCAAAGCTCTCTTTGAATCCCATTGCAAATGGAGGCTGGTGGAGGAATTCGGCATCGCCAGTTTTATAGAACAGCCCGACGGAAAGCTTCTCTTTCAAGCCGATTATACGAGCAAAGAAAACCTGCTCTCCTGGCTGATGTCATTTGCCGATCAGGTGACACTGCTGGAACCACCGGATATCAGGGAGGAAATGTTAACCATCATAGAAAATATGAGAAAAAATTATTCACAGGAGGAAACAACATGAGATATATCTGGTTAGATGAATATCTGCTTGGTAAAAGAGGTGTAACAAAAGATCTCCAGCCTGACTGGAACTGGATCCGCTATCATATCGGCGGCAAAATGTTTGCTGCTGTCTGTCTTGACGATCAGAATGAACCCTATTATATCAATTTGAAGCTGGAACCCATGAGGGGTGAGATTATGCGTCAGCAATATGAGGACATTATCCCGGGTTATTATTCCAATAAAGTCCACTGGAATTCCATCAAACCCGATGGTCAGGTGCCCGATGACCTGCTAAAGGACATGCTGGACGAATCCTACAGACTTGTCCTTGGAGGCTTCAGCAAGAAACGCCAGAGAGAGATTCTATGTCTCAGCTGCTGCGGTACAGAATGTGAGAAATGCAGCTGCTATGGTTCTCTTTGTCAGGGCTGCAACACCCGTCAGGGCAAGGTATTTCATGCCCCGAAAGGCAAAGCCTGTCCGATCTATGCATGCGCTGTTCAAAAGAAAAAGCTTGTCAGTTGTATAGGCTGTGAGCAGCTTCCATGTGACATCTGGAGAAACACCAGAGACCCTCAGCTATCCGATGGAGCTTTTGAGAAAACCATAACAGAACGAATACATAATTTGAAAGGAATATAAATATGGCATTTGACTATAAAAAGGAATACAAAGAATTCTATCTGCCTCCGAAAAAGCCGGGCATCATCGATATCCCGGAGATGAACTATATTGCCGTCAGAGGAAAAGGCGATCCCAACGACCCGGAAGGTGAATATAAAGCTGCCATGAGCATGCTCTATGGCATTGCTTTTACCATCAAAATGAGTTATAAAGGCAGCCATCAGATCGACGGCTATTTCTCCTATGTGGTGCCGCCACTGGAAGGACTCTGGTGGCAACAGAACATTCAGGGTGTTGACTATGCCCACAAAGAGACCTTCCAGTGGATCGCCATGATCCGGCTGCCGGAATTTGTCACAAAAGAAGAATTTGACTGGGCTATTCAGGAAGCAACAGCTAAAAAGAAAGCTGATTTTTCAAAGGTGGAATATTTCACCTACAAAGAAGGTACATGTGTCCAGTGTATGCATATCGGCAACTATGACAGTGAACCGGCCACCATACGCATGATGGATGATTATGCCATGAGTCAGGGCTATATGCCGGATTTTGAATCGGGACGCTTTCATCACGAAATCTATCTGAGCGATCCGAGGCGAACCGCAGCAGAGAAACTGCGCACCGTCATCCGACACCCGGTCAGATCAGCCCCTGTATCAGAATAATCAAAATCAGCACAGGCAGAACAACAAGGAAAAACGGCTTGAATGCCCTGGACATCTTCAGGCCGCGTCCTTTGTTG